>JBKPSZ010000022.1:0-4276 GCA_046735265.1 Acidobacteriota bacterium | reverse complement strand
CTTCCGACGACTGCCTCTCCGGCGTGAGCGTACGCCAGCGTTTCAGGTACCGCTGGAAGCGGCGCGCGCCTTCCTCGTCCATGCGATCGGGAACGTCCGGAAGGCTGTCGCCCGCTTCCGAGGCGGACTGCGTGGCCGTTGGCGCGCTCGCGGCGGGAGGAGCGGTCGGGCCCGGCGCTGCCCCGGCTTCGGAGGGGTTGGCGACGCCGCGGCTCGATCCTCGCGATCGCTCGGCGGGCGCCCCGCTCCGGCTCGGTGTCGCGGAGGACGTCGCGGGCAGGGCGAGACCGCTTCCGGTCGGCGCCAGTGGAGCCGCCGGCGTCGGAAACGCGGTCGGCAGCGGAAAGTCCCCGGCCGGGGCCCGAGGCGCCGGGCGATGCACGATCCAGTACGCGGCGAGGCCGGCCGCGAGGAGGAGAGCGGCCGTGACTCCGCCCGTCCAGACCCGCGCTGCGCGCCGGCCGGACGGGGGGAGAGGCGCCGCCTTCTCTTCCGCCGCCGTCGCTGCCGGCTCGATCGCTTCGAGAGCGAGGCGAAATTCTTCGGCATCGCCGAAGCGCCGGTCGCGGTTTTTTTGAAGAGCCTTGCGAACGACAGCGGCGAGCTCCGGTCCGACGTCCCTCGGAAGCTTTGAGGTGTCGAGCGGCGGCGCCGGCGAGTGCAGATGCATCCCGAGATACGCCTCGGGGGTCTGCGCCTCGAAGGGCGTGCGTCCCGAGAGCATCTCGTAGAGCACGACCCCGAAGGAGTAGAGGTCGCTGCGGCCGTCGAGCGTCTCGCCGCGCGTGAGCGAGCCGGCCTGCTCGGGCGAGCAGTACCGGAGCTTGCCCAGAAAGAGTCCCGTTCCCGTCCGGGCGAGCGATTCCGACGCGACCCGTTTGGCCACGCCGAGGTCGATGATCTTGGCCTGAAGGCGGCCGTTCGCGCCCTCTCTCAACATCACGTTGTCGGGGGAGAGGTCGCGGTGGACGATGCCCTGGGCGTGGATCTCGGAGAGCCCCGAGAGAACCTGCTTCGCGACGCGGATCGCGCGCGCCGCCGACATCGGACCGTGGCGCCGCAGCCATTCCTCCAGGGTCACTCCGTCGATGAACTCCCAGACCATGTAGAAGGAGCCGTCCGGGAGCCGCGAGAAGTCGTAGAGCGCCGCCACGTTCGGATGGCGCACCAGCGTCGCGAGGCGCGCTTCGTCCTGGAACCGCCGCGGCTCCGGCCCCTCGCCGGCGGGATCGGGCTTCGTGACCTTGATCACCCGGATCTCGTCCAGGTGCACGTGCCGCGCGCGGAAAACCTCGCCCATCCCGCCCTCGGCGAGCTTGCCCAGGATCTCGTACTTGCCGTCGAGGACGTCGCCGGCGGCCAGGCGCGTCGCGGCGAAGCCGCAGGCGGGACAGAAGCGGGCCTCGGAGGGCAGCGCGGCGTCGCATCGCGGGCATCGGGAGTCGCCGGAGCCCATCCGACTCATTCTAGCCGCGGCGCCGCGTGTGAGAATCGCGCCGTGTCCGCAGCGTGGCTCCTCGTGACCAGCCGACCCGAGAAGGCCGCGGAGGCTCGGCGGATGGGCTTCGCCGTCGAGCAACGCGATCTCGATCTCCCCGAGCCGCAGGCCCTCGATCCGCAGGATGTCGTCGAGGCGAAAGCGCGCGCTGCGTTCGAACGCCTTCGGGCACCGCTTTTCGTCGAGGACTCCGGGCTTTCGATCGAGGCCTGGGGCGGGTTTCCCGGCGCGTTCGTGAAGTGGATGGAGAAGACGGTCGGACTGGAAGGCATCGCGCGCATGCTCGACGCCTTCGGGAACCGGGCCGCGACGGCGATCTGCGTCGTCGCCTTCTACGACGGCGCCCGTCTCCGAGTCGGCCGCGGCGAGGGACGAGGCTCGATCGCGGCGGCGCCGCGGGGCGCGGGAGGCTTCGGGTGGGACCGCCTCTTCGTGCCGGATGGAGAGACGCGGACGTTCGCCGAGATGGCGCCGGAAGAGAAGGACGGCGTTTCGCATCGGCGCCGCGCCTGGGAGAAGCTCGGCGATCCGTCCATGCCGACGGAGTCGAACGCCGCCCCGGGCGGATCTTCGAGCGGCCGCGGCGGCGGAGCCTAATTTCTTACGGCATCGGCGTGGAGGATTCTTACCAAATTCGGTCTACAATCGAGTTATCTTGAGGATGTTCGGAGCTCGATCGGTGAGCCCGGGCGACACGCTCTTTTGGCCTGACCGATGGAGCTAGCGGAGGTCGTCGGTCAGCTGGCCGCGCTCCGGCGCTTTCCCATCGAGCCGCTCGGAGGAGAGACTCCCAACGAGGTCGTGGTGCGTCGGGAGGGCGCCGTCGGAGACCGCGCGTTCGAGCTCTACGACGAGCAGACGGGCGAGGCGCTCACCTGGAGAGCGAACCCGCTGCTTCTCACGTATTCGGTTCGCTTCCTCGAGGATCTGATTGTCGAGGATCTCGAGTCCTGGATGCGGGTGCGCATGCCCGACGGCCGCGACGTTCGACTCGCTGACCCGCAGTGGGTCGGGGACGCGGCGCGTCGCCTGGGACGGCCCGTCGCCGTTCGACGCGCGGCTGAGGGAACGCCCGGACGCGGCGCCCTTCATCTCATTTCGCGGCCCACGCTCCGATTCGTCGAGCGGGTCTATGGAAACAGAATCGAGCCCCGCTTCCTCCGCGCGAACTTCGTCATCGACTTGTCGGGGGGAAAGGCGTTCGAGGAGGACGAGTGGGTCGGCCGGCAGATCCGCATCGGCGACACGCTGTGCGACGTCGTCGCCCCGAGCCGCGAGTGCCTCGCCGTCGTTGCGGCGGGAACCGAAAAACCGGCCGGCGACGTCTCGATGGTGGATGGTCTTCTGAAGGTTCGCGGCGGGGTCCTCGGGCTCGAAGTCCGCGCCGCCAGGGGACAGCGCATCCGCGTCGCCGATCCGGTCTCGCTGGTGGATTGATACACTCGGCGGCGATGGCGAGGCCGATCCGGGTCCTGATCGCCAAGCCCGGGCTCGACGGGCACGACCGGGGCGCGAAAGTGATCGCGCGCGCCCTGCGCGACGCCGGCATGGAGGTCATCTACTCGGGACTGCGCCAGATGCCGGCCCAGATCGCCGCCGCCGCGGTCCAGGAGGACGTGGACGTGGTCGGCCTCTCGATCCTCTCGGGCGCGCACAACGTGCTCTTTCCGGAGATCTTGCGGGAGCTCAAGGAACGAGGTGGCTCGGACATCCTCGTTCTCGCCGGAGGCATCATTCCCGACAAAGACATCCCGAGCCTGAAGGCCCTCGGCATCCGCGAAATCTTCCTGCCCGGCACGCCGACGCGCACCCTGGTCGAGTTCATCCAGCGCGAGGCCGGGGCGCGGGCGCAGAGCGCTTGAGGCGTTCGTCGCTTCCCTGAACCTCTCCGCGATGGAGAAGCTCGAGACCCGCGTCGATCCCGCTTCCGACGAGTACCGGCTTCGCCGGGAGTCGATGGAGGAACTCGTCGCGAAGCTCCGCGAGGAGCTCGCGCGCGCCCGCCGCGGGGGAGCCGGCCGCGAGCGCCACGCCGAGCAGAAGAAGATGTTCGTTCGCGACCGCGTGGACCGCCTGCTCGATCCGGGTTCGCCTTTCCTGGAGCTGTCGCCGCTCGCCGCCCACGGCATGTACGACGGGGAGGCGCCCGGGGCGGGGCTCGTGACCGGGATCGGCCGGGTGGCGGGGCGCGAAGTCATGGTCATCGCCAACGACGCCACGGTGAAAGGGGGCACCTACTACCCGATCACCGTGAAGAAGCACCTGCGCGCGCAGGAGGTGGCCGAGCAGAATCGCCTTCCCTGCGTCTATCTCGTGGACTCGGGAGGCGCTTTCCTGCCGCTCCAGGCGGACGTCTTCCCCGACCGCGAGCACTTCGGTCGGATCTTCTTCAACCAGGCTCGGATGTCCGCGGAGCGGATTCCGCAGATCGCGGTCGTCATGGGCTCCTGCACGGCGGGGGGCGCCTACGTGCCGGCCATGTCGGACGAGGCCATCATCGTGAAAGGAACCGGGACGATCTTTCTCGCCGGTCCGCCTCTGGTCAAAGCCGCGACGGGAGAGGAGGTCACGGCGGAGGAGCTCGGCGGCGGCGACACGCACACGCGGATCTCCGGCGTGGCGGACCATCTCGCCGAGGACGACGCCCATGCTCTCGAGATCGCGCGGTCGCTCGTCGACGACCTGGGAGGGGGAGCCAAGGCGCTGCCCGCCGATCGACGGGAGCCGGAAGACCCGGCCTACGACGCGCACGAGATCTACGGGATCGTCCCCCGCGAC
>JBKPSZ010000021.1:0-6704 GCA_046735265.1 Acidobacteriota bacterium | reverse complement strand
CGCATGGCTACGACAACGACAGGACAGAAGACCGCGCTCGACCGCGTCCGAAACATCGGGATCATGGCGCACATCGACGCCGGCAAGACCACCACGACCGAGCGGATCCTTTACTACACGGGGGTCAACTACAAGCTCGGTGAGGTGCACGAAGGCACGGCGACGATGGACTGGATGGTCCAGGAGCAGGAGCGCGGCATCACGATCACGTCCGCGGCGACGACCTGTTTCTGGAAGTCGAGCGTCAACGGAGAGCTCGTCCGCATCAACATCATCGACACGCCCGGTCACGTCGATTTCACGGCGGAGGTCGAGCGGTCCCTGCGCGTCCTCGACGGCGCGGTGGCCGTCTTCGACGCAGTGGCCGGTGTCGAGCCGCAGTCGGAGACGGTGTGGCGTCAAGCCAACCGCTACAACGTGCCCCGCATCGCGTTCGTCAACAAGATGGACCGCGTGGGGGCGGACTTCCCGCGCTGCGTCGAGATGATGAAGACGAAGTTGAACGCCAAGCCGGCGCCGATCCAGATCCCGTGGGGTACCGAGGCGGCGCACCGCGGCGTGATCGACCTCGTCGACATGAAGGCGATCGACTTCAAGGACGAGACGCTCGGCTCGCAGTACGACGTGGTCGAGCTCCCGGAGGATCTGCGCGCGGAAGCGGAGAAGGCGCGCGAGCAGCTGATCGAGACCGTGGCCGAAACCGACGACGCGCTGCTGGAGAAGTACCTGCACGGCGGGAAGCTCGAGCCCCAGGAGATCCGTGACGCCCTGCGGCGGGCCACGGTCGCCGGGCACGTCCAGCCGGTCGTCTGCGGCTCGGCCTTCAAGAACAAGGGGATCCAGCAGCTTCTCGACGCGGTCGTCGCCTACCTGCCGTCCCCGCTCGACGTCCCCCCGATCGTCGGGCACGACGACGTGGGCGCCGAGCTCATGCGGGAGCCGAAGGATGACGCCCCCTTTTCCGCCCTGATCTTCAAGATCATGACGGACCCCTTCGTCGGGCAGCTCGCCTTCTTCCGGGTCTACTCGGGCCATCTGGACGCCGGGTCCTCGGTCTTCAACTCGACCAAGGACTCCCGCGAGCGGATCGGGCGTCTCCTCAAGATGCACGCCAACAAGCGGGAAGAGATCAAGGAAGTCTGGGCGGGCGACATCGCCGCCGCGGTCGGTTTGAAGAACGTTTCGACCGGCGACACGATCTGCGACGAGGACGCCCCGGTCATCCTCGAGGCGATGAACTTCCCCGAGCCCGTCATCGCCGTCGCGATCGAGCCGAAGACCAAGGCGGACCAGGAAAAGATGGGGCTGGCGCTCGGCAAGCTCATGCAGGAAGACCCGACCTTCAAGGTCCACACGGACAAGGAGACGGGCCAGACGATCATCCGCGGAATGGGCGAGCTCCACCTCGAGATCATCACGGACCGCATGGTCCGGGAGTTCAACGTCGGCGCGAACATCGGGAAGCCCCAGGTGGCCTACCGCGAGGCGATCACGCGCCCGTCCGAGGGGCACGGCCGATTCGTGCGCCAGTCGGGTGGCCGGGGACAGTACGGCGACTGCAAGATCCGCATCAAGCCGGCTGAGGAAGGGCACGATTTCGTCTTCGTCAACGAGATCTACGGCGGCGTGATCCCCAAGGAGTTCATCAAGCCGATCGAGCAGGGGATCAAGGAGGCCCTGGAGACGGGTGTCCTCGCGGGATACCCGACGACGGGCGTCCACGTCGAGCTCTACGACGGGTCGTATCACGACGTCGACTCCTCGGAGATGGCCTTCAAGATCGCGGGCTCCATGGCGTACCAGGACGCCGCGAAGAAGGCGAAGCCAATCATCAAGGAACCGATCATGGACGTCGAGGTCGTCGTGCCCGAGGATTACATGGGCGACGTCATCGGCGACTTGAACTCGCGGCGGGGACACATCAAGCACATGGAGCCGCGCGCCGGCGTCCAGGTCATCACCGCCCGCGTGCCGCTGTCGGAGATGTTCGGCTACTCGACGAACCTGCGCTCGATGACGCAGGGGCGCGGGAACTACACGATGCAGTTCGCGGCCTACGACGAGGTGCCGAAGTCGGTTGCGGAAGAGATCATTGCGAAGGTGGGGTCCAAGTAGCGGTTCCAGTTCGTCTGAGGGAGAGATGGGAAAAGAGAAATTCGATCGCAGCAAGCCGCACGTGAACATCGGGACGATAGGGCACGTGGATCACGGGAAGACGACGTTGACGTCGGCGATCACGCTGGTATTGGCGAAGAAGGGGTTGGCGCAGGCGAAGGCGTACGACCAGATCGACAATGCGCCGGAAGAGAAGGCGCGAGGGATCACGATCAACACGGCGCACGTGGAGTATTCGACGGACAAGCGTCACTACGCGCACGTGGATTGCCCCGGGCACGCGGACTACGTGAAGAACATGATCACGGGAGCGGCGCAGATGGACGGGGCGGTTCTGGTGGTGTCGGCGGCGGACGGGCCGATGCCGCAGACGCGGGAGCACATTCTGCTGGCGCGGCAGGTCGGGGTGCCGTTCATCGTGGTGTTTTTGAACAAGACGGACATGGTGGACGACCCGGAGTTGCTCGAGCTGGTGGAGCTGGAAGTGCGGGAGCTTCTGACCTCGTACGGGTTTCCTGGGGACAAGATTCCGATCGTGAAGGGATCGGCGTTGAAGGCGATGGAGTCCGGGGACCCGAACTCGGCGGACACCAAGTGCATTTTCGAGCTGATGGACGCGGTGGACGCGTACATTCCGGTGCCGGAGCGAGCGGTGGACAAGGACTTTCTGATGCCGATCGAGGACGTGTTTTCCATTTCGGGCCGCGGGACGGTGGTGACGGGCCGAGTGGAGCGCGGGGTGATCAAGGTCGGCGAGGAAGTCGAAGTGGTGGGGATCCGGCCGACGCAGAAGAAGGTGGTGACGGGAGTGGAGATGTTCCGCAAGCTGCTCGATCAGGGGCAGGCGGGAGACAACGTGGGGCTTCTGCTGCGCGGGACGGAGAGGAAGGATGTGGAGCGGGGGCAGGTGTGCGCCAAGCCGGGGTCGATCACGCCGCACCTGAAGTTTCAGGCGCAGGCGTACATCCTGACGAAGGAAGAGGGGGGACGGCACACGCCGTTTTTCAACGGGTACCGGCCGCAGTTTTTCTTCCGGACGACGGACGTGACGGGGACGGCGCAGCTGCCGCAGGGTGTGGAGATGGTGATGCCGGGGGACAACGTGAACCTGGAAGTGAACCTGATCACGCCGATCGCGATGGAGAAGGGGCTGCGGTTCGCCATCCGCGAGGGTGGACGCACGGTGGGCGCTGGGACCATCACGGAGATCCTGGAATAGACCAAATGCGAAAGGAGCATTGTCTTTCAAGCAGACGGAGTCGGAGCGTTATTGCCATGGGATGTGGCCCCACGGCCGTTTGCTCTCGTCCGCTCGCGACGAGCGAGCGCTGAGAAGACATTTTGGAGTAGCTCATGCAGGAAACGATCAGCCTGGCTTGCGGCGCATGCAAGCGGCGCAACTACACAACGACGAAGAACAAGAAGACGAACACGGAGAAGCTCGAGCTCTCCAAGTATTGCCCGTTCTGCCGCAAGCACACGGCGCACAAGGAAGGGAAGGTCTAGAGGAAGCGGTGATTGTCGATTGAAGATTGATGATTGCCAATCATCCGTCACAAATCACCAATCACAAATTCTTCAGGGGTGTAGCTCGAATTGGTAGAGCGGCGGTCTCCAAAACCGTAGGTTGGGGGTTCGAATCCCTCCACCCCTGCCAAAGCGAGTCGGTTTTCGAAGTTCGAACGGAGTGAGGCGAGCGAATCGAACATGGTACCGGTGAAAGAGTGGTGGCCGCG
This sequence comes from Acidobacteriota bacterium, assembly GCA_046735265.1. GTDB lineage: Bacteria > Acidobacteriota > Thermoanaerobaculia > UBA5066 > Gp7-AA6 > DATBFU01. The sequence continues at coordinate 2,853 of JBKPSZ010000021.1, read as the reverse complement.
CACGCGCGATTTCTTCCGCGACGTGTGGGTCGAGATGAAGAAGGTGAGCTGGCCCGGTCGGACCGAGGTCGTCGGCACGACTCTCGTCGTCGTCGTGGCCTGCTTCCTGTTCGGGTTCTATCTGTTCCTGGTCGATGCCGGCCTTTCGTGGGTCATCGACCGGATCTTCAAGCTCGCGGGGGTGTCGGCATGACGAACGAGACGTCGACGGCCGCGGGGACGAAGACCCGCAACTGGTACATCGTCCACTCCTACTCGGGCTTCGAGGAGCGGGTGCGGCAGAACCTGAAGCAGCGGATCGAAGCGATGGGGATGGCCGAGGCTTTCGGCGAGATCCGGATCCCGACCGAGACGCTCGTCGAGATGAAGGGGGGCAAGCGCCGGGAGATCCAGCGCAAGTTCTTCCCCGGCTACATCATCATCGAGATGGAGATGTCCGACGACGCCTGGCATCTCGTCAAGAACACGCCGAAGGTCACCGGGTTCGTCGGTTCCGGCAAGGAGCCGACGCCCCTGACCGCGGACGAGGTCGAGCAGATCCTGCATCGCGTCACGGCGACCAAGGAGAAGCCGAAGCCGAAGCACACGTTCGAGAAGGGGGAGCACGTGCGGATCACCGACGGCCCCTTCACGAACTTCACCGGCGTCGTCGAGGACATCAACCTCGACCGCTCGACGCTGAAGGTCATGGTCACGATCTTCGGCCGTTCGACGCCGGTCGAGCTCGAGTTCCTGCAGGTTCAGAAGCTGTAAGCGAGGAAATGAGTCATGGCCAAGAAGATCACCGGGTACGTCAAGCTGCAGATCCCCGCCGGGGAGGCGACCCCGGCTCCCCCCGTGGGTCCGGCGCTCGGCCAGCAGGGCGTCAACATCATGGACTTCTGCAAGAACTTCAACGCGAGGACGGCGTCGCAGAAGGGCCTGATCATCCCGGTCGTCATCACGGTGTACGCCGACCGGTCCTACACCTTCATCACGAAGACGCCCCCCGCTTCGATCCTGCTGCTCAAGGCGGCGGGCGTGGCCAAGGGGTCGGGAACACCGAACAAGGAGAAGGTCGGGAAGGTCTCGAAGAAGCAGGTCGAGGAGATCGCGAAGACGAAGCTCCCGGATCTGAACGCGGCCGATCTGCCGGCGGCGGTCCGGATCGTCGAAGGAACTGCGCGCAGCATGGGAATCGAGGTTGTCTAGGAGGAGCGATCGGCTTTCGGCTGAAAGCTCGAACAGTCGGAGATTCCGCTCCAACGGAATCGCTTGAACGACGAGAGGAGACGATGGGAAGAACCGGAAAGAAGTACGCGGCGGCCAAGGCGAAAGTCGAGCCGCGCCCCTACCCGCTGCCGGACGCCGTGCGTCTGGTGCGCGAGCTGAAGTACGCCAAGTTCGACGAGTCCGTGGACATCGCGATGCTGCTCGGCGTCAACCCGAAGCACGCGGATCAGATGGTGCGCGGCACGGTCGTGCTGCCGCACGGCACGGGCAAGTCCAAGCGCGTCGCGGTGATCGCTTCGGGCGAGCGCGCCAAGGAAGCCGAAGAGGCGGGCGCGGATCAAGTCGGCGCGGAGGACCTCGTGGAGAAGATCCAGGGGGGTTTCCTCGAGTTCGAAGCGCTCGTGGCGACGCCCGACATGATGCGCCTGGTCGGCAAGCTCGGAAAGGTGCTCGGCCCGAAGGGGCTCATGCCTAACCCGAAGGCGGGAACGGTCACCATGGAGGTCGGAAAAGCGGTTCGGGAGATCAAAGGGGGCAAGGTCGAGTTCCGCGTCGACAAGACCTCGATCATCCACGCTTCGATCGGAAAGACCTCTTTCGAGGAGAAGAAGCTGGAGGAGAACGCGACGGCCTTCATCCGGGCGGTCCATCGGGCGAAGCCGGCGTCCGCCAAAGGCAAGTATTTCCGCACGGTCTCCCTCTCTTCGACGATGGGGCCGGGCATCGAGATCGACACGGCCTCGGCCGAGGCTCTGTAACGGGGAGATGCGATGAACCGCACCGAGAAATCCGCGGCCGTCGAGACGCTCGAACGGGAGCTCGCCCAGGCCGACACGGCGTTCCTGTTCGGCTTCGCCGGCCTGAAAGTCACCGAGGTCACCGAGCTGCGGCGGCAGGTCCGCGGCACGCGTTCGAAGTACGTGGTCGTCAAGAACACGCTCGCCCGGCGGGCGCTCCAGGGCACGCCCCTCGAGGGGATGGCCGAGCACTTCCGGGGCCCGACGGCCGTGGCCTACGGCGCCGCGACCGCGGTCCCGCTGGCCAAGGTCCTGACGACCTTCGCCAAGGCGAACCCGAACCTGGTTTTCAAGGCGGCTCTCGTCGAGGGCAAGACGGTCGCCCCGAAGGAGATCGTCGCGCTCGCGGAGCTCCCGAGCCGCGAGCAACTCGTGTCCAGGCTCCTCTTTCTCGTGCAGTCGCCGCTGCGGCGGCTCGTGACCGTTCTGAACGGTCCGGCCCGCGGCCTCGCGGTCGCGCTGCATCAGATCGCGGAGCAGAAGTCGAAATCGGGCGAGGCTGCGACGGCGGCGCCCACCAACTGAGTTTTCAACGCTTTCAAGCGGCAAGGAGAAGCAAATGGCCATGACGGCGGAAAGCCTCGTAAAGGAAATCGAGGGAATGACGGTTCTCGAGCTGAATACCCTGGTGAAGACGCTCGAGGAGAAGTTCGGCGTGTCGGCGGCGGCGATGGCGATGCCCGTGGCCGCGGCGGGCGGAGCGGCGGCTGGCGCCGCGGCCCCGGCCGAAGAGGAGAAGACGGAGTTCACCGTTCACCTCGCGGCTGTGGGCGACAAGATCAAGACGATCAAGGTCGTCCGCGAGGTCACGAGCCTGGGTCTCAAGGAGGCCAAAGACCTGGTG
>JBKPSZ010000020.1:0-25519 GCA_046735265.1 Acidobacteriota bacterium | reverse complement strand
GAGTTCCTTGCCCTGGAGCATCTCGAATCGAACCACGGCGTCGGCGGGCGCCTGGGGCTCGCGGTAGAGCGCCGCCCTCTGGTGCGGGTTCTCCCCGTAACGAAGCGCGCCGACGCGCTCGAACGCGAGGACGAGGCTCTCGGGGAAGGCCTCCTCCGAGGCCCCTTCGCCCGCCAGATACCGGGCGATCGCGGCGTCGTACGCGGCCGTGCGCGCGAAGGCGCGCGCCGCGAGCCTCTCCCGGGTCGCGAGCGAAGTGCCTCCGTGGACGCGAATCTCTTCGAGGAGCGATTCGTAGTCGGCGGGATCCACGACGACGGCGACCCGCGCGTGATTCTTGGCCGCGGCGCGGACGAGGGCGGGGCCGCCGACGTCGATCATCTCGATGACCCGGGAGACGTCGGCGCCGGAGGCGGCGGTCTCCTCGAAGGGATAGAGATTCACGACGACGAGGTCGAACGGAGCGATGCGGGCCGTCGACAGGTCGCGCGCGTGCTCCTGCCGGGACTCGTCGGCGAGGACGCCGCCGAAGATGGCGGGATGGAGCGTCTTGACGCGGCCGCCGAGGATCTCCGGAAACCCGGTCGTCTCCTCGACGAGTCCGACTTCGACTCCCGCTTCCTTTAGATGCGCCGCGGTTCCTCCCGTCGAGACGAGGGCCACGCCCCGCCCGGCGAGCTCCCGGGCCAGCTCGACCAGTCCCGTCTTGTCGTGGACGGAGAGGAGCGCCCGGCGCACGGGCGCCACGGTGGTCGGGAACGGAATCGGCTCGGGCATCAAACGATCTTAGAACAGCTTCAGGATCAGGACCTGCACCACGACGCCGTGGTTGCCGTGCCCGACCACCGGCACACCGACTTCGCCGCGGATGAGCGAGTTCTTGAACGGGCCATTCAAGGAGGCGAGGAGGCCCGCGCCCGAAAAGTACGTGTGGTGGAAGCCCGATTCCTTGTCGTCCAGGATCGCCTGGTCGTAGAAGCCCTCGAACCGAATGATGTCCTCGATGTTCAGGCCGTAGGAGATGTTCATCGTCAGGGCTTTCTCGCTCCGCAGGCTGCCGTTCTTGTAGCCGCGGATCGGATGGCCCGAGAACGTCCCGAACTCGTACTTGGAGAACCGGTCGAGATCGACGCCTCCACGGTAGGCGATGCCGACGTGGAGCTTGCGGAAGCCCTTGAAGTACTGATCCTTGTCGACCTCGATGGAATACTTCCCGTAATCCTTTTTCGCCGGCGAGTAGTCGGGATTCCCGGGCAGCCCCCAGAACGGCCACTTCGCCCGGTTCTCGTACGAGCCGGAGAGCGTCGCGCTGAAACCCTTGTAGTTCGCGACGAGCTTCAAGAGCGCCCCGTTGGTGAACGTGTCAACGGGTGTGACGAAGTCGGGGGCCGTCTCATCGTCCCGCTGATAGTTGTTCCAGTTTGTGAAGAGACCGACCGAGGCCTTCAAGTACGGCCCCAGCGGGTGGCCGACGTTCACGCTGAAGAACGCGGGCAGGTGCTTGATGTTCTCTCCCGGGACCTCTTTGCCCTCCTTGTAGTTGACCTCGGTCGAAGGGAAGGCCACCGCGAAGACATCGGCTCCGAGATCGAAGCGACCGCCTGCCAAAGCGGGATCGGTGTAGTTGCCTGTGAGGAGCGCGCCGGCAAAGAAGACAGAGATCTGCTTGCCCTTCTCCCACAGGTCGAAGTTGAAGTGCTGGACCCCGAGGAGCGGGATCGGATAATCGAAGGAGCCATCGTAGAAGCCGCCGAGGATGCCGAAGGTGCTCTTCCGTGAGACCCGCTCCTGCACGATGCGCTCTCCCGGGTGGTCCGGATCCGGCAGGAGGTAGCGCAGGCCGTTGGGCGTGTCTCGGATCATCTGTTGCGGCGAGGCCCAGGCGGCGGCGCGGCGCTCGACGAAGGTCGGCGGATCGATCTCGACCGGATCCATGGTCACGTCGCGCTCGATCGAAGTCGTCCGTCCGGCGGTCGAGAAGACCTGCTGCCCCTTGATCCGGAGCGGCAGAACGACGTCCGGCCGTCCCGGGACCGGGGAGTAGAACTCGCTCTGGACGTTCGACAGGGTCTCGCCCTTCAGATTCTCCTGGACCGAATCGCGCCGCAGAAGGCCGAAGGTCTCGGCGTCGATGTAGGCCGTTCCGTGGTACGCGGGCCGGTCGCCCATGGACGACTTCGGCGAGAAGGCGACCTCGTAGGCGTGGCGGCCCGAAATCGTCGTCTCGCCCTTCAGGACGTACGCGTAGTCCTCCGTCAGCTGGATGTCGAGCGGGAGCGTCGTGACCTTTTCGGGCTGGAGGATCGGGAGCTTCGGAAGTTCCCGCCCCTTCCACTTGACGCCGTTCAAGTAGAACTGCTGCCACGCCCAGTCGGGAGACTTTCCCCGCTCGAAGAAGAGCTCTCCCTCGATCGTGAGGTCGAACGTCTCACCGACTTCCGCGATGCGGAATCGGAGTGACGTCTTCACTCCGGCGACGAACGTCGCCACCTTTTCGCGCTGGCCGGCGTCCCAGGCCCGCTCCTTCGCCACGATTTCCTCGGCCGTCAGCCGGTGCTCCCCGCCGACCTGAACCTGTTCGCGCGTCTCCGCCCCGGCGCCCGCCGCCCGGTGAAGGACGACGGCGAGCGGTCCCTTCGAGAGATCGAGCGCGAGCGTGCGGCCCCCCGCGAGGTCGAAGTCGCGCCGGGCTCCGGTCGCGAGGTTCTCGACGGACGCCTTCGCGAAGTTTCCGGTGGGCAGCTCGACCCGGACCGTTCCCGCCGCGTCGCGCGGAAGGAAGAGCCGGGGAGTGAGCTCCTTCGGATCGAGGGCCTCCACGAGCGGAACCGGCCGGCCATCCGGCGCCGCCGCCTTCGCGGCGGGGGGCTCGGGGGCGAGGTCCTCGACGAAGTACGCCTGGAGCCGCGCGAGCTCGTTCGGGTCCGCCGGAGAGCCGATCAGCACCCTCTCGAATCGCGTCCCTTCGGGCAGTGCCGCGATCGCTCGCACGAGAGCGCTCGCGGCGTCTCCTCCGCCGGCGTCATCGACGGCGAGCCAGTATCGCGGAGTGGCGTCCGCCGTCGTGACGAGGCCGCGCCCCGCGCGCCAGACCACCGCGTCCCGGTAGGGATCCGTCTCCGCCCAGAACGCCGCATCGAGCGAACGGTTCTGCTCGGGCGAGACGTTGACCGCGACGCGGATCCCGTGCGCCGCGGACCGCGCCGCCGACGCGAGGCGCTTGGCGACGAACGCGAAACGCTCGGGGTCGGCCGGGCCGGAAGGAAGCATCGAGAAATCGAGAAGCAGTCCGGGGATGCCGGTGGAGCGCGCGAGCTGCGATTCGGCCGCCTCGATCGCGGCGTCCGACAGGGCGGCGGGCCGGAAGACCGCGACGCACCCGGCGCCGATGGGATCCCGCGAAGCGCCGAGGACCTCCAGTCCCCAGGGCGGTCCGGCGGCGGGACAGCCGCCGGCCCGGGCGGAGGCGATTTCGATGCGGCTTTCTCCCGAAGCGGCCGCTGCGACCAAGAAAAGAGCGCCCGCCGCGAAGCGGGCGCTCCTCGACAGTCGCATCTCTGGCGTCAAACCGCGTGCACGCTCGAGTTGTTCCCGGCTTCGGCCGGACAGTCCGCTACTTGCGGACCCTCTCCTTCTCCCGCGCGGCCGCGTCCGCTGGCGGCGTCTTGTCGGCCGGCTCCGGCGGCAGCAGGCCCAGGTGGCGGCGGAGCTTCAGCTCGATCTCGTTGGAGAGCTCCGGATTCTCCTTGAGGAACTGCTTGGCGTTCTCTCTTCCCTGGCCGATGCGCAGGTCGCCGTAGGAGAGCCAGGCGCCCGACTTTTCGACGATCTTCGCCTCCATGCCCATGTCGAGAAGCTCTCCTTCGCGCGAGATTCCCTCGCCGTAATTGATGTCGAACTCCGCCTGCCGGAACGGGGAGGCGACCTTGTTCTTGACGATCTTCACCTTCGTGCGGGAGCCGACGACCGTCTCGCCGTCCTTCAGCGACGCGATGCGCCGGATGTCGATCCGGATGGAGGAGTAGAACTTGAGCGCCCGGCCGCCCGTCGTCGTTTCCGGGTTTCCGAACATCACGCCGATCTTCTCCCGGATCTGATTGATGAAGATCAGGCTCGTCTTCGACTTGGAGACGATGGCAGTCAGCTTGCGGAGGGCCTGCGACATGAGGCGCGCCTGGAGCCCCATCTGCGCCTCGCCCATCTCCCCCTCGATCTCGGCCTTCGGCACGAGGGCGGCGACCGAATCGATGACGATGACGTCGATCGCGCCGGAGCGGATCAGCATCTCGGCAATCTCGAGCGCCTGTTCTCCGTTGTCGGGCTGCGAGACGAGCAGGTTCTCGGTCTCGACCCCGAGCTTCTTTGCGTACTCGGCGTCGAGCGCATGCTCGGCGTCGATGAACGCCGCGAGCCCGCCGCTCTTCTGCGCCTGGGCGATGATCTGGAGCGACAGCGTCGTCTTGCCGGAAGACTCCGGGCCGAAGATCTCGACGACGCGGCCGCGCGGGATCCCGCCCACTCCGAGCGCCGCGTCCACGGCGAGGGAGCCGGTCGGAATCACCGCGATCGGGACATCCGGCTGGTCTCCCAACCGCATGATCGAGCCCTTTCCAAACTGGCGCTCGATCTGCGTCAGCGCCGTCTCGACGGCGCGCCACTTCTCGCTCGATTTCACACTGGACATGTCTCTGCCTTTCTTGCCGGAGCTTTCGCCCGTGCAGAAATCCGCGCGGTGCGGACGATTATAGTCTTCGGGGGTGTCGCCAGAAGGAGCGATGAGGACGACGCGATCATCCCGCCGCGGAGAACGCGTGTCAACCGAAGATCTCCGCCGCGCGTTTCGCGAAGCGCCCGTCGCGATGCTCTTCGCGACCGGATTCGGCGCCGGCCTCGCGCCCATCGCGCCGGGCACGGCCGGCTCCGCGGCGGCGCTCGTCGTCGCCGGCGCTCTCGCGGTTTGGACTTCTCCGACGCACGGCGGCAGTCTCGGACAGGCGGTCGGACTCTTGATGTCCGGGCTCGCGATCGCCGCGGTCGCCGTGCCGCTCTCGACGCGGGCCGGCCGGGCGCTGCGCGCGAAGGACCCGGGCTGCGTCGTGATCGACGAGGTGGCCGGCCAGCTCCTCGCATCCAGCCCGGCGCCCCTCTTCCTCTACCGGTCGATCGCGGCCGCGGCCGCGGCCTGGATCGTCTCCTTCCTCGCGTTCCGCTTTTTCGACGTCGTCAAGCCGGGTCCCGTGCGCCGTCTCCAGGAGCTTCCGGAGGGGCTCGGAATCGTCGCCGACGACGTCCTGGCGGGGCTGCTCGCGGCCGGCGTCACGGCGATCGTGGCGGGGATCCTCTCCGGGGGCCGACCGTGGAGCTGACGCTCTCTCGGTCGGAAGGGGAGGTCCTCCCGGAGGAGCCGCTCGCCCGCCACACGACCTGGCGGATCGGCGGCCCGGCGCGGCTTTACTGCCGGGTTCGAAACGAGGAGGGGCTCTCGCGCGCGCTCGTCCACGCCGGCCGGGAGGGGCTTCCGCTCGCCCTTCTCGGAATGGGCTCGAACATCCTCGTCGCCGACGAGGGGTTTCCCGGGATCGTCCTGCGGCTCGAAGGGGAGTTTCTCGAGATCGCGATCGACGGTGACCGGATGAGAACCGGCGGCGGCGCCGCCCTCGGAGGCGCCTGCGCGGCGGCGCAGCGTGCCGGGCTCTCCGGCATCGAGGCGATCTCGGGGATCCCCTCGTCCATCGGAGGCGCGGTCCGGATCAACGCAGGCGCGTACGGGGGCGAGATCTTCGACGTCCTCGAGAGCGTCCGGCTGGTGTCGCGCGCCGGCGAGCGCCGCTCTGCCCAAGCCTCGGAGATCGCCCACGGCTACCGGTGGACGGCTCTGTGCGAGTCCGGCGAGATCGTCGCGCAGGCGACGCTGCGCCTCTCCCCGGCGCCCCGCGAGAAGATCGAGGAGAAGACGCGCGCCGTGGCCGAGAAGCGGCGCGGCGCTCTGCCGGCCGAGCCGAACGCCGGGAGCGTCTTCAAGAACCCGCCGAAGGACTTCGCCGGACGTTTGATCGAGGCATGCGGATTGAAAGGGGTCGCGGAGGGGGCGGCAGTGATCTCCGAACGGCATGCGAACGTGATCGTGAACCGCGGGGGAGCCCGAGCGTCGGACGTGCTCGCTCTGATGCGCCGGATGCGCGACTCGGTCCGCGAGAAGTTCGGCATTACGCTATCGCCCGAGGTCGAGTTGCTGGGGTTGAAGTGGGAGTGACGCCGGCGTCCCGCGGAGCGGGAGCCCCCATCGATCCGACGCCATGAGGATCCTCCTGATGGCGGGCGGCGGCGGCACGCGGCTCTGGCCGCTCTCGACCGAGGACTGCCCGAAGCAGTTCTTGAAGCTCATCTCGGACAAGAGCCTGCTCCGGGAGACGTACGACCGCGTTCGTCCCGCGACCGACGACATCTACGTCGCGACATCCGGCCGACACGTCTCCCGGGTGCGAGGGGAGCTGCCCGAGGTCCCGCCGGATCGGATCCTGGCCGAGCCTTCGCGACGCAACTCCGGTCCCCCGATCCTCGCCGCCGCCCTTCAGTTCGCCGAGGAGGGGGATCCCGTGACGGCATGCGTGCCCTCGGATCAGACCGTCGCGGACGGGGAGGCATTCCGGCGCGCGCTCTCCGCCGCCGCGGCCGCCGCCGACCGCGGGCCGGTGGCGATCTTCGCGGTCCCGCCGGTCCGACCCGACACCGACTTCGGGTACCTGGAGCTAACGGAGCCGGGCGGGGCCGAAGGAATCGAGGTCCTCCGCTTCATCGAAAAGCCGGGGCCCGCGGAGGCGGAGGAGTACGTGCGCGCGGGTTATTACTGGAACGCCGGCATCTTCGTCTTCCGCCCGTCGCGCCTGCTGGCCGAGGCCCGCCGCGTGGCGGGGGATCTCCTGGCATCCGTAGACAGCTACCGGGAGCGGCGGCGCGCCGGGGACGAACCCGGGGCGGTCGCGGCCTGGGACGCCTTGCCCGACATCTCGTTCGACTTCGCGGTCATGGAAAAGGCGTCGGGGGTTCGCGCGGTTCCGCTGCGGGCGGGGTGGAGCGACGTCGGCACCTGGCGAGCCGTCCGCGAGACGCGCAAACCCTCAGACGAGAACGGTAATCTCATCTTCTCCGACGTCCCGGTCCTCGCGATCGGCGTCCGCGACTCGGCGATCGTCGTCGCTCCGGACGGCGTCCTGGTGCTCCCTTTCGGCGAGGAACGCGAGCTCAAGGCGGCGGTGGAGCGGCTCCGGCGCGGCGAAAAGGGACGCCCCAGCCTGGAGGACACGGCCTCGGGCCGACGCGACCGGCGGTAATTCCGGCGATAATTCGCTATCCGGGAAAGGACGTGCGGATGACGGGGAATCCCTCCTCGGGCTTGGATCGCCTGCGCGGAAATGTTCAGCTGGCCTACCGCGGCTCCCGTCGCGCGGTGGATCTCATGTTGACGGCGCTCTTCTCGCGGGGGCACGTCCTGATCGAGGACGTGCCGGGAGTCGGGAAGACCACGCTCGCCCGGGCGCTCGGCCGGAGCCTCGCGCTCGAGTTTCGCCGCATCCAGTTCACGAGCGACACGCTCCCGGCGGACCTACTCGGAATCTCGGTCTTCCAGTCCACGACCGAGCGCTTCGAGTTCCACGCGGGTCCGATCTTCGCCAACATCGTTCTGGCCGATGAGATCAACCGCGCCACGCCGAAGACGCAATCGGCGCTCCTCGAAGCGATGAACGAGGCGGCGGTCACCGTCGACTCGCAGCGCCGTGCCCTTCCCGACCCGTTCATGGTCGTCGCGACCCAGAACCCGGTCGAATACCTGGGAACCTATCCGCTGCCCGAGTCGCAGATGGACCGTTTCTTCCTCCGGCTGACCCTCGGCTATCCGGAGGCCGAGGAGGAGAAGAAACTCTTGCGGCGCGGGGGCACGGAGCGCGCGCTCGCGGCCATCCCGCCGGTCCTTTCCTCCGAGGACGTGCGCACGCTGCAGGCGGACGTCGAGCGTGTGGCCGTCTCCGACAAGCTTCTCGACTACCTGCACGCGCTCGTCGAAGCGACGCGGGCGACGAGCGAGCTGCGGCTTCCGGTCTCGACGCGCGGCGCGCAGGCGCTCTTCCGGGCGACCCAGGCCCATGCGCTTCTCCAGGGACGGGACTACGCGACCCCCGACGACGCGAAGTCCGTGGCCGAGCCGGTCCTCGCGCATCGCATCCTTTCGGTCGCCTCGGACGGATTCGGGGCCGGAGGGAGGGAGCGCGAGGTGATCAAGAAGATCCTCTCGACCGTGCCGGTGCCGGTGTGAAGAATCGGTTCATCCGGAGATCGGGTGAACGGGTCACCGACGGACCAATGGACCACCGATCGACCGATGGCCCGATGGACCGATGATCCGTTGAATTTGCGATGACCCGCCTCATCCCCGACTGGGAAATCCGGGTCACCAACTTCGGCCTCGGGTACATCCTGATGTGTCTCGTGGTCGCCATCGCCGCGACGAACACGGGCAACAACGGCCTCTACCTCGTGCTCGCCGGCCTGCTCGCCGCGATGGTCGTGTCCGGGATCCTCTCTCGCCGGAACGTGCGCGCCGTCGCCTGCGAGATCGAGGCGGTCGGCGAAGTCGTCGCGACACGCCCGGCTCTCCTGCGCGTCCGCTTCGAGAATCGTCTCCGCGCGGGCACGGCGCAGGCCCTGTTCTTCCTCCACGAAGGCCTGCCCGGTCCTCTCTGGATCGATCCGCTCCGACCGGGAGAGAAGCGGGAGGTACTCGTCGAGGGAGCTTTTCCGCGCCGCGGAATCGTGCACCGCCCCGACGCGGGCCTGCTTTCGCGTTTTCCGATCGGGCTCTTCCGCAAGTACCGGCGGGCCCGTCTTCCGCGCGAGATCGTCGTGTATCCCTTCCCGGAGATCGCCTCGGTCGCGGAGGCGCCTCCGGAGGACGCGCGCGGCGGCCGCCCCCATGCGTCGCGCCGCGGAGCCGGTTTCGATCTGAGGATGCTCCGGGAGTTCGCGCCCGGGGACGATCCCCGCGACATGCACTGGAAACAGTCGGCGCGCATGCGCCGCTGGATCGTGCGGGAGCGCGAAGCCGAGCGGGATCGCGCGGTCGTCCTGACGGTGGACAACGCGCTCGCGGATCCCGAGGACCCGGCGGCGCTCGAGCGGCTCGAGCGGGCGATCTCCCGCTGCGCGGGGCAGGCGCTCGTCCTGCTCGCCCGGGGAGGCGAGGTTGGACTCCAGGCGAGAGGCGTGCGCCTCGTTCCCTCCGTGGGGCGCGCCCAGCGCTCCCGGATCCTCGAGGCTCTGGCACGTCTCCCCGCGATTCCCGCCGCGGGCGCCCCGGACTTCCCCCCGCTGCGCCGCGGAGATCACCGGGTGATGGTCTCGTGAGCGACTCCTCGAGGCGCGGCCTCCTTCCGTCGGGGCTCGCGGGCGGCTATCTCGAAGCGCTGGCGCCCCTCGCGGCGGTCGCTCCGATTCCGCTCGCCTTCACAGGGGGGGCGTCGCTCCGCGTGATCCTCCTGTACGAGGCGGCCCTCCTCCTCCTGTGGTGGCGCGCACGACGGGGCCGGGCCGTCCGGCTGCCGGATCTCGCCCTGAACCTCGCGGGCCTCGGCTATTTCTTCTGGCTCGGCTTCGAAGTGAGCGTGCTCCGCCACGGTCTGCTCCGCTCGGTGACGTACCTGCTCCTCTTCACAGCGCTCGCGAAGCTCGGTTCGCTCAAGACCGCGGGGGAGGCGCGCACCGCATTGCTCGTTCTCTTCCTCCTGACGCTCGCGGCCGCCTCCACTTCGACGCACTATTCCTCCCTCTTCTACTTCGCCGCCATCGCTCTGCTCGGCTTCCGCGCCCTCGCGCGTCTCGCGGTGCTCGCGGACTTTTCCGAGGCGCCGCCGCAGCGGGTACTCCGATCCGTGCCGACGCCGGCGGTGTCGGCGGCGGGGCTCGCCGCGGCGGCCGCGCTCTGCGCTCCGCTCTTCTACGGACTGCCGCGGTTGAAGGGGCCGTACGCGATCGCGCCGTTCCGTCTCGACGACGGTCTCACGACCGCGCTCACGGCCGACCGCGTGGACCTCGAGTCGTTCGGCGCGGCCAAGCGGAGCGATCGGGTCGTCCTCCGTCTGACGACGGCGCCCGAGGACCGTCCCCGCGTCGTTCGACTGCGCGAAGCCGTGTTCACCATGTACCGCGACGGCGTCTGGACCCGCCGCCCTTCCCCGGGCCGCGGCGAGACCTATCCTTCCGGGTCGCACCGAGGCCGCGAGCCGGTCCGGATCGATCTCGCGCTCTTCGCCAAGGGATTTCTCTTCCTGCCGTACGGCATCGATTCCGTTCGCCTCGAGGCGGGGCGCTCCGCTTACGTTCTTCCGGACGGGCTGCTCCAGGCCACTCCGGGACCCCGCAACGTGCGCTACGAAGTCGGCCTGGGCCGGCCCGAGCCCGTGCGCGGAATCGGCGCGTCGGCGATCGATCCGCGGTCGGTTCCGCCGGAGATCGCCGAGTACGCCGCGAAGCTCGCGGACGGCGAAACGGACCCGGCGGAGATCTACCGGCGAATCGAGGAGCGCCTGCGCAAGAGCTTCATCTACACGCTCGATCCGCCGGCCCCGCGGGGCGATCCGCTCGTGGACTTCCTCCTCCGGTCGCGCGCGGGACACTGCGAGTACTTCGCCTCCGCCGCGGCGATGATGCTCGCGTCGCGCGGGATCCCCGCCCGGCTCGTGACCGGCTCCTACGGCGGCGAGCTCGGACTCTTTTCCAACTCGATCGTCGTTCGCGGCGAGAACCTGCACGCCTGGGTCGAGGCCGACCTGGACGGCAGCGGCTTTTCCGTTCTCGATCCGACGCCTCCGTCGGGCGTGCCCCCCGCCGCCACTCGCGGCTCGCTGTGGAAGCGGCTCGCCGCGCTCGGGCGCGAAGTCGAATTCTTCTACGACCGGAGGATTCTCGGATTCGAATCGCTCGATCAACAGCGGTTCTTCGACGCCGCGCGGGAGCGCCTTTCCGGTGTGGCCGGCTCCGCTTCCGAGTGGAAGGGGACGCTCTCCCTGCCGGGGCTCCGCCGCGGATTCCTCGCGATCGCGGGTGCGGCGGCGATCGCGATTCTGCTCCGCGAGTGGCGCCGGCGCCGCCGGCCGGTGCCCGCCGCGACGCGGGCTTATCTGGCGCTTCGCCGCCTTCTCGCGAGGCGAATCGGTCACGTCTCGCCCGCGACCGCTCCGGACGAAGTGGCGCGTCGCCTCGCGGAGGCCCTCCCCGGCGCGGACGACGACATCCGGTCGGTCGTCCGACTTTACGAGGCGAGCGCCTTCGGCGGACGCGACCTCGATGCCGAGGAGGAGCAGGATCTGGAGCGGCGCCTGCACCGCTTGAAGAAGCTCGCCTAGCGAGTCGCGGGGAGGCGCGTCTCGGCGATCGTCGCCGCCCGCAGCCGGAAGGGGTCGCTCGCCTCGACCCATGCGATCAGGATCGCCGGACCGAGCCGCGCGATCCGCGGAAAACCGCTCGATCTCGCGAGGCTCGTCGAGGCGACGGAGAGCGACGCGCCGACCCGGCCGCGGGTGTCCACCCTGCGGATCCGGATCGATCCGCCCTTCCCCTCCGTCGCGACCCAGGCCACGATGGCGTCGCCGTTGCCGGCGAGCGCGACGGCCACCCGACCCGCGGGAGACGACTCGTCAACGGAGATCGGACCGGAGAAGGTTTCCCCCCCGTCGCTCGAATTCGCCAGCGACACACGAGCGCGGTCCCGGGCGCCCGTGAACCAGGCGACGGCGACCCGCCGGCCGCTCGCGGCGACCGCGGGCCCGTTGACGGGACACCCGTCGATCTTCCAGCCGTCCGACGCGATCGACTGCGGGCTCCTCCATTTCCCACCGACGCGGCGGACGATCGCGATGTCGCGGATCTCCTTGTCGGACCGATCCCGATAGACGACGAGAGGCCCGTCCTCGCCGAGGGCGGCGGAGATCTGGCAGCAGTCGCAGACGCGGGCGTCGAGCAGCTCGCTCGAGTCGGGCGCCTCGCCGATGCGGGCGGTCCGGAGCGACATGCTTCCGCGATCGCCTTGCATCTGCCGACCGTCCAGCCAGAACGCCCGGACCGCGTCCGACTCCGGCACGAAAGAGACGAATCCGTGCTCGCTCGCCGACCGATCCTCGTGCGCCGTTCCGATCCGATTCCAGGACGATTCCGTCGATTCGGCCCGCGCGAGCTCGAGGAGGTAGTCGTAGGCGCCGCTTCCGGACCGCTCGGGCCATCCCGCGACGAGCCAGCCTCTCTTCGACCGAGCCAGAGCGGGGAAGTCGGCCCAGTTGGCAAGGATCTTCGGAGAGGAGACGACCGTCCTCGGCCCGCTCCATCGCCGCCCGTCGAAGGCGGCGAAACGGAGAGCCATGGGCGTCTCTCCCGGCTTGCCACCGGGCGCGGTCGGCTCGAGCCAGGAAAGCAGCACCGTTTCCCCGGCGGCCGCGAGGTTGGGCGCCAGGGAGCCGGGCGCCGCGGGAGGATCGACGGGCGCGGCCGCCGGCGCTCGGGTCGCGGCCCACGCACCAACCATCCAGGCCGCCAGGAGCAATCGCGTCATCGGGTCATCGGTTCATCGCGTCATCGAATCGATCATTTCCGGAACTCGAAGCACGTCCCGGATCGCCCGATGATCCGATCCTCCGATCAGCCGACTCCTCAATACGCGTTCCGGTGCCGGAAGCCGTGCTTGATCGTCAGCCAGAGGATCTTCAAGTCGAGTGACAGCGACCAGTTCTCGATGTAGTAGAGGTCGTACTCGATCCGCTTGGAGAGGCTCGTGTTCCCGCGCCAGCCATGGACCTGCGCCCATCCGGTCATCCCGGCGCGCACGCGATGGCGGACCATGTACTGCGGATACTTTTCCTTGAACTCCCGCACGAACTCCGGCCGCTCCGGACGCGGACCGACGAGCGACATCTCCCCACGAAGCACGTTTCGCAGCTGCGGCAGCTCGTCGAGGCTCGTCCGGCGCAGGACGCGACCGACGCGCGTGCAGCGCGCGTCTTCGGGTCCGGCCCAGACCGGGCCCGACCCGTCCTCGGCCCCCACGCGCATGGACCGAAACTTTCGGATCTCGAATGGCCGTCCGTCCAGTCCCATGCGCGTCTGGCCGTAGAACACCGGCCCCCCGTCCTCGAGCCGGATCGCCAGGGCGATGATCCCGAAGAGAGGGGAGAAGAGAACGAGAGCGGCGAGCGAGATCGCGATGTCGAGCGAGCGCTTGGTCAGGCTCATCCAGCCGGTGAGCGGCGTCTGCGTCAGGTGGACGACGGGCAGACCGTCCAGGTCCTCGACGGCGGCCCGAAACGTGATGTGCTGGAGGAGGTCCGGCACGACCCGCACGTCGGCGACCGTCTTTCCGACGTCTTTCAGCACCGAGAGCATCGCGCGGTGCGCCTCGAGCGGCAGGGCGAGGAAGACCGTGTCGATCCGCCGCTCCTCGACGATGCGGGCGGCTTCGGCGGTGGTCCCGATCACGGGCACGCCGTGGATCGTCTCGCCGCGCTTTTGGGCGTCGTCGTCCACGAAGCCGGCCGCGCGCAGACCCGCCTCGGGGTGCTCGACGAGCTTCTCGACGACCGCCCGGCCGAGCCGTCCCGCGCCGACGACCAGGACCTGGCGAACGCCGACGCCGTGCCGCCAGGCCTCCTCGAGATACCGGCGGATCGCCGTCCGGCCCGCGAAGACGAAGAAAACGTCGAGCCCGAAGAAGAGCACGAGCACGAGCCGCGAGTAGGTGAAGCCGCGCGAGAACGTCGCGACACCGGTCAGGAGCAGCGTGGCGAGACCCGTCGCGACGAGGATCGCGAGGCCCTCCTCCATGCGTGTGTGGTGACGGCGGACCTGATAGAGCCCATAGAAGTAATAGACGACCGGCCAGAGCACCGCCATGATGGGAAGGAGGCGGTAGTAGGAGGCGGCGTCCGGCACGCCCTTCGTCACCGGAACGATCTCGACCCGAAAGCGCAGGTCGTATGCCGAGACGAGCGCGAAGGCGGTCGCCGCGAGGTCCGAGGCGAGCAGGAGCAGGGCGATGCGCCGGGTCGTCTGTCGAATCATCGTCGGATGCTCTGTCCCCGCATCAATTGTTCCACGGCGCGCCCGAACCGGTCACGGAAGCGCGGAATCGAGAACCTCTCGGCGGATCGGCGCATTTCTTCGACCGGGAACCGCAGGCTCTCGCCGCGCTCGAGTGCCCGGGCGAGCCCGCCGGCGCTCTCCTCGTCGTAGAGCACGCCTTCCGCGCCGTCGCGGACGATGTCGAGGACCCCACCCCGGGCGAGGGCCACCACGGGCGCACCGCAGGCCACCGCTTCCGCCGCCGCGATCCCGAAGTCCTCCTCCCCCGGCTGGACGAAGAAGCGACACGTCCGGTAGAGCTGCCGGAGCTCTTCCCGCGCCACTTCGCCCGCCCAGCGAACGGAGCGGCCGGCCCGGCGGCGGAGGCGCTCTCCTTCGGGGCCGCGTCCGACGACGACGAGGGGTGCTCGGGCGAGCTCCGCGGCCTCGATCGCGAGATCGAACCTCTTGTACGGGACGAGCGCCCCGACGGCAAGGAGGAAGTCGCGCCTCGGTTCGTCGGAGGGAGAAAAGAACTCGAGGTCCACGGGAGGATGGCAGACCTCAGCCTCGCGTCCGTAGTGGCGGCGGATCCGCGCCGCGACCGCCGAGGAGTTGGCGAGGTAGGCGGTGGGGCGGACGGCCGTCTTCTGGTCCCACTCCCGCAACCGCTCGACGAGCCGGCGCTTGACCGCGAAGAAGCGGGTGCGATCGCGGGGGAAGTAGGCGTCGAACTGCTCGTAGGCGTAGCGGACGGGCGTGTGGCAGTAGCAGAGGTGAGGCACTCCCGCGGGAGCGATCGCGCCCTTGGCCACGCAGTGGGAAGAAGAAACGACCAGGTCGAAGCCGGACAGGTCGAACCTCTCGACGGCGCCGGGAAAGAACGGCAGGAAGTTTCGGTAGTGGGAGCGTGCGAACGGGAGCCGATCGAGGGCGGAAGTCCGGATGGGCCGGCTCTCGATCGCCGCAGAAACGGATCCGGGGGAATGGAAGAGGGTGAAGATCGTGGGCTCGGGGACCAGGGGCAGGAGAGCTTCGAGGACGCGCTCGCCTCCGCGCATCCCCGTGAGCCAGTCGTGGACGACGGCGGTTCTCATGTGCGAGAGCGGGCGGCGCGGAGCGCTAGTCGCCGGGCGTCTCCGGCCGTTGTTCCGCCCTCCGGGCGACGCGCGCGAGGCGCCCGCCGCCGCCCTCGCCCGAGAGCGCCGTTCGATACACCTCGAGCGTCTTCTCGGCCGCCTTGTCCCAGGAGAAATCGAGCGCCCGCTTCTTCCCGAGCTCGCGAAAATCGGTTCTCACTTTTTCGTCGGTCGACAGAGCGACGATTCCGCGCGCGATCGCGTCGACGTCCATGGGGTCCACGAGGTAGGCGTATCCGCCGGCGATCTCCTGCAGCGCCGAAGTCGAGGAGGTCAGCACCGGCGTCCCGCAGGCCATCGCTTCGACGACCGGCAGACCGAATCCTTCGTAGAGAGTCGGGTAGAGAAGCACATCGGCGCCCGCCACGAGACCGGGCAGATCTTCCTCCTCGACCAGACCGGGGCGGAAAACCCGGTCGGACAGATCGAGAGCCGCGATGAGCGCGTCGAGGCGCGCCTGGCTCCGCGAGGGCGGGCCGGCGAGGGCGAGCGCGTGCGGCAGGTCGACCGTCCGGCGCGCCTCGGCGTACGCCCGGACGACGGCCTGCAGGTTCTTGTGGGGCTTCTCGCCGCCGAGGAAGAGGAGAAACGGCGCCGGCAGACCGTACTTCGCCGCGACGCGCGCCCGCTCGGACTCGGGAACGTCCGGGCGGAAGCGCGGCGAGACGCCGTTGTAGATCACGTCGATCCGAGGCGGCGGCACGTGGAAGTAGTCCACGAGATCGCGCTTGCTGTTGTACGAGACCGTGATGATGCGGTCGGCGCGCGCGAGCGCCCTCCGGATCATTACGTTCGCGTAGACGTGCGCGGCCCGGCTCGGGAGGAACTCCGGATAGAGCAGGTGAATGATGTCGTGGATCGTCACGACCGCCCGGCCGCGCGGAAGCGGCGGGAGAACGTAGTGGGTCGCGTGGAAGAGGTCGAGCCGGTCGCGCCAGAGCCGCCACGGCAGCCGCGTGAGCTCGGCCAGGGAGTAACCGCGCGATTCTTCGGCGACCGTCTCGAATCGCGGCGGCAGGTCGGCGAGGAGCTCGCGATCGGCCCCGCGAAGGTAGACGCGGAACCGATAATCCTCGCTCTCGCGCCGGCGCGCCATCGCCTGGAGGAGCTGGCGGATGTAAGTGCCGATCCCGAAGTCGCGGATCTTGCGTGCGTCGAACCCGACGAGCGGCGTTCGGGTCACGCCGCGGCCTCGGCGAGGACGCCGGCGGTTTTCTCGGCCGTCGCCTTCCAGGAGAAGAGCGCCGCGCGGCGCGGACCCGCCTCCCGCAGTCGCTGGCGTTCGGCCGGATCTTCGAGCGCTGTTTCGATCGCGAGCGCGAGAGCGGCGGCGTCTCCGGCGGGTGCGTAGAGCGCCGCGTCGCCTCCGACCTCGGTCAGCGCCGCGGCATCCGAGCAGACGACCGGCAGGGCGCAGGCCATCGCCTCGAGCACCGGAAGACCGAAGCCTTCGACGAACGACGGATAGACGAACGCCTCGGCGGCGCGATAGAGCGCGAGCGCCATCTCGCGGGAAGCGTATCCGGCCAGGTGAATGCGGTCGCGGAAAGGGGAGACCTCGATGCGCCGGGCGAGGGGCCCGCCCTTCCATCCCGAGCCGCCTGCCAGGACGAGGTCGGGGCGGCCGCGGTCTTTCGTCCAGAGACGTTCGCAGGCTTCGACGAGCGTCGCGACGTTCTTTCGCGGCTCGAGCGTGCCGAGGTAGAGGAGGAACGGTCTTCCTCGCGCGAACCGCTCCCTTTCGAGGCGGCCGTCGGCGCGGTCCGCGGGACGGAACTCGGGATCGACGCCGTTCCAGACGACACGGACCCGGCCTCGCGCCTCCGGGTAGAGACGCTCCAAGTCGACGGCGGTCGCGGCGGAGACGCAGAGGAGCCGCGCGGCGCGCTCGAGCGTCCGCTCCCACAGCGGAAGGAATGCGGCGAGTGTGCGGTCGGCATGCCACTCCGGGTGCGTCCACGGGGTCAGGTCGTGAACGACCGAAACGGCGGGGGTTTCGCCGCGCAGAGGCGCGATCGTCAGGGCGGCGAGCAGAACGTCCGCGCGCCACTCCTGGAGCCGTCGCGGGAGCGCCGTCTGGACCCAGAGCGTGCCGAACGGGTGCGAATCCGCCTCGACCGCCGCGCTGCCGAGGCCGTCGGCGTCCTCGCCCAAGGGCCGCGGCAGAAAGAGCGCGACCTCGTTCTCCCGCCGGGCGGAGAGCTCGCGCGCCACGGCGCTCGTGTAGGTCCCGATGCCGGTGCGCTGGCCGAGGAGCGCACGGGCGTCGATCGCGATGCGCACGGGGAAACGGTATCAGCTGTCGCCGGATCGACTCTTTTGACCCGTCCGGGTCTCCCTGATAGGATCGCGCGTTTCATGAAGCGCTCGAATCACATCGATCTGTCGTCCGTGCGCGAGGAGCCGGTTCCGGTCGCCTTCGAGATCCCTTTTTCGCTCGAGGCTCTCGACCGCGAGCCGCTGCTCGAAATTTCGCCGGTCCGACTCGAGGGCGTCGTCTCCCGGATCGAGGGGGGATTCGCGCTCGACGCGCGCTGCGCGTTCGAGGGAAAGCTCGAGTGCAGCCGCTGCCTGGCCGCGTATCCGTTCGCGTCGGACGAAGCTTTCGTGCTCGTTCTGTACAAGCGGACACCCGGCTCGCCGGACGTGCGCGAGCTCGCCCGTGACGACCTCGACGTCGCCTTCTACGAGGGGGAGGAGATGGACGTCACCCCGCTCGCGGAGGAGCGAGTCCAGATGTCGCTTCCGATGAAGCCTCTTTGCCGGGAAGACTGCCGCGGGCTCTGTTCGCGCTGCGGCGCCGATCGCAATCTCGGTCCGTGCGGGTGCGCGACCGACGAGGTCGATCCGCGCTGGGCGGCTCTCGCCGGCGTCTCGAACGCGACGAAATCGCAGAAAGAGTAGGAACGATCATGCCCAATCCGAAACGCCGCCACAGCAAGGCCCGTCGCGACAAGCGCCGCGCGCACGACGCCCTGACCGCGCCGTCGCTGTCGGAGTGCCCGAACTGCCACGAGGCGAAACTGCCGCATCGCGTCTGCCCGCACTGCGGGTACTACAAGGGAAAACAGGCGATCAATCCCTAGTCGCCGGAGCTCGGGAGCCTGGCGGCCGCCTCACGCGAGGGCCCTCGTCTCATCGTTGCGGAAGCCGGCGACTGCCACCGGCCGACCGCTCGCCCAAAGGGACTCGACGCTTGGCCTGGCTCCCTCGCCGCGCTCCGGCTCCCGCGACGCGAGTCGGTTCGCTCGGTGAACGTCGCGAACCTTCGTCGCGTCGCGGGCGGAAGTCTTGCGGCCGCCAGCAACCGCCGTTCGGCATCTCTGGTCGGGGGCCGCGACTTATAATCACCGGCCACCGTGCAATCCTCGGGTCGGGCGGAAATGCGTATCGCTGTGGACGCGATGGGCGGCGACCATGCTCCCGGTGTCAACGTGGACGGCGCCGTCGCGGCGGCACACGAATACGGGATCTCCACGATCCTGGTCGGCCGAAGCGCCGAGCTCTCGCGGCTCCTCTCCGAAGCGGAATATCGCGGAGACAAGATCGAGATCGTGGAGGCGCCCGAGGTCATCGCGATGGAAGAGCCGGCGACCGCGGCGCTCCGCAAGAAACGCAACTCCTCGATTCGCGTCGCCGCCAACTGCGTTCGGGAAGGGCGTGCGGCGGGGCTCGTCTCGGCCGGTCACACGGGCGCCGCGATGGTCTCGGCGAAGATGGTGATCGGAACGATTCTCGGCGTGGACCGACCCGCTCTGGCGGCCATTCTCCCGAACGTGACCGGGCACTGTCTGCTCCTCGACGTCGGGGCCAACCCGGACGCCCGGACGGAGCACTTCAAGGAATTCGCGGTCATGGGCTCGATCTATGCCCAGCTCGTTTTCGGAAAGCCGAACCCCTCGATCGGCCTGATGTCGATCGGCGAGGAGGACACGAAGGGCAGCGCCAGCACGAAGGAGGCCTTCAAGACCCTCAAGGCGGCGGGTCTGAACTTCGTCGGCAACGTCGAGGGGCGCGACGTCTTCAACGGCAAGGTGGACGTGATCGTGACCGATGGCTTCACGGGCAACGTGATCCTGAAGGTTTCCGAGGCGCTCGCGGAGATGGTCGAGACGATGCTGCGCCAGGAGATCAAGAAGACGCTGAAGGCCTCGGTCGGCTTCCTGCTCTCGCGCTCCGCTTTCCGGAGCTTCAAGTCGCGGATCGACTACTCGGAGTACGGCGGCGCGCCGCTCCTGGGCGTGAAGGGCTGCGTCATCATCTGTCACGGGCGGTCGAGCGCCAAGGCGGTCAAGAACGCGATCCGCCTCGCCGCCGAATTCTCGCGACAGGGCCTGGCGGAGAAGATCCAGTCCGCCATCGCCCAGCTTCATTCCGCCGAGGCGCAGTCCCAGAGCGGCGGGGCGGCGATCACGCGCTCGACCGGGCGCGAGGCGCGCTCCTGAGCGGTTCGCGGTTCTCCCGAGAGGGTCGATGATCCGCGCCCGTCTGGTCGGCGTGGGGTCCGCCGTCCCGAAAAAGATCCTGTCGAACGCGGACCTCGAGAAGATCGTCGAAACCTCCGACGACTGGATCACCAGCCGGACGGGCATCCGCGAGCGGCGGATCGTGTCGGAGGGGGAGAAGTTCTCGGACCTCTGCACGAAAGCGTCCGAGGCCGCCTTGAAGCGCGCGCACGTGAAGGCCGAGGACCTCGACATGATCCTCGTCGGCACGATTTCCGGCGACATGCCGTTTCCGGCGACCGCCTGCCTCGTCCAGAACAATCTGGGCGCTTCGCGGGCGGCGGCGTCGGACATCTCGGCCGCTTGCGTCGGTTTCCTCTACGGGCTGCATCTCGCCGACGGCCTCATTCAGGCGCAGAAGGCCGAGAACGTGCTGGTCGTCGGAGGAGAGATCCTTTCGCGCTACGTGGACTGGACCGACCGTTCGACTTGTGTTCTGTTCGGAGACGGCGCGGGAGCCGTCCTCCTCCAGGCCACCAAAGGCGACCACGGAATCCTCGGTACCCGCATGAAGTCGAACGGGGCCCTGGACGACTTCATCTGCATGCCGGGCGGTGGCTCGAACCATCCCGCGAACGATCCGCGCACGCTCGAGCAGAGGCTCTCGTTCATCAAGATGCGGGGCAACGAGACTTTCAAGGTGGCCGTCAAGCTGATGGCCGACATCAGCTCCGAGCTCCTCGCCGAGCAGGGTTTCGGCAAGGACGACGTGGCGCTCTTCGTGCCGCACCAGGCGAACGAACGCATCATCGACGCCGTCGGGGAGCGGCTGAAGTTCCCGCCCGAACGCGTCTACAAGAACGTGGACCGCTTCGGCAACACGTCGGCGGCTTCGATCCCGATCGCGCTCGACGAGTGCCAGCAGAAGGGCCTGGTCAAGACGGGGGACCTCGTCCTCCTGACCGCCTTCGGCGCGGGACTGGTCTGGGGAAGCGTGCTCGTGCGCTGGTAGCGCGTTCGCCATCCATGTCGCTTCTTCTTCTCTTTCCCGGCCAGGGCTCGCAGTCCGTCGGAATGGGGAAGGCGCTCTGCGACTCCTCCCCGGCGGCTCGTGCGGTTTTTGAAGAGGCGGACGCCGCGCTCGGCTTCTCTCTCTCCCGACTCTGCTTCGAGGGGCTGGAAGAGGAGCTGAAGCAGACCGCGAACACGCAGCCGGCCATCCTCACGCACTCGATCGCCGCTTATCGGGACCTCGAGACGCGCTTCCCCGAACGTCTCGAAGGCGCGTCCTTCGCCGCGGGACACTCGCTCGGCGAATACTCGGCGAACGTCGCGGCCGGGGTCCTCGCCTTCGGCGACGCGCTTCTCCTCGTCCGCCGCCGCGGAGAGCTCATGCAGGAGGCGGTCCCGGCGGGCGTCGGCGCCATGGCGGCGATCCTGGGTCTCGCGGCCGAGGCAGTGGAGTCGGCCTGCCGCGAGGCCGCCGGCCCAGAAGTCGTGGCGCCGGCCAACTTCAACTCGCCCGAGCAGACCGTGATCGCGGGGCACGCGGCCGCGGTCGCGCGCGCGGGCGCTCTCTGCAGCGAGCGCGGCGCGAAACGCGTCGTCCCGCTTCCGGTCTCCGCTCCGTTTCATTGCGCCTTGATGGCGCCGGCCCGGGAGCGCTTGACGCCCCGACTCGAGAGCGCCGCGTTCGCGGAGGCGCGCATCCCCGTCGTGACCAACGTGGACGCCGCGGCCGCTTCCCGGGGGCCCGACTTGAGGGACGCGCTCGTCCGCCAGATCGATTCGCCGGTGCGCTGGGTGGAGTCGATCCGTTTCGCGGCGGCCGCGGGCGTGGATCGCGGGCTCGAGATCGGACCAGGCAACGTCCTCGCGGGGCTCGTCCGGCGCATCGAAAAGGGGATCCGGGTCGAGACGCATGGATAGGCGAGCCGGCGACCGCGGGCGTTCCGCCGGCGCTCGCCTTCGTACGGGCGTGTCCGGAGCCCTCCTCTTCGCCGTTCTCACGGCCGGATGCGCGACTTCGGCGCGCCCGGTCGTGTCTCCCATCGATTCGGCGGTCGCCGCCGCATCCGCACGCTGCGGGTGCCGGATGGGGATCGCCGCGAAGCACCTGGAGAGCGGGCGGACCTACGAGCATCTCGCGCGGGAGTCCTTCGAGGGGGCGTCGGTCACGAAGATCGCGGTTCTGACCGACGCGATCGCCGCGGTCCACGAGAAGCGCGTGGACCTCGCGGAGCGGTGGACGCTGACCGATTCGGAGAAGGCGGACGGGTCGGGCCTGCTCCTGATGCTCGACTCGGGCCTCGCCCCGACCTGGAACGATCTGTTGACGCTGATGATCGGGCCGTCCGACAACACCGCGACAAACGCCTGGATCCACCGCCTCGGCCTCGAAGCGATCAATGCGCGAATGGTGTCGCTCGGCTTTCCGGGGATCCGCCTGCTCGCGTCTCTGCCGGCCTACGAGACGAAAGACGAGGAGCCCTCCCCCTGGAAGGGGCTGCGGTTCGGGTCGCTCGTGCCGGCCGAGGTCGCGGTCTGGTACGAGAGGGTCGCGCGGGAGGAGCTGCTCGATCCCGAATCCTCCGACCGCATCTTCGGATACCTCGACAAGGACCCGAGCCGCCTTCGGGTCGCGCGCCGCTTCTCCTCCGAGGACCTCTGGGCCGGAAAGACCGGAACGATGAGCGGCGTGCGCAACGACTCCGGGGTGCTCCGAACCCGGAAGGGGAGATTCGTTCTGGTCTTCCTGACCGACGGAAGCACCGCCGTCTCGACGAACGCCGCGGACCACCCGTCCGTGCTCGCCATCGCCGACGTCGCGAGATTCATCGTGGACGAATGGAGCCGCGAGCTGCCGGATCTGCCGGACAAGCCGAAGTGACGGCGCGCGCGGAGTCGCGCGTCGTCATCCCGATCGGAGCGAGGGATCCCGGGCTATTTCGGCCGGAGTAGACTGCCGCCACATGAAGCGCTTCGAAAATCGAGTCGCGCTCGTGACGGGCGCCTCGCGCGGGATCGGGGAAGCGATCGCGCGCCGGCTCGCGTCGGAAGGCGCGCACGTGGTCGCCGCCGCGCGGAGTCTCGAAGCGCTCGAGCGCCTCGTCGCGGCGATCGGCGAAGCGGGTGGAGCCGCGACCGCGCTCCGGATGGATCTCGCGGACGCCTCGTCCATCGAGGCCGGCGCGAAGCAGGCACTCGCGGCGCGCGGCAGCGTCGACGTTCTCGTGAACAACGCCGGCGTCACCGAAGACAACCTGATTCTCCGCATGAGCCGGGAGTCGTGGGACCGCGTCCTCGCGACGAACCTGTCGGGGGCCTTTCTCCTGACACAGACGCTCCTGCGCGCGATGGTCAAGAAGCGCTATGGACGGATCGTCAACGTCACGTCGGTCGTCGGCCTCATGGGCAACCCCGGGCAGGCCAACTACGCCGCGTCCAAAGCGGGGCTGATCGGCCTGACGAAGACGATCGCGCGGGAGCTCGCTTCGCGCAACATTACGTGCAACGCCGTCGCGCCCGGTTTCATCGAGACCGAGATGACGCAGAAGATGACCCCGGAGGCGCGCGAGGCGCTCTCGGGACAGATCCCGGCGGGCCGTCTCGGCGCTGCGGACGATGTGGCGGAAGCCGTGGCCTTCCTCGCGTCGGAGCAGGCTTCCTACGTCACGGGACATGTCCTGAACGTGTCCGGCGGGCTTCTCATGTGAACCCCGCGGCCCTTGCCAGAGCGGGGTATCTGGGGAAGAATACGGCGGCTTTCGACAGCGAGGGAGGACGAATGAGCGTGGAAGAGAAGGTGAAGAGCATCATCGTCGAGCAGCTCGGCGTGGATGCCAACGAGGTCACCCCGGAGGCATCTTTCGTGGACGACCTCGGCGCGGACTCGCTCGACACCGTCGAGCTCGTGATGGCCTTCGAAGAGGCGTTCAACATCGAGATTCCGGACGAATCGGCCGAGAAGATCCAGAAGGTCAAGGACGCCATCGAATACATCGAGAAGCACTCTTCGAAAAACTGACTCCCCATGCCTCGCCCTTCCTCTCCCCGCCGCGTGGCCGTGACGGGGGTGGGCCTCGTTACTCCGCTCGGCATCGGCAACGCGGAGAACTGGTCTGCCCTCCTCGCGGGTAAGAGCGGCATCGGCCCGATCACCCGTTTCGACGCGTCCTCGTTCTCTTCACGCGTGGCGGGCGAGGTCAAGGGGTTCGAGCCGGGCCGCTACATCGAGAAGAAAGAGATCAAGAAGATGGACACCTTCATCCACTATGCGATGGGGGCGGCCCACTTCGCCATGGAGGACTCGGGTCTTCCCGTGACCGACGAGAACCGGACGCGGGTGGCGGTCGTCGTGGGCTCGGGAATCGGCGGGCTTCCGCTCATCGAAGACACGATGCGCAAGTACGTCGAGGGCGGGAACACTCCCCGCGTCATCTCCCCGTTTTTCATCACCGGCCTCATCGTCAACGAGGCGGCCGGAAACATTTCGATCAAATACGGAATCCAGGGGCCCAATCTCTCGACGGTGACCGCCTGTACGACCGGGGCGCACGCGGTGGGAGAGGCGTACCGGATGATCCAGTACGGCGACGCGGACGCTGCCATCGCGGGGGGAACGGAGTCGGTCATCACGCCGCTCGCCGTGGGCGGGTTCGCCGTCATGAAGGCGCTGACCGGCCGAAACGACGAGCCGCAGCGCGCGTCGCGCCCGTGGGACCGGGATCGGGACGGATTCGTGATCGCCGAGGGCGCCGGAATCCTCGTTCTGGAAGAGATGGAGGCCGCTCGCCGCCGCGGCGCGCGGATCTACGCCGAGCTCGTCGGTTACGGGATGTCGGGAGACGCGTACCACATCGCCGCGCCTTCGGCCGACGGCGACGGGCCGTCGCGCGTCATGCGCAACACCCTCGCGGACGCCGGCCTCGCCGCGGACCAGATCGACTACATCAACGCGCACGGGACCTCGACGCCGCTCGGCGACAAGGCGGAGACGCTCGCGATCAAGAAGGTGTTCGGAGACCACGCCTACAAGCTCGCGGTCTCTTCGACGAAGTCCATGACCGGCCATCTCCTCGGCGCCGCGGGCGGCCTCGAGTCGGCGATTTGTGTCCTCGCGATCCATCACGGCGTCCTGCCGCCGACGATCAACTACGAGAACCCGGACCCGGAGTGCGACCTCGACTACGTTCCGAACCAGCCACGGGAGCGAAAGATCCGTTACGCCTTGAACAACTCGTTCGGATTCGGTGGGACCAACGGAAGCCTCATCTTCGCGAGGTTGGACGCACGGTGAACTCGCTCGTCGCCATCGCCTACGTCCCCGACACCGAGACGAAGATCAAGATCGCCTCGGACGGCTCCTCGATCGACGAGACCGACGTCAAGTGGATCGTGTCGCCGTATGACGAGTTCGCGCTCGAGGAAGCGATTCGGACGAAAGAGGCGAAGGGCTCCGGGACGGTGACCGTCGTGTCGGTCGGGCCGGAGCGGGCGAAGACCGGGCTCCGGGAATGCCTGGCCCGCGGCGCGGACGAGGCGATCTGGATCGACTCGGGCGCGGCGAAGTCCCTCGACGCTCTCGGAATCGCGAAGGCCATCGCCGCGGTCGCGAAAGAGGGCGCCTACGACTTCCTGTGGTTCGGCCAGAAGGGCGTCGGGTACGACGAATCGCTCGTCGGGCCGATGGCGGCGGAGCTCGCCGGCGTGCCGCACGTCGGCAACGTCGTGAAGCTCGAGCTCGGAGACGGGAAGATCACCGCTCATCGCGAGATCGAGGGCGCCCACGAGATCGTCGAGTGCGCGCTTCCGGCGGCACTGACCGCGCAGAAGGGG
>JBKPSZ010000019.1:0-13446 GCA_046735265.1 Acidobacteriota bacterium | reverse complement strand
CGGACCTCGCGCTCGGTGTACCGGAACGTGTGCTCGCAGACTCTCCCTTCCCGCTCTTCGGTGCTCTCGCTCCACTCTCCCTGGTACTCGCCTCCGACGTTTTCGCGGACGATCAGGATGTCCGCCTCGCCGCCGGTGCTCGACTTCAGACGCCTCGCCGGGAACGAAGAGTCCACCGGCCGCAGCGGGGAGATCTTGCAGAAGAGATCGAACCGCCGGCGCAGGTCGTAGACGAACCGGCCCCCGCCGGGGCCGGCGAGAATCGCGCCGTTGCCGGCGAACACGTCCTCGCAGAAACGCGCGACCTCCTCGGTCAGCGCCCGGCCCGAGAGCAGCTCCGCTTCCCGGCCGATCGCTCCTCCCGTCTCGATCTCGAAAGCGGCGAAGCCGCAGGATTCGATCGCCGAGAGAACCGAGAGCGTGGCGCTGACGACCTCGGGACCGACGCCCTCTCCGGGAAGAACGCCGATTCGGAGCCGCGTCCCCGGGGAAAAAGCCCCGCGGCGCTCTCGGAAGATCGCGTCGCTCCAGAGCGACGCCGGTCGCCGGACCAGATCGGAGCTCGGCTGCAAAGGGATCCCTCCTCGGGCGGGAGAGTCTATTACCGGACCGGCGCCACGAAGGTGTTAGGACTTCTTCAGCGGCTTCAACTCGAGTTTCACCTCCGCGTGATCCCGATCGGCGTTCGACGAGACCAGGATCCGGACGACGCGCGGCTCGTAGCCGGGGGCGGAGATCGTGAGGTCGTGCACGGTCGGGCCGGTGAGCTTGAGCGGAGAGGACGGGCCGAAGGACGCGGCGGAACCGAGCGTCCGGCCGCCCTCCGAAACGATCGCGTCCGGCGGCGTCACGGCGAAGACCACGGGTCCTTCGGTTCGGCCGAACGGGCTCTTCAACTTCGGATACTCCACCTTCGAGATCCGCCTCAGCTCGTCGTCGATCTCGACCGTGTCGTCGTCCGCGTTCGGGGAAACGAGGACGTCGATATTCAGGTTGCGATAACCCGGAAGCTCCATGTGAACCCGATGCCTCCCCTCCGTACCGAAGGGGAGCGTGCGGCCGCCGCCGTGGTCGTCCCAGTCATCCACGATGCCGGCGTAGTGGCCGTCGAGATAGACGCGAGCCTGCTCGGGGCTCGACGAAAACTTGGCGAACCGCCGCGTCCGGTAGACGTTCTCGGCGGGGGCGGAGGACGCGCCGCCGGCGCCAGCCCCGGCTTCCGCTTCCGCCGGCGCACCGGCGCCCGACGCCGAGAGAACCGGCGCCGCGGTCGGCGCGGGGGGAACGGTCGGCACGATCGATATCGCGGTCGGCGCCGCGCGCGTGGGCGCCACGCGCTCGAGTCGGGTCGCTCCCACGGTCGCATCGGCGGCCGCAGCCGGCCCGGCCGTCGGAAGCGCCGCCGGAGTCGGCGCCTCGGTCGGCGCGGGCTCGGCGGTGGGCTCGATTGCCGCGGATCCCGCCGGGGCCGTGCTCTCGAGGGCGACCGCCGCCGGAGTCGAAGGCGCTTCCGCGATCCGCTGCTGTCGCTTCT
The DNA here is from genome assembly GCA_046735265.1 of Acidobacteriota bacterium. Taxonomy (GTDB): domain Bacteria; phylum Acidobacteriota; class Thermoanaerobaculia; order UBA5066; family Gp7-AA6; genus DATBFU01. Next base: position 11,912 of record JBKPSZ010000019.1, on the reverse strand, counting down.
CGGAGGCGCGGAAGATCCAGACGAGCAGCGCCACGGCCACGAGCAGCGCGGCGGCGCCGAAGAGATAGAGGGGGCCGGCGCTCCGACCGCCGGTCGTCCTCGTCGGCGTCGGGACCGTCGGCCTCCCGGCCCGGCCGGGAACCACCGGCGCCGTCGGACGACTCTCGCGAGGCGGCGGAGGAGGCGCCGGGGCGAGCGGCGCGGCGGCGACGGCGGCGGTCCTCTTCGGCAGGGCCTGCGTCGGCTCGACGTCGGAGAGCTCCGCCTCGATCTTTCGAATCTCCTTCAGGAACTCGGACGCGTCGGCCGGCCGCCTGTCGGGCGACTTGGCGAGCAGCCGGGAGAAGACCTGGCGCGTCGCCGGCGGCAGATCGGCGCGAAGCTCGAGCGGATCGGGCGGCTCGGTGTGGAGGATCTGGTAGACGAGCGTCGTGATCGAATCCCCCGGAAACGGCCGGGAGCCCGTCAGCAGCTCGTAGGAGACGACGCCGAGAGAGAAGAGATCCGAGCGGCCGTCGAGCTTTTCACCCCGGATCTGCTCGGGAGACATGTAGGCAGGGCTTCCCAGCATTTGACCGGTGCGCGTCAGATCGCCCCCGCCGCTCGAGAGCAGCTTTCCGATACCGAAGTCGGCGACTTTGACGCGCCGGTCGCGGGTCACCAGGATGTTGCCCGGCTTGATGTCGCGGTGCAGAACGCCCCGTTCGTGCGCGTGCTGGAGGGCCTGGGCGACCTGGCGCACGAGCTCGAGGCGCGCGGCCGTATCGAGGCCCGACTCGGCCCGCGCGGCGCGGTTCAAGGGCTCTCCCTCGACGTACTCCATCGCGATGAAGGAGGTGTCCCCGTCGCGTCCGACTTCGTAGACGGTCACGACGTTGGGGTGCTGGAGGCGCCCGGCCAGCTTGGCCTCCTTCAGGAAGCGCGCCTCGAGATCGGCGCGCGCCGCGCCGCTCGCTTCGGACATCGCGCGGAGCGTCTTGATCGCGACGGTTCGTTCGATTTGCGAGTCGGTGGCGAGGTACACGACCCCCATCGCGCCCTCGCCGAGGACCGACAGAATCTCGAACCGCCCGATCCGCGCTCCCGGCGCGAGTCTCAATCCGAGTCCTCTTCGTCCGAGCCCGACCCCGCGGCGTACTCCCGCTCGCGCTTCGCGATCAGCGCCTTCGCTTCGTCGGCGCGGTCCGGCGGCACCATGACCCGGCTCGTTCCGAAGGCGCCGAGGTCCTCGGGAAACGGCGTGCGCGACGGTCCCTCGACCTCCGCCGGAATCCCTTCCGACTCCAGAAGGCCGCGGATCAACTCGGCCTCCTCGTCCCGGCCCACGCCCGCCACTTCGACCCAGTCCTCGGCGTCCCGCTTCTTCATGAGAGCTCCTCCGGCTGTGATTTCGCGCGTCGAGTCGTTTGCCGGGAAATCTACTCCTTCACGATTCGAATCGGCTTCTCCCCGCGCGCGAGCACCCGACCGACGATCGTCGCCCGGCCGGCGGCGCGCTCGCGGCAGGCTGCGACGTAGTCGTCGGCGCACTCGGAGGGAAGCGCCACGAGAAGCCCTCCTGACGTCTGCGCGTCGCAGAGGAGGAGAAAGTCTTCTTCGGTGACGCCGTCGCCGCGCTCGACCCGCGACGCCAGGTTGCGCGCGTTGTTGCGGGATCCGCCGGGCGCAACGCCCCGAGAGGCGAGGCGGCGCGCGGCGGAGAGAAAGGGGATGCGAGCGACTTCGATCTGCGCCGTCGTTCCCGACGCTTCCATCATTTCGAAGGTGTGGCCCAGCAGACCGAAGCCCGTCACGTCGGTCGCCGCGTGCACCGGAAACTTCTCCATCGCCTCGGCCGCTCCCCGGTTCAGCTGCGACATCACCGCGGTCGCTTCCGAGAGCTCCGCGTCCGAAAGGAGGCGCTCCGGCTGGGCCCCAAGGGCCTTCTCGGCGGCGGCCGTGTCCGTGCGCCCCGCGCGCACGGTGATGCCCATTCCGAGCGGCTTGGTCAGCACGAGGACGTCGCCCGGCAGCGCGCCGGCGTTGCGGACGACGCGCGACTCGGCGACCAGCCCGGTGACGGAGAGGCCGTAGAGGGGGACGTCGTGATCGATCGAATGGCCCCCTCCGATCACGGCGCCGGCCTCGGCCACCTTCGCGGCGCCGCCGCGAAGGATTTCCTCCAGCATCGACGGCGGAAGGACCGACATGGGAAAGGCCGCCAGCGCGAGAGCGAGGATCGGACGCGCCCCCATCGCATAGATGTCGGAGAGCGCGTTGGCGGCCGCGATTTGTCCGAAAAGGAACGGATCGTCCACGACCGGGGTGAAGAAGTCGACGGTCTGGACGAGCGCCTGTCCCCCCGCAATGCGGTAGACGGCGGCGTCGTCGGCGGTCGCGTTGCCGACGAGGAGGTTCGGGTCGGCGGGCGGCGGGATCTTCGAGAGGAGCGCCGACAGGTCGAACTGGCCGATCTTGCAGGCGCAGCCGGCGCTCGACGCGAACGTCGAAAGCGCCGGGTGCCCGGCCCTGGCGGAGCTCACGCCTCGATTATGAACGAGAGCGAGACCGGACCGCGAGGGAGGCGAAGTCGGAGTTCCGGCCCGGCCTCCCGGGGCCGGCTAGTCGTCGCCGCCGCGAGCGAGAATTCCGAAGAAGAAGCCGACGCCGAGCGAGATCGCGAGCGCCGTCCCCGGGTTCTCCCGCACGTACTTCCGTACGTCTTCCCAGAGCGGGCCGTATTCCTTTTCGAGGTGCCGCGCCGATTTCTTCAGGTTCTTGCGGACGTCCTCGCTCACATCGTCGAACTGGTCGCGGGCGCGAGAGTAGGAATCCCCCAGGACGTCTTTCGTCTGGTCGATTTTCTCTTCCACAAAATCTCGCGCGCGATCGAACGGTGTTTCCTTGCCCATATCTCCTCCCGATCCAAAGACCCGCATCATATACCCTAGCGTCGGAGAAGCGATGAAGCGGTCGGTGACGGCGATGGTGCGGCGGACGCGGGAGCGCGTCCCCTGGGCGCCCGCGGGGATTCTGAAGGCGGGCGGGATGATCCGCAACATTGCGGTCGACACCTACGACGGATTTCGCGCGGACCGCGGGCTCGACCTCGCGGGCTCGCTCTCGTTCGCGACTCTGCTCCTTTCCGTCCCACTCCTCGCGACGTTTTCGCTGCTGCTCGCCGCCTTCTTCCGCGAGAACGCCGCGGAAATCGTGGATCTCGCCGACCGCGTCCTCCCCTTCCACGCGGCGCGCGTGTCGGAGAACCTGCGGGAGTTCATCGCGGAGTCGACGGCGTTGACCGGGGTGGGTCTCGTAGTCCTGCTCTTCTCGTCGATCCGCATGATCTTCATCGTGGAAGGGGTCTTCAACGCCGTGTGGGGCGCGCCCCGCCGGCGGGCGTGGTTGCCGCGGATCGCGATCTACTCCCTCGTCCTCCTCGCCGGGGCGCTGCTCGTGGGCGCGATCGCCCTGGGCCTGCGGAGGATCCAGGACACCGGCCGCGCCGCGACGCTACTCGGATCCTCCGATTCCGAGCATGCATTCCGTTTCGCGCTCCAGTGGGGCGCGCTGACGCTCCTCTACCGATTCCTGCCGAACGCCTACGTTCGATGGAATGCGGCGGCGGTCGCGGGCGGCATCATCTCGATCGCCCTCGAAGTGCTGCGCGGCATCTTCGGACTCTATGTCCACGCTCTCGACACGATGAATCTCATCACCGGGTACCTCGCGCTGATCCTGCTCTCCCTTTTCTCCATATACCTGCTCTGGGTGCTGATCCTCCTCGGCGTCGAGCTCACGCGGGCGATTCAGTCGCACGCGGGGCGTCTCCCGGCGGAGGGAACGTTTCGCGCGGGGCGCACGGAGAACGCGATTCGGATGCTCCTGCGGCTCTCGCAGGGGGCGGCGCACGCCTTCCGCGAGCTCTACGACGACCAGGAAGCCGACGCCACCGAGGCGGAGAAGATCTTGCATCGGCTGGAAGCGAAGGGACTCGTCGTCGGCGACACGGCCACCGGCTACCGTCTCTCGCGCAGACCCGAGAAGATTCGCGTCGCGGAGGTGGTCGACGCCATCTCGCCGAATCTCTACACGATCAACCCCCGCCGGGAAGATCGCATCGTCCTCGTTCTCGAGCCGCTCTTCGCGCGACTCGAGAAGGAACGCCGGTCCCTGCTCGGGACGACGCTCGCGGACCTGGCCGAAAACGGCTAGCTCGCCGGCTTCTTCGGGGCGAGAAGCTTCAGGAGCGGCGGCGCCAGGAACGTCGTCGCGAAGACCGCGAGGACCACGGCGACGAACGCCCTCGGCGGCAAGGCGCCGTTCTGGCGGCCGAGGGAGGCGAAGATCAGCCCGACTTCGCCGCGCGGCACCATCCCTGCCCCGACGAAGGAGCGCCGGAGGTCTCCCCACGCGCAGAATCCCGCCAGGAACTTTCCGAGGAAGCCCACGAGGGTCAGCGCCAGGGCGAGACCCAGCGCCGCGCGGTTTTCCGAGAGGAACGGGTTCAACAGCCGCACGTCCACCTGGGCGCCGACCGCGACGAAGAAGATCGGCGCGAAGAGATCGACCGCCGGCTTGAGCGCCTCGTCGATGTCGTGCCGCCGGTTCGTTCGCGCGAGAGCGATTCCGGCCGCGAAGGCGCCGACGATCGGAGCCGATCCGACGCGGTCCGCGGCCCAGGCGACGAGAAGGGCGAACGAGACCGCGGCCGCGACGAGCATCCCGCGAACGCGTCCGCGTCCGACCCAGTCGATCAAACGCCGGCCGAGGGGAATTCCGAGCAGGAGGGCGACGACGAGGAATCCGATCGAGAGGGCGACCGAGCGCGCCGCTTGTGGGACCGAGAGGCTGCCCGCCTCGGCGATCTGGCCGACCACGGCGAGGACCACGAGGCCCAGCACGTCGTCGACGACGGCGGCTCCGAGAATGATCTGGCCTTCGCGCGTCTTGAGGACCGACAGCTCCGAAAGCACTCGCGCCGTGATCCCGATCGAGGTCGCGGTCAGCGCGGCCCCGACGAAGATCGCCGTCAGCGACGGAAGGCCAAAACCACGCGCGACGATCCAGCCGCCGACGAACGGCAGAGCCATGCCCGCCAGCGCGACGCTCAGAGCCGGCGCGCCGACGCGCAGAAGCTCGTTCAAGTCGGTCTCCAGGCCGACTTCGAAGAGAAGCAGGACCACGCCGATCTCGGATACGAGAAGCACGCCCTGTGAAAGCGGAACCAGCCCGAGGACGGACGGTCCCAGCAAGACTCCGACGAGGAGCTCGCCCAGCACCGCCGGCTGGCCCACGCGCTCGGCGAGCTCCCCGAAGAGCTTCGCCCCGATGAGCGCCGCGGCAAGAGCCAGGAGGAAGGCGGCGGTCGCTTCCCCGTGGTCCATGCGGCGGGATCCTAGCGAATGCTCGTTTCGAAGCCGGCAGTCGACCCGCGATGACACCGAGGCGTCCGCCATTTACCGAGCCGCCCCGGCGTGCTATCCTGCGCGCCCCCGTGGGGCTGTAGCTCAGTTTGGGAGAGCGCGTGAATCGCACTCACGAGGTCGCCGGTTCGATCCCGGTCAGCTCCACCAATCGCCGCACCGCGTCGAGTTCGCCGATCCCGTTCAATCGTCGAAGTGTGTCTGGATCGAACCGGCGACCTCAGCGGGGGGTTCGGGGGGCGCGACACGCGCCCCCCGCCTGAGAAGTTCCGCCGAAACCGGCCGTCCGAGCGAAGCGAGGGGCGGCCGGTTCGATCCCGGTCAGTTCCACCAATCCGTCGCGTCCGCTTCGCTCCTGATCTGCGCGTCCGGCGCCGGCTGGCTCTCGATTCCTCCTTATTGACCTGCGCCGGGCGCGCACCGGCTCGCGGCTCGGCCAAAGGGCCTCGACCGCTCGCCTGATCACTCGCTCACTCCGGCTCCCGCGGCGCGCGGACGTCCTCCGCTGCCTTCGCGGAGATTCCGCGCGCCGCGAGCATCAGTCCGCAACGGCAGGCCGATAAGCGCTCACCCGTGAGCTTCGTCCGAGTGACGAAGTAGGGCATAGGCTCTGAACCCATGCGCGCCGCCGACTACCTCCCCGAGCGTTTCAACGCCGCGGAGTGGTTCGTCGGCCGACACGTCGCCGAATGGCATGCGGGTCGTGTCGCGATCGTCACCGACGACGGCGAGACGACCTACGGGGAGCTCGACTCGAGCGTCCGGCGCTTCGCCGGCGCCCTCGCCCGGGCCGGGATCGTCCGCGGGGAGCGGGTGGCCCTGCTCCTCCCCGACACGCCGCTTCTCTCGATCGCCTTCTGGGGCGCGATCGCGGCGGGCGCGGTCGCGACCCCGCTGAACACGCTCCTGAAGCCGGAGAAACGCGACGCGATCCTGCGCGACGCGGATCCGCGGCTGCTCCTCTTCGACCGGGCAATCGCGGGGGATTCCCCACTCGACGCGCCGGACCTCCGATGGGACGCCGGGGAGGCGGCGGGGCGGATCGCCGACAGCGAGGCGCTCCCGTACGCGCCCGCCCACCGCGACGACTTCGCCTTCCTTCTCTATTCGAGCGGAACGACCGGCGAGCCCAAGGGGGTCGTGCACCGGCAGCGCGACATGTGGATCTGCGCGCGAACCTACGGCGAGAAGATCCTCTCGACCGTCCCGGCCGACCGGAGCTTTTCCGTCGCGAAGCTCTTCTTCGCATACGGTCTCGGCAACGCTCAGTACTTTCCGTTCGACGCGGGGGCATCCGCCGTGCTCTTCCCGGGCCGCCCGACGCCGGAGGCGGTCTTCGAGCAGGTTCGAAGACACCGCCCCACTCTCTTCTTCGGCGTGCCCACGGCCTACGCGCAGATGCTCGCGGCGATCGAGCGCGGCGCCGGCGCCGACTTCGAAAGCGTGCGTCTCTGCGCGTCGGCGGGAGAGTCGCTCCCCGCGACGATCTTCGAACGCTGGCGCGAGGCGACCGGTCTCGAGATCCTGGACGGGATCGGATCGACCGAGATCTGTCACATCTTCACGTCGAACCGGCCCGGCGCGGTGCGGCCGGGCTCGAGCGGGCTGCCGGTTCCGGGCTATGCGCTCCGCGTCGTGGACGAGGCCGGCGCCGACGCCGCCGACGGACAGATCGGTGATCTCCTCGTGTCGGGCGACTCGACGATGGCGCTCTACTGGAACAAGCCGGAGGCCACGAAGCGCACACTCGAGGGGGACTGGATCCGCACCGGCGACAAGTACCGCCGCGACCGCGACGGGTTCTACTGGCACGCGGGGCGAAGCGACGACATGCTGAAGGTGAGCGGAATCTGGGTCTCGCCGGTCGAGGTCGAGTCGGTACTCGTCGGGCACCCGGAGGTCCTCGAATGCGCGGTCGTCGGCCGCGAGGACGCCGACGGGCTCACGAAGGCGCACGCGTTCGTCGCCCTCCGTCCGGGAGCGGCGCCGGGCGAGACCCTGGTCGAAACGCTCCGCGTCTTCGCGCGAGAGAGGCTCGAGCCCCACAAGTGCCCGCGGTGGATCACGTTCGTCCCGGAGCTGCCGAAGACCACGACCGGCAAGGTCCAGCGCTTTCTTCTGAGAAAATCCCTCTGATGTCGCCCGGCGGCAAGCGGTTCCTTCTCCTCGCCGGCGGCGTCGCCGCCGGCTTCGTCGTCGCCGAGCTCGCGCTCCAGGTCTATGCGCTCGTCGTCCCGAGGAGGAGCAACGTCATCGTCCGCGCGCTGGCGCCGATCTCGTTCCCGGACGCCCGGCTGGACCGCCGGCCCAACCCGGACTATCCGGACCACGACGCCCACGGATACCGGAACGAAACCGTCCTTCGGGAGGCGGAGATCGTCGCGATGGGCGACTCGCACACGTACGGGAGGCACGTCCGCCGTGAGGAGACGTGGCCGAGCCGGCTGCAGGCCGAGAGCGGCCGGAAGACCTACAACATCTCCTGCGGCAGCTGGGCGCCGACTCAGAGCCTGATCGTTCTCGACCGCGCCCTCGCCCTGCATCCGCGACTCGTCATCGAGGCCTTCTACTTCGGCAACGACCTCTACGACAGCTTCGCCACCGTCTACGTCCGCGGGCAACTGCCCGAGCTGAAATCTTCAGACCCCGCGGTCGCGGAGGCGATCCGCGCCCTCGAATCGCGCGAGCCCCTGGAGACGCGCTACGCGAAGCTCTACGACCGGCTCCTCGGAGGCGGGACGATGGAGGCCGATCAGCGCGAGCGAATGCTCACCCGGGGTTTCCGCGGCTTCGTGCGCGAGCATTTCCAGCTCTACCGGCTCGCTCGAGTTCTGAAGAAATCCGTTACGGAGAGGCCCCCTCCGCCGCCCTCGTGGGAAGAGGAGAAGCGAGAGGCCGAGCAGGGGGATGGCCCGGAGCTGCTGAGAGTCGCGGACACCGATTCCGCCCGCGCGATCTTCACGCCCGTCTTTCGTTCGGAGGCGATGAACCTCGAGGATCCGCGTCTCGTCGAAGGCTTTCGGCTCTGCCTGGAGGCGATCGCCCGCATCGGCGAACGGGTCCGGGCTTCCGGCGCCGACTACCTCGTGCTCCTTCTCCCCAACAAGGAGCAGGTCTTCAGCGAGAGCGTCCCGCCGGCGCTCCAGTCGGACCCGGTCTTTCGCCGTGCGGTCGAGGACGAGCAGGAGATCCGCCGCCGGATGATCGCCTTCCTCGACGAGCACGGGATCGCATACGCCGACGCGCTTCCGGCGCTCCGCTCGAGCCTCGCGCGCGGAGAGCCGCCGTACCCAGAGTCCTTGGACGGCCATCCGAACCCGACGGGACACCGGGTCATCGCGCGTTTCGTTCTCGAGGAGATCGAGCGCCGCGGGCTCCTCCGCGCGCCCGGCGCCGCCGCTTCGCGCTAGTCGAGCGCGAACTCCTTACGCCAGTCCCCCTTCTCCTCGTACGGGGGCTGGTTTTCCTTCCGGAGGATGTAGTTCTCGAGCACCAGCGCGTCCATCTCCGTGCGCCGGAAGCAGCGGTAGCTGTCCTGGGGCGTGCAGACGATCGGCTCACCGCGCACGTTGAAGCTCGTGTTGACGATGACGGGACAGCCCGTTTTCTGGCGGAAGGCTTCCAGGATGTCCCAGTAGAGCGGATTCGCCTCGCGACGGACCGTTTGAATGCGGGCGGAGTAGTCCACGTGCGTCACGGCGGGAATCTCCGAGCGGACGACGTTCAGCTTGTCGATCCCCCAGAGGGCCTGTTCTTCCGCGGTCATCGCGCGCCGGCGGCGCGTCGCGACGTCGGCGACGAGAAGCATGTAGGGGCTCTCGCGATCGAGGTCGAACCATTCCGCGACGTGTTCCCGCTGGACCGAGGGCGCGAAGGGCCGGAAGCTCTCGCGGAACTTGATCTTCAGATTCATGACGGATTGCATCTTGTGCGAGCGCGCATCGCCGATGATGCTGCGACTCCCGAGCGCCCGGGGTCCGAACTCCATGCGACCCTGGTGCAGGCCGATCACCTTCTCGTCGGCCAGGAGAGAGGCGACGGCTTCGGGCAGGCAGCGGCGTTCCACGCGCTCGTAGGGCGCGCCGATCCGGTCGAGAAACGCCGTGATCTCCGACTCGCTGTGCGCCGGCCCGAGATGCGCCCCGCGCATGCCGTCGGCATAGCGTGCGCGGTCGCCCCCCTTCACGTACGGTTCCCAGTTCCCGAGCGCCTCGGGGCTCTTCCGCTCCTTTCCGAGATAGCGGTGCCAGATCGCGAGCGCGATGCCGAGCGAGCCACCCGCGTCGCCCGCGGCGGGCTGGATCCAGACTTCGTCGAACGGACCCTCCCGCAGGAGCCGCCCGTTGCCCACGCAGTTCAAGGCCACGCCGCCCGCGAGACACAGGCGCTTCGAGCCGGTCTCCCGGTGCGCGAAGTCCGCCATCTTGAGCATCGACTCCTCGGTGACCTCCTGGATGCTCCGCGCGAGGTCGAGGTCCCGCTGGGTGAGTTTCGTCTCGGGCTCCCGCGGAGGCCCGCCGAAGAGCTCGTCGAAGGCGCCGTTGGTCATCCGGAGAGTGTCGCAATAGCCGAAGAACTCCTGGTTCAGCCGGAGGCTGCCATCCTCGCGGATCTGAATCAGCTTCTCCTTGATCACCGGCACGAACTTCGGCTCGCCGTAGGGGGCGAGCCCCATGACCTTGTACTCGCCGCTGTTGACCTTGAACCCGGTGTAGTAGGTGAACGCGCTGTAGAGGAGCCCCAGGCTGTCGGGGAAGCGCAGCTCCCTCGTCAGCCGGATCTCCTTCCCGCGACCCGAGCCGATCGAGCTCGTGGCCCACTCCCCGACTCCGTCCATCGTGAGAATGGCCGCCTCCTCGAACGGCGAGGGGTAGAAGGCGCTCGCGGCGTGGCTCTCGTGATGGTCCCCGAAGAGGAGCTTCCAGCGGAATTTCTTCCCTTCCTTCTTGGCGTCGCGCTCGTCGTCGATTCCCGCGGCGCGCGCGAGCTCCGTGCGGATCAGCTCGGGCAACCACAGCTTCTCCTTGATCCAGAGGGGCATCGCCATGCGAAAGGAGGAGAAGCCGCGCGGCGCATAGTCCATGTAGGTCTCGAGCAGCCGCTCGAATTTGACGATGGGCTTGTCGTAGAACCCGACGAAATCGAGACTGCCCGGTTCGAGACCCGCCTCGCGCAGACAGTAGCGGACCGCGTGGAAAGGGAAGTTGTGGTCGTGCTTCTTGCGCGTGAACCGCTCCTCCTGGGCCGCGGCCACGATCTCGCCGTCCACCACGAGACAGGCGGCCGAGTCGTGGTAGAAGGCGGAAATCCCCAGGATCGAAGTCATCGGGGCGCTCTCCCTAGAACAGCGTGTAGATGAACGGCGCGATCACCGAGCTCTTCGCGACGATCAACAGCAATCCCACGAGGAGCAGGACTACGAGGATCGGCGCCAGCCAGTACTTCCGGTTCTCGCGCATGAACTGCCAGACCTCTCCGAGGACCTGCATCTTCGACATCGGACTCCTCCGTCAGAACATTTTCTCGTAGTGGCGCGGGTCGCCTTGACGCTTCGAGTACGGGTGCCAGTACGAGCCCGCGGGCCGGGCGCGGCGCCGGAGCGGATCGCCGCCGGTCCACCGCCGCACGAGACCGAGAGGCGTGACGATTCCGAAGTACACGATCGTCAGGATGACCGCCGTCATGACCGTCGACAGCGCTTCCGCCATCGCCATCCATCCGCGGTACGGCCAGCGCAGGAGCCAGGGCGCGACGAGACCCAGGAGAACGAGGAGGACGCCGACGCCGAGGAGGATCGGGAAGACCACGCCCGGGCGTCCCCGCCAGAGCGGCCAGCCCCCCAGGAGACAGAGGATTCCCCCGACGAGCAGTCCGAATTCGCGTTCACGCCGAAAGCGTCGAATCCCGGCCATTGTTTGCACAGTCTAGCCGAGGCCCATCGAAGCAGGGCGGGCACGGAGGTGCTCCGGGGATCCCCCGGTCGTGCCACGACGCCCGGATGGGGCCGACCGCGCGGCCGGGAAGGCTCTAGAGTTCCCGGACGCCGCCGAGGTTTCGTGCGAGCAAGAAGCCGCCGACGCAGGTCAGGGCGATTCCGTTGGCGACCAGCACGGCCGGGGCCGAGAAGGCCGAGGCGAGGGAGCCCGCAAGGAGGTTTCCGAGAGGGATCGCTCCCCGGAAGGCGAGCGAGTACACGGAGACCACCCTCCCCCGCATCCGGTCGTCCACGTTCGCCTGAACGAGGGTCATGAAAAGCGCGAAGACGACGATGAGCGCCGCGCCCGCCACCGCCAGCAGGGCATAGGAGACCCATGCGGTGCGCGACAGCGCGAAACCCACCATCGACGCTCCGAAGGTCATCTGCATGGCCAGCGCGAGCGAGCCTTTGCGACGGACGTGGCCCAGCCCCGCGACCCCGATGGCGCCCGCGATGGCTCCCAGGCCGAAGACGGCGAGAAGCAGGCTGTAGCCCTTCGCGTCGCGGTGGAAGACGTCGCGGGCGAAGAC
>JBKPSZ010000018.1:0-6760 GCA_046735265.1 Acidobacteriota bacterium | reverse complement strand
GCTGATCCCTCCTCTGCTCCTCTGGCGCGCGCGGCGGGATCGGCGAGTTCGACCGCTGATCTGGCTCGGCGTCGCCTACGGGCTCTGCTGGTTCCTCGCCTTCCCGGACAAGCGATTCCTCTTTCCGATGCTTCCGGCCTGGACCGCCGGCGCCGCCGCCGGACTCGACGATCTGGCCGAGCGGGTGGCGGCGCATTGGGCGCCGGCCCGATCACGGCTCGCGTCTGTTCTCCTCGTTTTTTTTCTCGTCGCGCCGGGCGCCGCCTTCACGGCGCGCGTCGTCCGGCGGCATGGACCGCTCCCGGCAACGCCGGCGGAACGCGACGCCTACCTGACGCGGATGCTGACCGTCTATCCGGCCCTGCGCTCCTTGAACGAGCGATTCGGACGGGACTACGTCGTCTACGTTCTCTTCCGGGAGAACGCGGCCTACTTCGCCGACGGACGCTTCCTCGGCGACCACTTCGGGCCGAACCGGTTCGCGGTGGTCATCCCGTTTCTCGGCGACCCTCCGCGGCTTCGAGAACTGTTGAAGAGGATGGGGGCGACGCACCTCCTGATCGACCGAACGGAGAGGAAGAACTTCCCGATTCCGATCGCGGCGTATGCGGCGGCGTTTCAGGCTCTGCCCGCGCCCGGTCCGACCGCCCTGTTCGAAGTGCCGTAGCCCGATCCCCCGAGGAGCGGCGGGACGGCGTCGGCCTCATCCGACCATGTGAAGAACGGAAGGGGCCGGCCGACCGTGCTCCCCCACGGACGCGCTCCCCCGCAAACGCGATCGCGGCGTCGGATCGAGGAAGACGAGCTCGGGCCGGCTCCGAAGGTGGCGCGAGAGCGTTCTCCCGGCGTGCTCCGCGAGAGGCATCAGGCGCTCGAGCGCCGCTTCGTCGGAGAGAAGACCGACCCAGACCACGTGAGGTCCGTCGGTGCGGACGGGATGCCTCGGAAAGTTGTTCGGCGCGTCGAGGGTCGCGAGCACGGCCGCCTCTCGCGCGCCCGCGCCGCGGTAGCCCGCGAAAGCGTCCTCGGCCTCTCGCGCGAGCGCTTCCACCGACCCCTCCTTGACCTCGAAGATCTGGAGCACGACGGCGCCCGCCGCTCCGCGCGACTCCGCGCCGACATCGACGGCCGGCAGCACGGGCAGGCCGCGCCCCGGAGCGAGGGGACGGAGAAGGAGCACGTCGTCGGAGCTGACCAGGCGATCGTTCACCTTCGAGGCGTGCTCCTTCCAGAGAAGGCCGTTGTAGAAGTCTCCCTTCACCTCGGCTCGGGCATCCATGCTCGGAAATCCGCGCAAATAGGTGAAGAGCGTTTCTTTCCTCCGCTCGAGGCCCTGGCCGAGGAAGACGACGCCCAGGTGCTGGAAGGCCTCGGGGAAATAGGCGTCGAAGACGCGGGCGAAGCTCTCGCGCTTGCCCGGCTTCGTCGCGTAGCGAGCGAGCTCGACGACCGGGAACTCGCGGGTCGTGATACCGCCGTCTCGCTCCATGTCCATCACCCAGTTCGTCTCCCACGTCCTTCCGCCATCCTCGGAGAACGCCTGCTCCCAGCGCGGCGCGGGCGTCGTCACGCGGGACCAGAGGAAGCGGACGCGAATCGGCCGGCGCTCGAAGGTGTCGGTTCCCTCGAAGCAGCCGACGTCCCCGTCGAATCCGCCGACGACCGGCGGCTCGAGCTTGCCCTTGCGGCTGTCGGCCCAGTAGATCGACCAGCGGCGCGCGGCCGTGTCGAAGAAGCGGAACGACATGCCGGTGAAACCTCCGGCGAAGTCGGTCCGGAAAACGTCTTCGTTTCCGATGCCGCCGAGAAGCGGCCGCGCGACGGCAGTCGCCTCGAACTCGTCCCACTTCGTCGACCCCACGAGCCTCTCGCGCAGCCGCCGGTTGCGCACCTTCCAGGAGCCCATCCAGAAATCGAAATCGTGTGAAGAGCCTCCGTTCGCCATCTCTCCTCCTCCTCCTCGAAGGAGAAAGCTATGCTCCATATAGGGCGTTTAACGTCCTAATTCGGACTAGACTGCAGCAGACATGTCCCGGCCGACGGCGCGTGTCCTCGCGATGCTCGAGCTGCTGCAGACCCACGGCGGCCTCGCCGGCTCGGAGCTCGCTCGCCGCCTTCAGGTCGATCCGCGGACCGTGCGGCGGTACGTCGTCACGCTCGAGGAGCTCGGCATTCCGATCACCGCCGAGCGCGGCCGTGACGGCCGCTACTCGCTCGTGTCCGGCTTCAAGCTGCCTCCCATGATGTTCACGGACGACGAAGCGCTGGCGCTCACGGTCGGGCTCCTCGCCGCTCGGACTCTCGGGCTCGCCCGCGCCGACGTCGCGGTCTCCGGCGCCCTCGCGAAGCTCGAGCGCGTGATGCCGACGGCGTTGAAGCGCCACGTCCGCGCGGTCGGCGAGACGGCGGCGATCCAGCTCTCCCGGGCCACGTCTTCCGGCAACAACGCCGCGCTCGGGACGCTGAGCGAAGCGGCCCAGACCGAGACGCGCGTCCACATGCGCTATCGCGCGCGGGAGGGGGCGGAGACCGACCGCGAGTTCGACGCCTACGGCCTCGCCTTCCGCGCCGGCTCCTGGTACGCCGTCGGCTGGTGCCACTTGAGACGCGGCCTGCGCTCCTTCCGGCTCGATCGCATCGAGAAGGTGCGGCCGCTCGAGATGCGCTTCGAGCGCCCGGCGGGATTCGACGCCCTCGGCCACCTCGCTTCTTCGATGGCGACGATCCCGCGTGCGTTCTCGGTCGAGGTCCTGCTCGAAACCGATCTGAGAACGGCGCAGCGCCAGCTGTCGCCGTCTCTCGCCGTGCTCGATTGGACGGGGAGCGGAGTCCTGCTCCACAGCCAGGTGGACAGCCTCGAGTGGTTCGCGCAGGAGCTCGCCCGGCTCCCCTTTCCCTTCGAGATCCGCAAGCCCCCGGAGCTCTCCCGGGCGCTCGAAGCCGTGGCGCGGCGGCTGCTCGACGTCGCCGCGCGGCCGGACCGGAATCCTTCCGACAACGCTCTTGCCCTACCCCGCTTGCCGTCGCCGCCGTCCTCGGGGGAAAGGCTTCCGTCATCCCCCCTTCGAGAGGAGTGAAACCATGGACGCCTTCTGGCTGGATCTTCGCGTCGCCCTTCGCCAGTGCCGCCGCAGACCCGGTTTCGTCCTCACGGTCGTCTCCACCCTGGCGTTGACGATCGGCGCAACGACCGCGGTCTTCGCCGTGGTGAACGCCGTGCTGCTTCGCTCGCTGCCGTTCGCCGCCCCGGAGCGGCTCGTGTACGTCACGTCGGTGCGTCCCGACAATCCGGCGGCTCCCTTCACGCTGCCGGAGTACATGGACTACCGGCAGCGGGTCCGGGGTCTCGCCGGGCTCGCGGCTTACGCGAACTGGAGCGCGAGCATCTCTGTCGGCGGCGTCATGGAGCGCTTCCAGGGGTCCCGCATGTCGGCCAACGTCTTCGACGTCCTCGGCGTGGCGCCGTCTGCCGGCCGTCTCCTCCGGGAATCCGACGACCGTCCGGACGCGCCGGCGGTCGCGGTGCTCTCCTACCGCCTCTGGCAGCGTCTTTTCGGAGGAGATCCCGGCGCCGTAGGCCGAGTGGTCCGGATCAACGGCGAGACGTATGGGATCGCCGGAATCCTTCCGCGCCACTTCCCCCTGCCGCTTCGCGACATCGACGTCGTCGTTCCGCTCGTGCCCGACCGGGATCCCCTTCGCCACGAGCGCAACTCGGTCAACTTCCTCCGATTCGTCGGCCGGTTGGGACCGGGCGTCGGGTCGGGTCAGGCGCAGGCGGAGATGTCGTCGATCTGTCTCTCGCTGCGCCGGCAATTCCCCGTCGAGTACGCCCGCAAGGACGGGGTCCGCCTCGATTCCCTGCAGGACACGCTCGTCGGCGATCACAGCCGTCCGCTAATCCTTCTCCTCGCGTCGGTCGTCGTCGTGCTCGGCGCGGCGCTCGCGAACCTGTTGAGCCTTCTTCTCGTACGCACCGGCGAGAGATCGCGCGAGCTGTCGGTCCGCGTGGCGCTCGGGGCGGCGCGATCCCATCTCGTCCGACAGCTCTCGCTCGAGGGACTCCTGCTCACGCTCGCGGGCGGGGGTCTCGGCGCGCTTCTCGCGGCATCGGCCTGCCGGGCGGCTTTCGCCTGGGCCCCGGCATCGCTGCCGCGCACGGGAGAGGTGCGCGTCGACGGGACCTTCTTTCTCGTCGCGGCGGGACTGACCGCCGCCGCCACGATTCTCTTCACTCTCGTGCCGATGGGCGCGGTTCTCCGCGTGCGCGCGGGAACGCCTCTCGCGCTCGCGACCCGCGGTGCGTTCGGAGACCGGCGGGACCGCGGAATGCGCAACGCCCTCGTCGTCGCCGAGATCTCGGCCGCTCTCGTCCTGCTCCTCGCGACCGTTCTGCTCGTCCAGAACCTGCTCCGGCTCCAGCGCGTGCCTCTCGGTTTCCGGACCGACGGCGTCTTCCAGGCCCGCGTCACGCTGCCGCCGTCCTACGGCACGCCGGAAGACCTGACGCGCTTCGCCGACCAGCTCTCGGCGCGGTTGACGCGGTCTCCGGGAGTTCGGGGGACCGGTCTCATCTCGGCGGCGCCGCTCTCGGGACTCCTGTTGTCGGTCCCCTTCACGGTCGAAGGCCGGCCTCCCTCTTCCGAGCGCGAATCTCCGAGCGCGAACCTGCGTGTGATCACGCCGGGGTATCTCGCCGCGGCGGGAACACGACTCGCGCGGGGCCGGAACTTCTCCGAGGCCGATCGGGCGAACACGCCGGCCGTGGCGCTCGTGAGCGAAGCCCTGTCGCGGCGCTTCCTTTCGGGGGATCCGGTGGGACAGCGCCTGCTCATCGACGACAACAACACGGGGCCGAGGCCGGTCGAGATCGTCGGCGTCGTCGAGAACGTCACGCAAACGACGCTCGAAGGACCTCCGAGCGCCGACATCTACCTGGCCCTTCCGCAGATCCATCCCGACGGTGCGTCGTTTCTCCGGAGCAACCAGTTCTGGGTCGCGCGCCTGAACACGGATCCGGGCGCCTTCCGCAGCCTCTTCACGCGAGAGCTCGCGGCGGTCGATCCGGACGCGGCGGTCTCGACGGCCGGGACGATGAGCCAGTACGTCGATGCCTGGCTCGCCCCGCGCCGGTTCAGTCTCGGCCTGTTCGTCGCCTTCTCGGCGACGGTCGTTCTCCTGGCTCTATCCGGGCTCTACGGCCTCATCTCCTACACGGTCAATCAGCGGCGGCGGGAGATCGCGGTGCGGATGGCCGTCGGCGCGACGCCGCGAGACGTTCAGCGCCTGATCCTGCGGCAGGCCGCGCGGCTCGCCTTCGCCGGAGCGGCGCTCGGCCTCGTCGTCTCGGCCGCGGCCAACCCTCTCCTGCGAGGGATCGCGGAGAGCTCTTCTGCCGGGGTCGCCGTGTGGGCCGCGACGACCGGCGTCCTCGTCGCCGTGGTGATGCTCGCCGGATGGCTGCCGGCGCGCCGTGCGGCCCGCGTCGAGCCGACCGCTGCGCTCCAGGGAGACTAGCGTCGGGAGAGATTCACGGTCCGGACTCGGGGCTCGTGCTCCCCGCGACGAGGAAGGCGATCCCGGAGGTGGCGAGCGACTCGAAGACGCCGGACCACTCGAGGGGATCTCGCGGAGCCGCGGCGGCCCGCGGGATGTGCACGATCAGAAACCAGAGGAAGATCATGACGCCGGTCGAGATCGCGGCGAGGCGCGTCGTCCCCGGAATCCACATGCCGAGGCCGCCGGCGAGCAGAGCGGCACCCGCGAAGCGCGCCCAGAAGACGGGGTCCGGGATCCACGCCGGAACGAGGGTCGCGACGAAATCCTCGTAAACGAAGTGTTGGACGCCGCCGAGGATCAGAAAGACGGAGAGAAGCAGTCGGGGCGTGCCGAACCGGATGCCGGTGGGATCCGAAGCCCGGGTCTCTCGCACGCTTGCGCCCGCCTCTTTGCGATCCCAGAGGAGGGCAACGAGGAGTGCGCCTCCGAGAAGAGACAGATACTTCGCGGGATTCGTCCAGGAGCCTCCGAAGGCGGGTCGGGCGAATGCTTTGGGGAAAGAGAGGAGGAGAAGCGACGTCGCGATGACGGCGGCGAGACACAGCGCCGCCGTGCGCGTCCTCCATTGGAACGCGATGGCGAGGCCGAGGAAGACGAGGATCGCGCCGAGGGCGTAAGCCGCGATCGCGCGGCCATGCGTCCACGACGGCCCGGCCAGTGCGAACCGCGTCGTCAGATCGCCGACGGCGAGATTCAAAACGCCGAACGCGGCGATCGGCAGGCCGAAGAGCACTCGGCCGAGCGTTCGAAGCCCCTTCGAGGAGATTGCTCCCGGAAGGATCCCCGGCTCGCTCCGGGCCACCGCGCTCTCCATGGCGGGCCAGTGTGGCCCGCGTCGTTCGACGCGTAAATGACCACTTTGCCCGCGACCGATAGGACCACGCGGCGGAGCCGCTGAATATCTAGTTCGGCGCTTGGTCGACGCGCTCGGGAGGCGTGCGACTTTCCCAGGCTGCATCCCAGCCGAGTCGGCGGGCCGTCTCCATGTTCACCGTCCCGTCCTCCCGGTACGTCCCGTTCGAGATCAGCAACGACTTCTGCCCCTCCGTCAGGTACGCCGGCATGCGGGCGTCGGCGCTTCGCGGCGCGAACTCGTTGCCCGACTCGATCGGTTGAAAGTCCTTGTGCGTCTTTCGCACTCCGTTGACCGTGTAGAAGACCTCGACGTCGCGCGAGGCGTGGATGATGATCGAGTCGAGGT
>JBKPSZ010000017.1:0-14945 GCA_046735265.1 Acidobacteriota bacterium | reverse complement strand
GTCACTTCCGTCAGGCTTCATGGAAGCCAGGTTCGGACGCCCCCACCGATCGGTCACGAAGTAGATACGGCCGTCCGTCGCCCACATCGGGAACGCGCTCTTGCCGTCGTACTTCGTGACTTCCTGGAAGGCGAGCGGGATGAGCTGGCCGACGTAGATCTTCTCGGCCTCGCCCCCCTTGTAGCGCTTCCAGTTGTGGAACTCGAGGCCCATCTTCTGGAGCGCGAGCCGCGCCCCGCCCGGCTCGAAGGCGAGCCAGGCGGCCGGCTCGAGCGGAATCATCTTCGCGACCCCGCCGGCGGGATCGATCGTGTAGACGCGGAAGTCGGCGTGCGGATGGTCGCGCCGGCTGCGAAAGAGGATCTTCCCGTCCGCGGTCCAGCCGAGCGCCTGATCCGCCAGCGGGTGGAAAGTCAGCCGGCGCGGCTCGCCTCCCTCGGCGCTCATCACGTAGACGTCGTCGTTGCCTTCGTACTGAGCGGTGAAGGCGACGAGTTTGCCGTCGGGCGAGATGCGCGGGAACTTCTCGTCCCCCTCGTGGGCGGTCATCCGCTGGGCGGTGCCTCCCGCGACGGGGACCCTCCAGATGTCCCCCTCCGAGGCGAAGACGATGGTCCCGCCGCCGATCGACGGGAACCGATAGAAGCCGTCGGGGGGCCCGTCGGCGACGAGGCGGACGGCGGAAAACAGCGCGGCCAGGGCGATCCCGACCGGGATCAGGGCTCTCTTCATCGGGTTTTCTCCTCGCCGAATTTACGCACGGACCCTGCCGAGGTTGCGTTCGGAGGGGCAAGAGAATGACAGCGACCCCTGAAATCCCGTTCGGACGGCCGAATCAGCCCTCCGGGACCGGCGGTCGCCCGCCGGTCCGAAAAGGCCCCTCGCGAGGAGAAACGAACGGAGCCGATTTCCGCTAGGCTCTGTCCGCTTTTCCGCTTCGAGGAGGACGAATGAGGATTTCGCGAGCGATCGCCGCGGCGGCCCTCTCGGCGTCCCTGGCGGCGGCCCCTTCCGGAGCGGCCGGTGGCCCGTGGTCTGCCTTCGGGCCGCCCGGCGGAAACGTGCGCGTCCTGACCCTGGACGCGGCGTCCGGGACCGTCTATGCCGGCGCCTACGGAGGCGGCCTCTTCCGATCCGCCGACCGCGGCGCCACGTGGGTTTCGGTCGCCCCGGAGATCCGGGGGCAGACGGTCAACGCCGTGGCGTTCGATCCGTCTCACCGGGAGACCGTCCTCGCCGGCACTTACAGCGACGGGGTCTGGAGGAGCACCGACGGGGGAGCGACCTGGAAGCGCGTCCTCCGCGGAGGGCGGGAGTTCGCCGACCAGCAGGCTCCGATCGCCGCGATCGTCTTCGATCCGGCGAACTCGAAGAACGTCTACGTCGCCACGGACACCGGCGCGAACGACGGCGTGCATCGGAGCGGCGGCGGCGGCGCGACCTGGGTGCGGAGCACGGAGGGCTTGCCTCACAACTTCCGCATCAACGCGCTCGCGATCGACCCGAAGACCCCGTCCACGCTGTATGTCGGCTTGAACGGCGAAGGCGTCTTCAAGTCCTCCGACGGGGCCAAGACCTGGGCGGCCGCCGGTGACGTCCTCCGCGAAAAGATCGTCCTCTCTCTCGCGGTCGATCCCGCGGCGCCGAGTACGGTCTATGCGGGAACGACGAACGCGGGTCTCTTCGTGTCCTCCGACGGCGGTGCCACGTGGAAGGCGCTCGACTCCGGACCGATGAAAGACGCGCGCGTCTATTCGATCGCGGTCGACCGCGGGAGCCCGGGCGTGCTCTGGGCGGGGATTCCGAACGGTCTCTTGAAGAGCGCCGACGGCGGCAAGAGCTGGACCGACACGATGCCGGACGCGAACTACGTGAGCATCCGCGCCGTGGAGGTCGATCCTTCGCACGCGGGATCGATCTCTGTCGCGACGTCGCGAGACGGCGTGCTCAAGTCGGAGGATGGAGGCAGGACGTGGCGGCCGGCGGGAACCGGACTCTGGTGCCTCGACGTGACCGGCATCGCGACCGACGCCGCGTCGCCCGCGACGGCGTGGGTCTCGACGAGCGGCGGAGGGATCTTCAAGACGACGGACGGAGGCGGGACCTGGTCTCTGAAGAGCGAAGGACTGACCGATCGCTCGGTCTCCTCGATCCTCTACGAGCCGTCGTCCCGGACGCTCTACGCGGGCACCGAGGACGGCGTCTTCTCGAGCTCCGACGGCGCGGAGAAGTGGGCGCCCGCCAAGTCGGGCATGGGACGCACGAAGGTGATTGCGCTCGCCGCCGACGCGGGCAATCCGAAGACGCTCTACGCGCGCGACGCGTTCTACTTCCATTCGAGCTCGGACGGCGGCGCGACCTGGACGCAGTCGAAGGCGGACCTCGACGCGAGCGGTCGGATCGGCGGCCTCTTCGCCCTGTCGGCCGATCCCGCCGCGCCGCAGACGGTCTTCACGAGCGTCCATCGCCAGCTCTGGAAGAGCGGCGACGGCGGAAAATCCTTCGCGAAGAGCGGCACCGGGCTTCCCTTGGAGCGCGTCCAGACCATCGTGTCCGACCCGTCGTCGAAAGTTCTCTACGCGGGGACCGAAGGCGAAGGCGTCTACAGATCCTCCGACGGAGGCGCCTCGTGGGCGGCGAGCTCGTCGGGACTGGGCTCGGAGAACGTCCAGGCGCTGATCGCCGACCCCGCCGGCGCGCTGTACGCGGCGGCCTGGAAGAAGGGGATCTTCGTCAGCCGGGACGGAGCGAAGACATGGACGCACGTCGGCGGCGCTCCGCCGCACCCGGACGTGATCGCGCTCGCGCTCGACCGCTCGGGCCCGGGCCGGCTCCTCGTCGGCACCGGCGGCGGCAGCGTCTGGCGGCTCGACGCGACGGCGCCGCCGACGGCTCGGGAAGCGGGGACGAAACCGACGCCCGCGCCGTCGAAGAAGAAAAAGACGGGTTGAAGGAGGAATTTCGATGAGCAAGCTGAGCGATCTCGCCGTCGGGCTTCTCCTGCTGGCTCCCGCGGCGGTGCCGGCCGAGCCGGCGACGCCGGCCGCCCCCGAGGCGCCGGTCACAGTCATCCGGGCCGGGACATTGATCGACGGGAAGTCGGCGGCGCCGCGCCGCGGCCAGGTCATCGTCGTCCGCGGCAACCGGATCGAGTCGGTCGGGGATGCCTCCGCCAGGATCCCGGAGGGCGCGAAGGTGGTCGATCTCTCGCGCGCGACCGTGATGCCCGGCCTGATCGACTGCCACACGCACATCTTTCTGCAGGGGGAGGATCCGGCGGAGGGCGGCTACGACGTGCAGCTCCTGAAGCAGGGGCTCGCTTTCCGGGCCGCGCGGGCGACGGTGTCCGTGCGCCGGGCCCTCGAGCAGGGGTTCACGACGATCCGCGATGTCGAGACCGAAGGCGCGGGCTACGGCGACGTCGGGATCAAGCAGGCGATCGAGAAGGGATATATCCCGGGGCCGCGCATGTTCGTCGTCACCCGCGCCATCTCCTCGACCGGCGGGTACAACCTCGAAGACTACGCGCCCGAGGTCGTCGTCCCGAAGGGCGCCCAGATCGTGGACGGGCCCGTCGAAGCGCGCAAGGCCGTCCGGGAGCAGCTCGAGCACGGCGCCGACTGGATCAAGATCTACGTCACCCATCGCTCCTGGGTGGACAAGCAGGGCAATCTCTTCTCGCAGCCGACGTTTACCCTGGAGGAGATCAAGGCGATCGTCGACGAGGCGCACGGGTGGGGAAAGAAGGTCGCCTGCCACGGGTACAACGGCGTCGGGCTGCAGCGGGGTCTCGACGGCGGCTGCGACTCGATCGAGCACGGTCTCGAGCTCACCGATGCGAACGTCGCTCAAATGGTCAAGCAGGGCACCTGGCTCGTTCCGACCATGAGCCCCTACTACGATCACTGGGCGGCCGAGGGAACGCCGGAAGGCGCGCGCGACCGCAAGCGCGCGGAGGTGCACGGGCCGTCGCTCCAGAAGGCCATGAAAGCGGGCGTGAAGATCGCCTTCGGCACGGACGTCGGCGGCTTCTCCTGGAACGACCCGATCGCGCGCGAATTCCCGCGACTGATCGAGTTCGGCATGACGCCGATGGCCGCGATCCAGTCGGCGACCGTCCGGGCGGCGGAGCTCCTCGGCATGTCCGGGGAGATCGGCGTCGTTGCGCCGGGGGCTTACGCGGACATCGTCGCGGTCTCGGGAGATCCGCTCGCCGACGTCAAGGTTCTCGAAAACGTCGGCTTCGTGATGAAGGACGGGAACGTCTACCGGAACGAGATCCGTTAAGGAGTCACCCGCTCTTCTTCGGGAGGAGACGGCCGCGCAGCTCGTCGACCCACCCGAGGACGACGTCGATCTGCTGCGGGAGAGCGGGTGCCTCCACGCTCTTGACCATGACGAAACGCTTTCCGTCGCGAAACGACTCGCGCCGCGGGAGCGGAGAGCAGCGAGGGAATCAGGCGCGCGGTCGAGGAATGATCCCCGAGCCGAGCGCCGGTGGCGCAGCCAGATTTCCGAGCAAGAGAAGCGACGGTAGACCTCGCCCATGCCACCGGCACCGAGCGGTGCCAGAATTTCGTAGGGGCCGAGGCGGGAGCCCGCGGCGAGCGGCATCGACGTTGAGGCCGATTCTATCGCCCGACCGCTCGGACGGCCGGGCGCTTCGCGCTACTTCGCCGCGGCCTCCGGGGTCTTCGCGAAGTCGCCCGCCTTCACGACGGAGAACTTCGAGGGATCCAGGTGCTTCCGCATCGCGGCCGCGATGTCGGCCGGCGTCAGGGCGGCGATCTTCTTCTCGAAGTCCTCGTTCCAGGAGAGCGTCCGTTTGAGGAAAAGGCCGCTCGCCAACGCGCGGGCGAGCGACGAATCCTGCGCGCGCGCGACCTGCTCCCCCTGCAGATATCCCTTCTTCGCCTCCGCGACCTCGGACTCCGTGAAGCCGTCCTTGCGGACCCGTTCGAGCTCCTCGCGCATCGCGGCCTCGAGCTTCGAAGCGTTCTGCGGCGCGTAGATGGCGTAGCTCACGAAGCTCCCGGAGGAATCGAGCGGCGAGGCCGAGACCTGGGAGCCGACCCCGTAGCTCAAGCCCTCCTTCTGGCGGACGCGCGTGGCGAGCCGCGAGTTCAGGAACCCGCCGCCCAGCATGTAGTCGCCGAGCACGAGGGCCGGGTAGTCGGGATCGTCGTCCCGAATCGGGAGGTTCTCGCCCGCGATGTAGAAGGCGTTCGCCTTGTCGGGCGTCTGGAGCGTCTCGTTTCCCGCCGTGACGGCCTGATACGGACGCGGAATCCGCTCGAACGCGCGCGGGCTCTTCCAGTCCCCGAACAGCCGTTCGACCGTTTCCATCGTCGCCTTCGGATCGAAGTCGCCGACGAGAGCGAGCTCCCCGGTGGACGCCCCGTAGTAGTCGCCGTAGAACTTGCGCGCGTCCTCGAGGGTCGCGGCCTTGTAGCTTTCGAGTGCCTCGTCCGGGGTCTCGACGTAGCGCACGTCCCCTTTGGGATAGGGATTCAAGCGGCGCGAATACGCGTTGACCGCCACCGCGTCGGGCTCGCTCTTCTGCTGCTCGATCGCGGCGAAGTTCTGCTGCTTCAGCTGCTCGAGCTCGTTCGCCGGCCAGGCCGGCTCGCGCAGTACTTCCGCCACGAGCGCCAGGACCGCCGGCAGGTTCTCTCGAATCGTCTCGACGCCCACCGTGACCTGCGTCGCGCCGCCGGAGACACCGACGCGCGCCTTCAGACGGTCGAACTCGTCCTTCAACTGCTGCCGCGTGTGCTTCGTCGTGCCGCGCAGCAGCATGTCGGCGGCGAGGTCCGCGGCGGCGGACTTGCCGACGAGGCTCTTCTCGTCTCCGAAGCGGAGAGTCATCGCGAGAACGACGGTCGACCCGCGCGTCTTCTTGGGAAGGAGCGCGACCTGGAGGCCCCCGGGAAGCTTCGAGCGCGTCGTCCGGGATTCGATGTTCGCCGGCGACGCATCGAAGGCCTCTCCCTGGGCGACGGCTGCCTCCCCTTTGTAGTCCTTGAGCAGCGCGGCGACGTCGGGCGTCGCAGGCACTTCAGCGCGATCCGGCTTCTGGCTCGGCAGGAAGAGTCCCACCGTCCGGTTCGACGGCTTCAGATACGCGAGCGCGACGCGCTGCACGTCGTCGGCCTTCAGCGCCTTCACGCGGTCGCGATTCAGGAAGAAGAGGCGCCAGTCGCCGGCGCCGATCCACTCGGAGAGCTCGATCCCCACGCGGTCGGGGGAGTTCAGATTCAGCTCGATGTTCTTCAAGAACTTCGTTTTGGCGCGGTCGACCTCCTCGGCGGTGATCGGGTTCGCCGCGAGGCCGTCCAGGGTGGCGAGCATCGTCTTCTCGGCGTCGTCGAGCGAGGACTCCTGGCGCACCGAAGCCTGAAACATGAGGAATCCGGGATCGTGGAGGAAGAGGAAGAAGTCCCCGACGGAGGCCGCCTTCTTGGTTTCGACGAGCACTTTGTAGAGGCGCCCGGAAGGGGCGTCCGTGAGGATCAGCCCCAGAGCGTCCACGGCCGCCGAGTCGGGGTGCGCGGCCGAGGGGACGTGGTACGAGACCGCGAGGGCCTGTACGTCGCCGACGCGCCGGAGGAGAACGCGCCGCTCTCCGTCCTGCGCCGGCTCGACCGTGTAGATCTTCGGAAGCGCCCGCTTCGGGCGCGGGATCGCCCCGAAGATGCGCGCGATCTTCGCGAGCGCCTTCGCCTCGTCGAACCGCCCCGCGACGAGGAGGTAGGCGTTGTCCGGCTGGTAGTAGGTCCGATAGAAGGCCTGCAGCCGGTCGATCGGAACGTTTTCGATGTCGGCGCGCGACCCGATCGTGTCCTTGCCGTAGTTGTGCCAGAGGTACGCGGTCGAGAGAACGCGCTGCGCGAGGACGCCCTCCGGGTCGTTCTCCCCGGCTTCGAACTCGTTGCGGACGACCGTCATCTCGCTGTCGAGGTCCTTCTTGGCGATGTAGGAGTGGACCATGCGGTCCGCTTCGAGCTCGAGCGCCCATTCGAGATTCGCTTCGCTCGCCGGGAAGATCCCGTAGTAGTTCGTCCGGTCGTACCAGGTCGAGGCGTTCGCCTCGCCGCCTCTCGCCGAAATCTCCTGATAGATGTCGCCGTGCTTCGGCGAGCCCTTGAACATCAAGTGCTCGAGCAGGTGAGCCATGCCCGTTTCGCCGTAGCTCTCGTGACGCGACCCGACGAGGTAGGTCAGGTTGACCGTGATCGTCGGTTTGGTCGGATCCGGGAACAGGAGGACGTGGAGGCCGTTCGACAGAACGTACTCGGAGATTCCTTCGACGGAGGTGACCTTCTGCGGCGCGGCCGGCGGAGCCGGCTTCGGCTTGACGGCCGGCGCCTGGGCGGCGAGCCCGGCGGCGAGGGCGAGCGCGGTGGTGAAGAGGACGGCGGGTCTGGCAACTCTCATGAATCTCCTCGGATTTCGAATCGACGCGGGCGTGCGGTCGGCCTCGGTCGAGGCGGGATAGTACAACCGGCGCAAGAGCCCGGCGATTCCTCGCCCGGCCGAATCAGCGCCCGTGCGTGATCCGGTAGACCGCCCCGGCGTCGTCGTCGGAGACCAGCATCGATCCGTCCGGCATCACGAGGACGTCCACGGGACGGCCCCAGACCTTGCTTCCGTCGAGCCACCCCTCGGCGAACGTCTCGTAGGAGACGGCTTTCCCGCCGTCCAGGCGGACGAGGCTCACGCGGTATCCGATCTTCTTCGAACGGTTCCAGGAGCCGTGCTCGGCGATGAAGATCTGATTGCGGTATTCGGCCGGGAACATCGTGCCGGTGTAGAACCGCATGCCCAGCGCCGCGACGTGAGGGCCGAGCTCGCGGGCGGGCGGCGTGAATTCCGAGCACGGCCGCTTCTTGCCGAACTCCGGGTCCGAGATGCCGTTTCCGTGGCAGTACGGATACCCGAAATGCATCCCGGCGCGCGGCGCGTGGTCGAGCTCGTCCGGAGGCCGTTCGTCTCCCAGCCAGTCGCGGCCATTGTCGGTGAACCAGAGCTCCTTCGTCCGCGGGTCCCAGTCGAACCCGACCGTGTTCCGGATTCCGGAGGCGTAGAGCTCGACTGTCGAGCCGTCCGGCTTCATGCGGCTCAGAGCGGCATACACCGGCTTCTCCGGCTCGCAGATGTTGCACGGCGCGCCGACCGGGACGTAGAGCCACCCGTCGGGACCGAACGCGATGAACTTCCAGCCGTGATGTCCGTCCTTCGGGAAGTCGTCGCGGACGACGGAGGGCTTCCCGGGGCTCTCCAGGTGCGCCTCGATGTCGTCGTACCGCAGGACCCGGGAGATCTCGGCGACGTAAAGCGCGCCGTCGCGGAAGGCGACGCCGTTCGGCATCTTCAAACCGTTCGCGAGGGTGACGACCGCGCCGCCCCGCTCGGGAGTCCCGCGCCGGACGGCATAGACCTCGCTCTCGCGTGTCCCGACGAAGAGCGTCCCGGCAGGGGAGAGGGCGAGCGAGCGCGCGTGCGGTACGCGCGCGTAGACGTCGATCCGGAATCCCGGCGGGAGCTTGATCTTCTCGAGGGGAAGGACCTCCTTGTCCGCCACCGCGCACGTCGCCGCGGCGAGGGCCGCGAATCCGAGAGCGAGGCGACGCACCGGAGATCCCCTCCTACGAGTCGATCCCGAGGATCTTGAACATGAAGGCGTAGTCGAAGGCGGTCTCCCGCAGCCGGTCGTAGCGGCCCGACGCCCCGCCGTGTCCCCCCGCCATGTTGATCTTGAAGATCAGAGGATTCTTGTCGGTCTTCATCGCCCGAAGCTTCGCGACGTACTTCGCGGGCTCCCAGTACATGACCTGGCTGTCGTCGAAGGAGGTCTTGACGAGAAGCGGCGGATAGTCCTTCGCCGCCAGGTTGTCGTAGGGGCTGTAGCTCTTCATATACGCGTATTGCTCCGCGTTCTGCGGGTTGCCCCACTCCTCGAATTCGCCCACCGTCAGGGGGAGCGATGTGTCGAGCATCGTGTTGATCACGTCCACGAAGGGGACGTGATTGACGACCGCCTTGAAGAGATCCGGGCGCATGTTGGTGATGACGCCCATGAGGAGCCCGCCGGCGCTCCCGCCCTCGACGATGAGGCGATCCTTCGAGGTGTACTTCTCGGCGATCAGGGTCTCGGCGCACGCGATGAAATCTGTGAACGTGTTCTTCTTGTGGAGCATCCTCCCCAGGTCGTGCCACTTCTTTCCCATCTCGCCGCCGCCGCGGATGTGCGCGATGGCGTAGACGAATCCGCGGTCGAGGAGGCTCACCCGGTTGGAGCTGAAGGTCGGAAAGATCGCGGACCCGTAGGAGCCGTATGCGTAGAGGAGCGCCGGGTTCTTCCCGTTCTTCTCGAGCCCTTTCTTGTAGACGAGCGAGATCGGGATCTTCGTGCCGTCCGAGGCCGTCGCGTATCGCCGCTCCGACTCGTAACGCGCCGGGTCGTAGCCGCCGAGGACCTCGGTGCGCTTCAAGAGCGTGCTCTTGCGCGTCGGGATGTCGTAGTCGTAGACGCTCGAAGGCGTCGTGAGCGACTGGTAGTTGTATCGGAAGGTGGTTGTGTCGAACTCGACGTTGTCCTGCGGATAGGCGGAGTAGACCGGATCGGGGAACGCGATGCGGTGCGACTGACCCGAGGCGAGGTCGGTGATCCGGATCTGCTGAAAGCCCCCCTCGCGCTCCGTCAGGACCATGTGCGAGGCGAAGAGATTGACCCCCGAGACCATCACGTCCTCGCGGCAGGGCACGAGCTCCTTCCAGTTTTCGCGCTTCGGATCGGCCACGGGCGCCGTCATGACGCGAAAGTTCCGGCAGCCGCCGCCGTTGGTCCGGATGTAGACGAGGTCGCCGCGGTGGTCGACGGAGTACTCGTGCTCCTTCTCCCGAGCCGCGATGAGCTTCCACGCTCCCGCCGGGTCGTCGGCCGGCAGCATGCGCCACTCGTCAGCGGTGTGGGAGCCGGAGCCGAGGAAGAGGTATTTCCGGCTGCCGGAGCGGTAGACGCCCACCCGGAACATCTCGTCCTTCTCCTCGTAGACGAGCGCGTCGGACTTGGGATCTCCCCCGAGCGTGTGGCGATAGATGCGGTAGGGGCGCTTCGCTGCGTCGTCGTTGGCGTAGAAGAGAGTCTTGTTGTCGGCGGCCCACGCGATGCTCGAGACCTTCAAGACCGTCTCCGGGAAGGTCTTTCCCGTCGAGAGGTCCTTGACGTGGAGCGTGTAGTCGCGGAATCCGGTGTTGTCGGTCGTGTAAGCGAGGATGTTCCCGTCGTCGGTGACGTCCCAGTCGGCCACCGACATGAAGCGTTCCCCTTTGGCCATCTCGTTCAAGTCGAGCAGAACCTGCTCAGCCGATTCGAGGGTCCCCTTCTTGCGGCAGTAAATCGGGTACTGCTTTCCGGTCTCGGTACGCGTGTAGTAGTAGTAGCCGCGCATCTTCCACGGCACGGAGAGATCAGTCTGCTTGATGCGTCCGAGCATCTCGTCGTAGAGCTTCTTCTGGAGCGCCTCGGTGCCCTTCATGAACTCGTCGGCGTAGTTGTTCTCGGCTTCGAGATACGCCTTGACTTCGGGGTTCGACCGCTCGCGCAGCCAGAAGTAGTCGTCCTGGAGCTTGTCGCCGTGGATGTCGGTGGTTTTCGTTTCCTTCTTGGCCATGGGGGGGTTCGAGGCCGGAGCGGCGTGGCTCGTCGGAGCCAGGCTGCACGCGGCGGTCGCCAGGCCCGCCACGAGTATCGTCGTTCGCCTCACTGCGACCTCCTTTCCAGCGGGGCGCGATTCTAGCAGCCGAAGGACGGCTCGCCCCGCTCTCGCAACGTAGAATTTCGGCCGGAGGAAACCCGATGAGGCACGTTCTCTGGGCCGCCCGGATCTCTCTCTACGCGATCGCCGTTCCCCTCTTTGCTCAGCACGACCACGGCGCCCCCGCCCCCGCCGCCGCGGAGAAGCCGGCGACGCTGTTCTCGGAAATGGGGACGCACCGCCATCCGATCTCGACTTCGAATCCCGAGGCGCAGAAGTTCTTCGACCAGGGCATCGTCCTGCTCTACGGCTTCAATCACGAGGAGGCGATCCGGTCGTTCGCGCGGGCGGCCGAGCTCGATCCGAAGGCGGCGATGCCGCACTGGGGGATGGCGCTCGCTCTCGGCTCGAACTACAACGAGGCGGCGCCGGACGAGCGCCTCCGCAAGGCGCGGGTCGAGGTCGAGAAGGCCGTGGCGCTCTCCGCCTCCGCCCCGTCGAACGAGCGCGCGTACATCGAGGCGCTCACGGTCCGCTACTCGGCCGATCCCGCGGCGGACAAGGCGAAGCTCGCGCGCGACTACCACGCCGCGATGAAAGCGCTCTCCGAGAAGTATCCCGACGACCTCGACGCGGCGACGCTCTACGCCGAGTCGGGGATGAACCTGCGCCCGTGGAAGCTCTGGAAGCCGGACGGGACTCCCGAGGAGGGTACGGTCGAAATCGTGGCGACCCTCGAATCCGTCCTGAAGCGCGATCCGATGCACCCCGGAGCGAACCACTACTACGTCCACGCGGTCGAGGCCTCGAGCGCGCCGGAGCGGGCGCTTCCGTCGGCGGAGAGACTCAAGACCCTCGTCCCCGCCGCCGGCCACCTCGTTCACATGCCGGCGCACATCCAGATCCGCACCGGGGATTACCTCGCCGCAGAGAAGACGAACGCGGCCGCGGCGGACGTCGACCGCGCTTACATCCGGCAGACCGGAGCCCAGGGCCTCTATCCGGTCATGTACTACAACCACAACGTCCACTTTCAGTCGGCGGCGGCCGCGATGGCGGGTCGTTACGCCGAAGCGAAGAGGGCGGCGGATCTCCTCTTCTCCGACGTCCTCCCCGTCGTCTCGATGGATCCGATGCTCCAGGGATTCCTGGTGCAGCCGATGATCGTGGATCTCCGATTCCGCAGATGGAACGACGTCCGGAAGGTGGCCGACCCGGGGGCGTCGCTTCCGACCGTTCGCGCTTTCTGGCTCTACGCGCAGGCCGTGGCTGCCGCCGAGTCGGGGGACCGCAAGGGAGCCGAGAAGAACCGAGCGGCCTTCCAGGCGGCGCTTTCCGCTCTCCCGGGCGACGTCCTGTTCGGTCCGCAGAACTCGGTGAAGTCGACGCTCGCGGTGGCGTCGGAGGACCTCGACGCGCGGATCGCCGAGTCGAAAGGCGATCGCAAGGCCGCGATCGAGGGGTGGAAGCGGGCCGTCGCCGCGGAAGATGCGCTCGCCTACGACGAGCCGCCGGCCTGGCAGCAGCCGATGCGCGAGGCCCTGGGCGGCGCGCTCCTGGCCGACGGGCGCGCCGTCGAGGCGGAGGCCGTCTTCCGCGCCGACCTCGCGAAACATCCACGGAACCCTCGATCCCTCTACGGTTTGGCGGAAAGCCTCAAGACTCTGGGAAAGACCGCGGATGCCGCGTGGGTCCAGACGCAGTTCGACACCGCCTGGAAGGATGCGGACACGAAGCTCGCTCTGGGCGACCTCTGAGTTCTCTGGCCCTGGAACTTTTGGACGGCTTGCGCCGGGTCGTGGCACGGGAGTAGCTAGAGAGCAGACAAAGGAGGTCTCCATGAAAGCCACGGTCCGATTCGTTGCGATTGGCGTCCTAGCTTTCGCGCTGGCGGGCGTCTGGGCCTGTTCGAGCACCAAGACGACCGCCGGGACCGGTCCGGCCACGACGGCGGGCGCGTCCTCCCCCGCGAACCAGCCGGCGACGACGACGGCCGGCGCTCCGGCGCAGCCTTCCTCGTCGATTCAGAGCGGCACCATGGCCTCGACGGCCGCGGGCGCCGCTGCGGGAGCCGCGAGCGCCGCGGGTCTCACGAGCACACTGGGCTCGAGTCTTGGACTATCCACAGACCAGGCCTCCGGCGCGGTGGGCTCGGTCCTCGCGCTCTCCCAGGCGAAGCTTCCCGCGTCCGACTACGCGAAAGTCGCGGGCGCGCTCCCCGGCGCGGATACCTACGTGCAGAAGGCGAAGGATCTCGGCGTCGACACGAGCTCGATCACGGACATGAACGGTCTGAACGCCGCGTACTCGAAGCTCGGCATCAGCCCCGAGGTCGGCTCGCAGATCACGCCGCTGGTCACCAACTACGTTGGAAAGGCGGCGGGGCCCACGGTCGGCGGTCTGCTCTCGAGCGTCCTGAAGTAACGGATCGCCGCGGACGGGCGGGCGGCCGAATCGTCGCTCGCCCGCTTTC
The DNA here is from genome assembly GCA_046735265.1 of Acidobacteriota bacterium. Taxonomy (GTDB): domain Bacteria; phylum Acidobacteriota; class Thermoanaerobaculia; order UBA5066; family Gp7-AA6; genus DATBFU01. The sequence goes on along the minus strand of JBKPSZ010000017.1, from coordinate 1,712 downwards.
GCTTTTTGGGATTACGCGCGCTCCGACCGGAGCGCCGTCACTCTTGATCCAAATTCGCGCCGTTCCTATTCCACTTCGACGCGAGGTCCGTCGGCACCCGCGCTGTAACGCCGGCGCGGATCGCCGTCGTCAGAACAAGTGTGAAAGGTCGAAGGGCGGGTCCGAAGCAGGGAAGAAAAAACCTCCCAATTCCGAAGGCGGAATCGGATTTCGGAATCCTTCGGCCGAGGAGGCTCTCATGAGATCCAGGAAATGGATCGTCACCGCTCTCGCATTCGTCGGCGCCGTCGGTCTGACCGCGTGCTCGACGCTCCGCACGACGACCGACTACGACCGGACGGCCGATTTCGGGCGCTTCCGCGTCTTCGACGTCGAGAAAGTTTCGACCCGCGGAAACGATCTGCTCGGACGCCGGATCCAGAACGCGCTCGAGTCGGAGTTCACCGGGAAGGGTCTGCAGGAATCGGATCGCGATCCGGACCTTCTCGTCGTCGCGCACACGCGTCTCGATCAGGAAACCGCGATCTATACGTACAACACTGGCTGGGGTTGGGGATGGGGCTGGCACCACTGGCACGGCGGGCCCGGCTGGGGATACTCGACGGTTGAGCAGATTCCCGTCGGGACGCTGATCGTGGATCTGGTGGACGCGAAGAGCAAGCAGCTGGTCTGGCGGAGCACCGCGAGCGATGTCATCGATCCGAAGGCGACGCCGGAGGAGCGGGAGAAGAACGTGACGCGGGCGGTCTCGAAGATGTTCGAAACCTATCCGCACGCTTGAAAGACGGAGCCGGCGCCGGCCGGCTCCGTGGAAGGCCGAAATCGTTTCCACGTCCGATCCTCGGGAAAGCGAGCGTGAGCCATGTCCTCGACGAGCTTCGAGTGCCGCCGGAGTGAACGCCAACCGAATCCCGCCGTCCTGTTCGGACGCAGCCTCGCAACCGATCCCGTCCCGGCGGCGCAGGCGCTCATCCTGGCCGGAGGGGAGGGCTCCCGGCTTCGCTCCCTGACGCGAGAGCTCACCGGAGACGACCGTCCGAAACAGTTCGCGACGATCGTCGGCGGGACCTCGCTCCTCGAGCAGACGCGGCGGCGATCGGCACTGCTGATCCCGGAGCGCCGCACCCAGATCGTCCTAACACGATCGCACGAGCCGTCCTACCGGACGATCGTCGAGGAAGCGACGCGGACCACTTTTCTCATCCAGCCCTCGAACCGCGGCACGGCGGCAGCGGTCCTCTACGGGCTTCTGCGCGCCGCCCGCCGCGAAACCGACGGTCCCGTCGTGATCCTTCCTTCCGACCACTGGATCTCCGACGACCGCGCGTTCATGTCGCACGTGGCGGCGGCTCTCGGCGTCGTCGACGCCCACGCCGAAGCGCTCGTCCTCCTCGGCCTCTCGCGGACGCGGGCCGAGCCGCAGTACGGATGGATCGACGCGGCCGAGCCGGTCTTCGGCTGGTGGCCCGAGCTGCGCCGCATCCGGAACTTCGTCGAGAAGCCGGCGCCGGAGCTCGCCGCCGCGCTTCTCGCGCGAGGCCTTCTCTGGAACACCTTCGTGGTCGTGGGCCGGATCTCCCGGCTCCTTCTCCTGCTCGCCGTCGCCGTTCCGGATCTCGTCGACGCTTTCCTCCCGGCATGGAAGGCCTTCGGCACGGCGGCCGAAGCCGAGGCGGTCGATCGGGTCTACGCCCGCATCCCGTCCGTGGATC
>JBKPSZ010000016.1:0-37931 GCA_046735265.1 Acidobacteriota bacterium | reverse complement strand
AGGCGAAACGCTCGATGATGCGGACCCGGCCATCCGGTCGCAGATGCACCTCGCACCGTCCGCCACCAATGGTGCCGCCCGCCTCGCGCTGGACATAACGGAACCGGAGCTCCTCGCCGGCCCAGGCGCCCGCCAGAACTCCCCGCTCGATCGCCCCACCCGAGTAGCGCGCGAAGACCCGATCTCCCTTCTGTGTGAAGTGGAGCCGCGTGCTCTCACTCACGACGCCGTTCGCGGCGGTGCTGCTCACGAACATCGTGCGACCCTCGAGATCGATCATCGCTGCGGCCCCCGCGCGTGATGCCGAAGGATGTCGTCGATCTCCTCGATGGTGAACCGGTTCAGCCGAACGATCTTCGCCTGCGGCCGGAAGACGGGCGGCACGATGTTCCGCGCGTCCTCCTTGCTGTCGACCTCGACGATGATCCACGCCTTGTGCACGCCGTCCTTGCATCCCCAGTCCGTGTGGTTTAGGAAGTGGGACCCGGTCTTCAAGAAGAACTCGACGGCGCGGGCACACGCCGTCACTTCCTCTTCGTGCGGAACCTCGATGAGGAATCGGGCCGTCATGGATCTCCTCTCGACTCAGGCGACGAAGTCCACGACTCCCGTTTCCAGGTTGTACATGGTTCCGACCATCTTGATGGTGCCGTGGTCCGCGAGCTCCGCGAGCACCGGGCTCTTCTTCCGGATGTTGGCCAGCGTCAACTCGACGTTCTTCCGCGCCACCGCGTCCACGTAAGCGTAGTTGCTCGCGGACTTCTCGCCGGAATAGGTCGTCGCGGCAACGGCAGGCTTGATCTTGGCCAGCAGCGCGGTGAGATTGCCCAGCTGGGCGTTGTCGATGGCGCCTTTGACGGCGCCGCAGGCGGTGTGCCCCATCACGAGCACGATCTTGGCGCCCGCGACCTTGCACGCGAACTCCATGCTGCCGAGGATGTCTTCGTTTTCGATGTTGCCCGCGACCCGGCAGTTGAAGATGTCCCCGAGCCCGAGGTCCATGATCACTTCCGCCGGCGCTCGCGAGTCGATGCAACTCAGGAACACCGCCGCGGGAAACTGCCCCTTCGCGCTCGCCTTCTGCTCTCGGAGGTAGTCCCGATTCGTTTTCTCTCCCCGGCGAAAGCGCTCGTTTCCCGCTTTCATGGCGTCGAGGATCTGATCCGGCGTCATCTTGTCTCGCTGCGCCTTCGTCAGGGCGTCGGCGCGCGCCGATCCCGGAACGAACGCGTTGCCGGCGAGACCGAGCGCCGTCGCGACACTCGCCATTCCGAGGAACTCCCGGCGGCCGGATCCGATTCCTGTCCCTGGCTGTCTCCGTGGATCGCGCATCGTCTGTTCTCCTGTCAGCGTTGCGTTCGAAGTAGAGATTTCCAATTCACGGTTGGGGGTTGGCGACGAGCCTATCGCACCCACCTCTCGGGGGTCATCGTTCCGCCGAACGCTTCGTCCAGAGCCAGACGCCACCCACGACTTCCGGAGACAATCGGTGCCCCATCTGGCGAGCGAGCATCACGATCTGTCCGCGGTGATGTCCCTCGTGAGCCACGAAATAGGTCAGGACGTGGCCCACGTCGAGCGGAAGGTTGCGCCAGACATAAGCCGGTGTCGGTGGAATTCGGCCGCCGTGCTCGAGCCCGAGGTCGAGCAGATCGGCGATGCCGCGGCCGCTGACTTCGAGGGCACGGATCAACTGCGCACGGCCGACTCGTCCGCGATCCACGGGCGACGGGACTTTCAAACCATGCGGCAGTCCCAGAGTCTTGATCCACGAGCGCCGGCTGTTGTGGAGGTGCACGGCGATCGCCCGGACCGAACGCTGCCTCCCGGCCGGCGCCGGAGCATTCCACACTTCAGGCGGAAGCCGCTCGATCAGGTACGCCGTGACCCGGCTGTTCGTGATCCAGGCGTCGCGGATGGCGCGCCCGAGGTCGAGCGCGCTCGGGACCGCTCCCCGGGTAGCGGGGGAAACGGCCGACCTCTCTCGCCGGGCAGGGCCGCTCATCGCCGGAATCGGATGAGGACGTACCCGGATCCGCTTTTGGCCTCGAATGCCCGGGGCCGGGCCGCGTCGAGGTTCGGCGCGTTGTCGCAGGTCGTCAGCGTGCCGCCTTCCAGCGAATAGATCCCCTTCCACACCTTCCCCTTCAAGACACCTTCCGTCTGCTCGAAGTCGATCGCGGCCGGCGTCGCGCTCGGATCCAGACGGGCGGTTCCGGCGTAGAGACGTTTTCCATCTTTGGAGTGAATCTCGAACCGGCTGTCCTCGAAGATGAGCCGATGCCCGACGACGTCATCGGCCGGTTTCCCGTCCCGTTCGGCCTGCGCGGCCGTCCAGGTGCCCTGAAGTTTCGAGAGGTCTCCCTGGGACGCCTGCCCGAGCGCCGGCGCCGACACGATCCCGAGGATCACGGCGAACATCGCCGACGTCTGCCGGTTCACGATCGCACCCTCCTTGCTGAAACGTTTGCCGTCACGGCCGTTCCGAGGCCGCTCCCTTGAGCTCGACCATGATCACGTGCGTCTCGGTCGTTCCCACGTTCTCCCCGACGTGAATCTGCGCCTTGCCCCAGGCCACGTCGCCTGCCTGGACGTCCCGGGTTCCGGACTTGCCTTCCGTCGGGAGGCTCAGGGTGCGGCGAAAGGAGCTCAGGGCATACAGCACGTAATCCGGATGGTAGTGCGGCGCGGTCTTTTCCCCCGGCTTGTCCCGGTACTCGAGGACCCGGACCCGTTCGTTTTCGAAGATGACCTTGTACTTGTCCGGATCCGTCGCGATCGGATCCCGATTCGCTGAAGAAATTTTTCCGTCGGCTTCCTGCATCCTCACCCCTCCACGGCCAATCGTTCCGTCACCCGCATTTTTCACCAATCGAGCAGGAACACGGGCGCCATCGCCGCGGCAGCGGCGACGGCCTGGAGAATCAGGATTCCGGCCGCCTGTCGAGGCCTCTGCGGAACCCACCGGGCCGCGAAGAACACGGCGATCGGGACCTGGCCTGCCATCAAGATCTGCCAGATGTGGGCGGCGGCGCCTTCGTCCGATTGCGGGGCGGGGCCGTGGACGGCGAGATAGCCGAGCACGACCGCGAGGGCGGTCAGGGACATCGCGATCGGAACAAAAGCGCTCGGACGTTTCAGCACCCGGATGAAATCCATCATCGCGAAGCGGCCTTTCGCTTGCCTCTCCGACGGGATTTCGCGACCGCGTAGTGCAGGCGCACGACCCCGTCCGAGTAGCGCCGGGAGGAACGAAGGACGAGCTCGACCGAGCGACGCTTCGGCGCCGCGATCGGGATGCCTTCGCCGATGAAGGTCGGGATGACGTGGATGATGAACTCGTCGATCGCGCCCGCGTCGAGGAAGGACGCGATGAGCCCGGCGCCCCCCATCATCCAGATGTTCTTTCCCGGCGTCGCTCGGAGCTTCCGGACGAACGCGGGAATCCGCGCGGTCACGAATTCGACCGCGGCGGGCACTGCGCGCGGCGGCCGGCGCGAGAAGACGTAGTTCCTGACCTTCGGGTCGAACTCCGCCCCGCGGATCCCCCGCCTCTGGAAGTCCAGAGCCAGCTCGTACGTCTTCCGGCCGAAAAGTATGGTGTCGATGGAACGGTAAAACGCTCGCATTCCGTAGTCGCCGGCCGTGCTCGGACGGTCCAACCACTCCACGCCGCCGTCGGGGCGGCAGATGTACCCGTCCGCGCTCGCTGCGAGCATGACGATGATCTTTCGCTTCCGTCTGGCCATGCCTAATCCCCCTGCTGATACCAGCGAAACGTCTTTCCGTTCCAGTACAGGATCGCGCTGGCCGACTCGCTCTTCTCGACGAGCAGCGCATCGCCGCGGAGGCGAGGCGGCGCTTCCTCGATCGCTCCGCGCTCGACGGTCCCGCGGGAGTACACCGACCAGACGTCCATCCAAGAGAAGTCGTCGCCGTGCGAGCCGAGCGGCGACCCGGCGCCCAGGATTCGAAATCCCGGCACGCCGCGGAAAACGACGAGGATCCCTTCTTTGCCGTCCTTCTCGCCCCGCACCAGAACCGCGAGATCGAGCTTCCCGTCGCCGTTGAAATCGCCCTGAAGGTAGTAAGGGTTCAAGCGATTCGACAGCTTCAATCGTTTCTGCGCCTGCGCGCCGTCGACACTGGAGCGCGACCAGGCCGGGAGATTCCAGCGCCACGAATCGGAATCAGGCTGCGGCGCAGGCAGGAGCCGGAGCACCACGAACAGGAACGTGCTCACGGCGAGAGCTCGGCCGAAGTCATCGCGATCACGCCGCGCGGCATCGCGTTCTGGACGGGTCGATTCTCACGATCCTCACGGGATTTCGCCGCCGTCGGGACCGTAGAACATCCTCCACACCGCGAAGTCGTCGCTCACTTCGTCGAACTGATGTTCGACCGCGGCGGCGACGAAGACCAGATCCCCCGCCTCAACGGCATCCCGGTCGCCGTCGTGCCGCAGGACGCCGCGGCCCCGAACGACGACGTAGATCTCGTCCTGTGCGTGCGGCTTCTGCGGAATCGGAACGCGGGGGATGGAAAGCGCCACGTCCAGGGTGCCGCGCCGCAGAACGGCGACCGCGTGCTCGCCCGCGGGACCCGGAATGCGGGCCTCGGCCACGGCGAGATGGATCACGCGGCTCCGGTCACTCCGGCTCACACTTCACTCCTTGCGCCGTCCGGCGGGACGCGCTACGTCATCGAGAATCGATCGATCACCCAGAGCCACGTCCCGTCACTTTGTCGGCGGGCGACCTCCGCGGTCACGCCGCCGTCGGGAAGTCGCGTCGACGTGAGCGCCAGATCGCCGGAGATCCTCGCCGGGCGTTGTTCCCCGACGGCAAAGACTCGACCCTCCGCAACCGCCCCGGCGAAGTAGGCGCGGATGGCCTCCCGGCCTCGCACCAGCCGTCCGGCGCCGACGTCGAGCACGGCGTCGGGCTCGTACAAGGCGACCATGCCGTCGACGTCTCCGGCTCTCTGCCGGGAAACCAGGAGCCGCTCGAGATCCTGGGGATCGTCGACACCGACGCGGCTCATTTCCACGGCATCTCACTCGATCGCCTGGCCGCAACGCTCTCAAGCCGGTCGGATGTTCTGGTTCAGGTGAAAGAAGTTGCCCGGGTCGTACTTCTTCTTGACCTCTTGGAGACGCCGGTAGTTGGGCCCGTAGGCTTCGGCGGCGGCGGAATCGCCCGCGTCGTCGACCGCCATGTAGTTGACGTAGCGGCCGGCCGCCATGAACGGCTCCATGGCGGCATACGTCTCCTTCCCCCACGCCATGCAGCGGTCGCTCGCCGCCCAATCGAGCCATTCCGAGATCGAGATGAAGTTGTAACCGACGGAACGGTGCGGGAAAGCCGTGTCGCCGACCGCGACCCGCGTCGCCGCGCCGTGAAAGTGCTCGAGCAGGAGCTGCCCCATCGGTGTCGGGCACCGGCGGAAGGCGTCGATCATCGTGTCGATGGCGCCGTCGGAGAGCTCCTTCAAGAAGCGCGACTTCCAGTAGTTGAGCGCCCCCTTCGGATAGGCGGCGTCGAGCATGCCGTTCAGCTGCACGTAGGGCATCGGACCGATCGCATCCATCGCGGGGGATCCGAACTGCTTGAGCTTCCGCAGAGCCGACTCGCCGGCCGCCACCGGGCCGCAGTGACACGCGACGATGGCCGCGAGCTTCGTGCCCGAGCCGTCCGGCGCATGGATGAGACCGCCGAACGCCGCGATCTCGTCGGGCAGAGACGCCGTGAACTCGCGGTAGAACCGGAGCACGTCGCGCGCCGCCTCGAACGGATGTGCGACCAGTCCGCCGGTGAGCGTCGGTCCGACGGAATGGAGCCGATACTCGAAGGACGCCGCGACGCCGAAGTTGCCGCCGCCGCCCCGGAGAGCCCAGAACAGATCGGGCTCCTCCGTCTTGCTGACTCGGAGCACTTTCCCTTCGGCCGTCACGAGCTCGACGGAGAGCAGGTTGTCGAGGGCCAGTCCGTATTTGCCCATCAGCCAGCCGAGCCCGCCGCCGAGGGTGAGTCCCGCGATGCCGGTCGTCGAGACGACTCCCCCCGTGACGGCGAGAGCGTGCACCTGCGTGTCGCGGTTGAACTCGGCCCACGTCACGCCCCCCTGCGCGCGGGCGGTTCTGGCCTGCGGGTCGACGTGAATGCCTTTCATCGTGGCGAGATCGATCATCAGCCCGCCGTCCACAGTCGATCGTCCGCCGACGCTGTGGCCCCCGCCTCGAACCGCCACTTCGAGATTCAAAGTTCGCGCGAGGCCGACGGCATCGACGACGTCAGCCACGCCGCGGCAGCGAGCGATCAACGCCGGCCGCCGGTCGATCAGGCCGTTGTGGACTTTCCTCGCGTCCTCGTAGCCCGCGTCGGAGGGCTGGAGCAACTGCCCGGAGAATCGGGTCGCGAGATCACGGACGGCGTCGGCAACGGAAGTCATGGCGGGTTCCTCCTCCAAAACGGAATCGGACCGACTCGACGGCGCGAGATTCCCGGATGCCTCCGGGTGATTCCAATCCTCTTTTTTCCGGGGGGCAAGAGCCGCGACGCCCGGCGAGGCCGGCCGTCAGGGCGCTCCGATCAGCCCTGCTCCGCGCACATGACCTCGTACTTGATGCCTTCGGGATCCTTGAAGTAGACGGCGTAGTACCCGGGCGGGGTGTACTCCGGGTATTCGCGCGGGGGACTCACGATCGTGGCGCCGATTCGCTCGAGCTCCGAGTGCAGTCTGTCGACCTCGGCGCGAGAGGTTGCCCGGAACGCCAGGTGATGGAGCGACCCCGGCTTCCTTCGGTGAATCGCTTCTCCCTTGAAGACGCCCCGCGGCGAGGTGATCGCGAAACTGAACCGCGGATGCTCGTACGACACGACGTCCTTGTCGTGCTCTTCCATGACGGCGCGGGATCGGCGCCGCGGATCGAAGCCGAAGAGCGGAAGGAGCTTGTCGTAGAACGCCGCCGCCGTCTCGATGTCTCGGACCGTCAGTTCGATGTGGTCGATGATCGGTTCCATCGCTATCCCCCGCCCTGGCGCGTGCTGTGAGACACGACGTCAGGCTTCATGGCGCCGTTTTCCCCGCGTGCGCGCCACGCCCGCCGGCGTTGATACGCTGCAGCAGGATTTCAGGCGCCCTCATCCCCGGGCTCGGCAGGAAGATGTTCGGCGAGGAGCTCTTTCGCGGTGTCCGCGTCTTCCCGGAGCACCTGAAGCCGGATGGGGCCCATCGCCGCGTTGAAGCCCGTGCCGATTTGTCCCCCAGCCGAAGAGGTTTTGCAGTCGCTCGTTTCGCGCGATGCACGGGATCCCGGCTCCGTCGAGGACGGACTTCGCCACCGCGATGAGGCTCTGGTCGCCGGTCTCCAGGACCGTCACCATCTCGAACGGGCGCGGCGGCTCTGCCTCGGGCAGCTTTTCCACGAGATCGACTTCGCAATCGGCGCAGCGCGTAAAGCCGGCCCGGTATTCGTCGCCGCACTTCGGACAGAACAAGCTATCGGGAGCCCGTGGCGCCGAACGAGCGGTCGTCCAACTTTCGCATCACGGCAAGTCGTACACCGGATTGGGAAGCTTGAACGTGCGTTCCGCGAAGCCGCCCGCGAGATCGCTTTCCTGGTCGCCCATGCTCAGAAGGATCGTGTAACCCTGTTCCGCAATCTTGCGGCGCTCCGGAGCCTTGAAATCCACCGCGCTCGGGAACGACTTGCCCGGCGGCAGAAGGATCACGGAGGTCCACTCGTAACCTTCGGTTCGCAGGTTGCGCTCGGTCGCCTCCTGGATGTCCGGCGGCCGGCCGCTGATGAAGAACACGGCCACGCCGAGCTCCCGCGCACGGCGCGCGAGCATCAGAGTCGGCGCCAGCGCCTTCGACTGGCCGAGGGCCTGCCACGCCCGGAGGCCGCATGGGCCTTTCTCCAGATCGCACGCGCCGTTGAGCACCCGCCCCCATCCGTTCAAGCGATACGCCGGCCAGTTGGACAATGACGTCTCGTCGATGTCGAGAACGATGGCCGGTTTCGCGGCCGCCTTCGCCCGCTCCTCGAGCCAGCTCCGCGCCTGCGCGACGACGTCCGCGAAATCCTTCTCGTACCGCCCCGATCGGATGTACTCGTCGACCTGGCGCTGCGCTTCGTAGAGAGGAACGACAGGCCCGCGGGCGGCTGAGGCCTGCGGCGCCGCCGGCGGGGAGCTCGTCGCGCGAGGTGGAGGGGACGTCGCACAGGCGGCGAGGGTGACCGCGAGAACGGCGGCGAAAGAGACCGTGCGGAGCGGTGATTGCCGATTCATCGGTGTCCCTCTTCTCAGCTCGCGGACATCGCTCAAGGAACTCACGAGGCCAGGCTCACTCGATCGCCGACACGGATCGTGCCGGTTCGCACCACCGTTGCATACACGCCCGCGTTGTTCCTGTTGAGGCGAACGACCGTCTTCTGAACTCGGGCATCGCGCTTTCCGGTATCCGGATCGAGGTCGATCATGATGCAGCGCTCATCGCACATCGTGACGCTCACGGCCGGCCCTGGATCGCGGTCGCCGAACACCAGCATTCTCCCGACCCATTCATCCTCGAGAAACGGCTCCGTGCGTTCGGTCTCGACGAAGACGTTGGCCCGGAAGCGCCGCCGATCGAGCTCGAGTCCCGCCTCGCGGCCGATGCCCGCGATCGTCGCCAGCGCGATCACGGAGACCGGCGCCTCGTCGAAGATTCCGTGCTTGAACCTCATCACTTCGACTCCGCTCCCCAATCTCTCTTCGAGCTCTGCCTTCAGCTCCGCGCCGGCGAGCTCGACGTGCGATCCGGCCGGTGTGCGGACGTGAGTCGGAAGCGGCTCACCGCCGCCGGCGCCGTCGGAGCGCCCGACGGGGTGATAAAGGATGAGATCCGGAAGGCGGCTCGCCGACAGCCACGGGAAGCCGCCGTCGTCTCCCAGACGCCGGAAGGCGAATCGTCGATCTCCGTCGAGCCCGTGCCATCCGAGAACCGCCGACTCGGCCGGGATCCCGGCCATGGACTTGACGGGATACCGCACGATTTCTCGGATTCGCCCGATCGAAAGCATGGTGGCGTCCCGGGACGATACCTCGCGGCTCCTCTCCGCTTCGGCCTCCCCCGCGGTCGGCCGCGTGGCCGCAGTATCGCCCATCCCCAGTGGTCGTTCCGGTCCTCGACCGTGAAGCCCAGCTTCGCGTAAAAGTCGAGGCTCGCCCGCACGCTCTTCACGGGCGGCATTGGAACATCGCCTTCGCCCAGGCCTTCGGCGCGAAGATGAACGAGACCGGGATGCGCGCGCAGACCGCCGGCGACCATGCGCCGGAGATGTACCGGATGGACACCGTGCGCAACCTCGACGCGTGGTACGAGGCCTTCGGCATCGCCTCCGGGCAGCGGCTGTACCTCGAGCCCGGCGACCGCGTGCACATCTGGTAGCGTACGATCCCTCGCGAATCGGCGCTCGCAGAATCGAGCCCATGCTCCAACGCACGAGGCACGAACGCATGACGTCCCCGCACATCGGTCCGCACGCTCCATCCTCGAACGACCCCGTCGTCGCCTGGCTCCTCGACAGCGATCCGTCGATCCGCTGGCAGGTCCTGCGCGACTTGGCCGACGCGTCGCCGGAGATCGTCGCGGCCGAGCGGGCGCGCGTCGCGTCGGAGGGATGGGGCCCGCGGCTGCTCGATCAACAGCGTCCCGACGGCAACTGGGGCGACGGCGTCGCCACGCCGTTCTGGTGGTCGAACATGTACACGCTGGTGTTCCTGCGCGACCTCGGGATCGATCCGACGAGCCCGCGCGCGCGAAACGCGATCGCCCTCGTGCGCGGCCGCGTCACCTGGGGACCGGAGTTCGGAAACTCCCCCTTCTTCGAAGGAGAGGTCGAGCCGTGCATCAACGGCCGCGTCGTCGCGCTCGGCGCGTACTTCGGACAGCGGAGCGACCGGCTCGTGGATCGCCTGCTCGGCGAGCGGCTCGCGGACGGCGGCTGGAACTGCGAGGCGGAGCGCGGCTCCGTGCGCTCGTCGTTTCACACGACTCTCTGCGTGCTCGAGGGATTGCTCGCCTGGGAGGAGGCGTTCGGCGCGACTCCGGCGGTGACCGATGCGCGCCGGAGCGGGCAGGAGTACCTCCTCGAGCGCCGTCTGCTCCGAAGGGCGTCGACCGGCGAGGTGATCGACCCGAAGTGGACGGAGCTCGCTTTTCCGCCGCTCTGGCACTACGACCTGCTCCGCGCGCTCGACTATCTGCGTGCGGCGGGCGTGCGGCCGGATGCCCGGGTGGAAGAGGCCGTCGGGATCGTGCGCGCGCGACGCCAGGCCGACGGGCGCTGGCTGCTCGACGTGCGACACAAGGACACGCTCCACGAAGAAATGGCCGGAGCCGTCGGGCAGCCGAACCGCTGGATCACGCTGCGCGCCCGCCGAGTGCTGGACTGGCATGCACGAGGGCGCTGAGCCGGCTGTTCTCGCGCGGACCCCGTCGCGCGAACGCATGCGGGTCACCGTCTGCGAGCTGCCGCACGAGACGACCGCCCTCGCCAGCGCCTGGGCGGCGTTGTGCGAGCACGCCCGGGCGCAGGCGTCGGAGCTCGTGCTGCTCCCCGAATTCGCGATGGTGGAACCGGTCTGGGAGTCCGAGCGCTTCACTGCCGATCGCTGGAGAACGATCGAGATCCAGGCCGAGCAACGGCTCCGCCGCCTCCCCGAGCTCGGCGCGAAGTTCGTCGTCGGCACGCGGCCGGCGAGCGCGAACGGGCACCGTTTGAATCAGGGATATCTCTGGTCGTCCGCCGCGGGCTTGCAGCCGCTGCGGAGCAAGTACTACCTCCCCCAGGAGCCGGGGACTTGGGAGGCGACCTGGTTTCAGAGGGGCGATCCGGATTTTTCCGTGTTTCACGCCGGTCCGGCGTCGTTCGGCCTCAACATCTGCACCGAGCTGTGGGCGCTCGAGACGTTTGCGGCCTACGCCGCGCTCGGCGTCGAACTCCTGCTTTCGCCGCGGGCGACCGCCTCGGCGACGACGACGAAGTGGCTGGCGGTGGGCGTCGTGGCGGCCGTGCGCTCGGGTGCCTTCAGCCTTTCTTCCAATCGTGTCGACGCGACCGGTGCCGCCGGGGGCGGCGGCTGGATCATCGATCCGGACGGCGATGTCCTGGCAGTCACCTCGGCCGCCGAGCCTTTCGCAACGCGGGACATCGACCTCGTGAAAGCGGCGAAGGCCCGGAACACCTACCCGCGCTACGTGTTTTCGGAGCCCGGGCTCAGGGCGTGAGATTCACGAGAGCCCGACCATGCTCCAGGTCCGCCGGCACGGACGTGGTCGTGCACGATCCGCCAGGCACCGTCGATTCGCCGAAAGCACGCCGTCCATCGCACCCACATGTCGGTGACGTGACCGTTCGCCAGCGTGCCCTAGACGTGGTTCACGCTGTGACGAAAGCCAGCGAGCCGTCCGTCGTGACGTTCAATTCGCCGATCTCGTAGCTCAGCGCTCCGGTATAGGTCGCGAACACGTCCTGCCAGGCTCGTCGTTTGTCGTCGGTCCCGCCGTATCGCAGGGGCGGCCCGATATCGAAGGAAACGATGTTCGACGCATAGAAGGACATGACGCCGTCGAGGTCCTTCTCGCGAACCGCTTTCGCCAGGCTGCAAGTTCGAAGCCACTCTCTCGAGAAACTCCGCGAGGAAGGAACGAGACTCCGTGACCGATCGACGCTCTCAGTCGAACTCCTTCTTCGCCGCCGCCTGTTCCGCGCCGACGCGGCCGGCGGTGATGTCGGCCACGTAATAGTTCTCGCCGCGCACGGGAGCTCCGGCGATGCGGCGGAGCAGCGCGATCTGGCCGACGTGCCAGAGCGCATCGGCGATCGGCCCCTGGAAGAGCTTCTCTTCCGGGCAGGCGATCGGCTCGGTCGACGCCAGACGCTCGTCGAGGCTTTCGAGCGCGGCATGAAAGCGCGCGACCTCCTCTTTCCACGGGAGCGGCTTCGAGTTCTTCCAGACCTGCTTGCCGCGCGCATGCGACAGGGCCCAGTCGAGGAGATCTCCGACGTGCGCCAGGATCTCGCCGGGCGAGCGCGATCCGGGCGCCGCGCGGAACTCCGAGAATCCGTCCGGCGCGCCGCGCACGGCCTTCCCGCCGCGGTAGGCGAGCGTCGCGACGGTGTGTCGAAGCAGCGGGCTCGCGGGAACGGGTCCGGCGCTCATGAAATCTCCTTCTCTTCGCAGATGAAGTACGCCACGCGGGCGTGGTCGATGAAGTTCTTCTCGTCGGCCGTCGACGCCGCCCACTCGCGCGAGCGCCGCGCGCGTGTGAGCGCCTTCATGTCGTCGAACCAGAGCTCGGCCATGCCGTCGAAACCGGGGCGCGTGTCGTCGTCCGGCGGGAGGGAGTAGCTCTGAACGAGGCGGCGCAGCCCCGGAATGCGGCGGCCGATCGGACCGTGGACTTTCTCGAAATAGTCGGAGAAATCCGCCTGCGACATCCCGGGACGTCGCGTGATGCAGTACACGAGCTTGATCATCGGATCGACCTCGAGGCCGCGGGCGCCTCTCTCTCGCGATCCGCGATTCAGGAGGAGGCCCGGCTCCAGGCGACCTTCTGGCGGATCGCCCCCAGATGATAGGCCGCATGGGCCAGGGCTCCGACGGCTCCGCCGAAAGCCTCGAGGTTTTCGCGGGAGTGTGACTCGATCGCATTGCGCAGCGACCCATAGCGCCCGCGCAGCTCCTCGCGGAGGCGGCGCCAGGCGGGCTCGTCCACCGCCGAGACGCTCCAGCTCTGCGGCCAGTCGTACTTCGAGCGGTCTCCGCGGATCCAGGCGGCCGAAGCGTCGAGAGCGAAGGAGGCGTGATAGGCGTGCGCGGCGATCGACGTGTCGCCGGTGACCCGGGAGGCCTCGGCTGCGGAGAGCCGATCGAGGGTGCCGAGGAGACCGGACTCGGGTGCGGAATCGGTGAAGTAGCTCCAGTCCCGCTTCGGACCTTCCAGGGCTTCGCCGAGAACGGCCTGGAGCTCCGAAACGGCGTCTTGCGTGGTGATGTCGGACATGATCGTCATCCTCCTCGCGCCAATCGCGCCGGCGCTCAGTCATAAACCCCGTCTGCGAACCAAGAGTTGCTCGATCGGTCGCGATAGATGCGATAGAGGCCGCCTTCGGAAAGCTCGACGTCCCAGTAGTCCCGCGCGGCGGGGGCGTCGGACCACCATCCCTCCTCCATGGACCACGGCCCCGCAGCGACGCGGACCGCGCCGGCGATGCGGGGGTTGGTACCGTCGGCGGATTTGACGGAGAGGAGGCGAAGGCGGGAATCTGAGCGGTCATCCCGAACGATCGCGAGAGATCCCGAGCTCGGCAGAGCCTGAGTGGGAAGGCGAAGAAGCCCGGGATCCCTCGTCGAGGACTCCTCGGGATGACCGGCAGATGCCGAGACCCCCGACGTGATCACCTCGATCTCGATCGGTGGGCGCAGGACGCGCACCGCGAGCAATCCCCTTCCGGCGCGCGGCGGGCGGGCGATCTCGGGAGGCGGAGGCGGCTCGAAACCGGTCGAAGCGAATCGCTCGGGCCGATGCCCGTCCGCGGTGCGCGGAGAGACGACGCGGTCGGCGCCAAGCATCGCGGCGAGGCGCGCGATCGTGGTCGCGAGGCGGTCGGGCGAAAGCGCAGGCGGCCCGAAGAGGGAGAGCTGCGCGCGGCGCGGCTTGTCGGGATGAGCGGCGAAAGCGAAGCCGATGACGGGCGCGCCGGGAGGGCGCGCCTCGAGCTCCAGACGCACGAGCGTCAGGAGCGTCTTGACGTCGCGCGTCGGAGCGGACAGATCGATGCCGCGGGCATCGCACCCTTCGGGATCGAGCTTGAGCGTGAGCTCCAGGCGCCGGCAGGCGAGCCCCTGGGAATCGAGGCGACGCACGAGCCTCTCGAGCGCGGCGTTGCCGATGAAGAGAAAAGGCTCGAGCGTGACGAGCGGCCACTCGAGCTCCATTCCTTCGGAAAGAGAGAGCGGAGGCAGACGCGGCTCGAGCGGAGTCGGGTCGAGACCGCGCGCCGAGGAGTGGAAGCGGCGGCCGAGCTCTCCCAACCGGCTCTCGACTTCTCCCGCGGGCAGTCGCGCGAAGTCGCCGATCGATCGAATGCCCCATCGCTCGAGCGTCTCCGCGATCTCGATCGCGGGAGAGAGACGCGTGAGAGGGAGCGGCGCGAGGAACTGCGCCTCTTCGCCGGGCGGCACGACCCACGGCGAGTCGGGAAGACCCGCCGCGACGCGCGCCGCGAGCTTG
Organism: Acidobacteriota bacterium; assembly: GCA_046735265.1. GTDB lineage: Bacteria > Acidobacteriota > Thermoanaerobaculia > UBA5066 > Gp7-AA6 > DATBFU01. The sequence continues at coordinate 23,645 of JBKPSZ010000016.1, read as the reverse complement.
GAGGAAGCGACGCCGGCGCGGGCCGGAAGCCCCGCCTTCTCGACGGCGGCGATCAGGTCGCAGCCGAGGACGCGCTCGGGGTGGGAGGGGGATGGTGCGCCGGAAACGCTGTCATCCCGAGCGATAGCGAGGGACCCCGAGCTCGGCAGGCTCTGAGCCGGGCGGCGAACAACCTCGGGATCCCTCGTCGCGGACTCCTCGGGATGACCGGCGGAAGGGGGGAGAGGGTCGGGATGAGGAGGTTCCCTGCGGCGCGTCAGCGCCGGGATCCCGTCGATGTCCAGATACACGACTCCGTCTCCGCCGTCTTCCACGCGCGGAGAGAAAGAGTCGGCGGTCTCGAGCAGCGCCTCCTGCGCCGCGCGCTCGCTTTCGCGGTCGCGCGGCCGCGCCGTCAAACGCGGGAGGATCGCTCGAGCCTGCGGCAGCGTCATGCCGGTCTCGATCCCCGCGCGCCGCGCGCGGCGCGAGGCGGAGACCACGCGCGCCGCGTTGCCATTGCCTTCGACGATCAGGACGGCTTCGCCTTTCAAGTCCGGCTCGCTTCGCAGCCGGGCGGCGAGCGGAAAGAGAGGGACGAGGACGCAGGCGAGGCGGGACATTCAGAACGTGCGGGAGCGAACCATCGAAAACGATCCGGGGCAGGCGCCGTGATCGGCGTTCGGGTAGGGGCGGCTCTGGGCGGTCGCATGTGGAGTAGCGTCGCCCGATTCGCCGTAGCCAATGTAGGGGCGGCCCTTGCGGCCGCCCGCATCCGCAGCGGCGTCTCTCGGCTCAATGCGGGCGGGGACGCACCGAGCGCCCGAAGGGCGCGACAAGCGCCGGGTTCGCCCGGCGCTAACCCCCGCCCCTACATCCGGAGGGGCAGCCGGAACGAGCCCCGCCCACACATCCGCGCCCCCGATCGCCTCCCCGGATGCGAGCGACAATCTTCCGCTCACGCACGGCGTCGAGCGGCCGGACTTCTCGAGTGTCAGCCGCGACGAAAGCCCCGCGAGAAGACGCGGAGTCCGCCCGCTCCCCTGCCAGATCGCGCACGCGCCGGCGGTGGAGACGACCGCGTCGGCCGCGATCCCGCTCGCGCGCCAGGGAGTCGAGAGAAGAAGCGTCGCGTCCTGCGCCGCTGCCGATCGCGCGAGCCGGACCCAGGCGGCGTCGGGCACCCATCGCGTCCGGGAAGAGAGCCCGAGATCCGCGACGACCAGCGGAAAGCCGGCGGCGAGCAGCATCTCCGCCGCCGCGAGCGCATCCTTCGCGCGGCGCGGGCGCGCCCAGAGAAGCCGGCGCAGATCCACGCCTGCGCGCTCGGCCGTCTGGGGATCGAGGTGGTCGCCCAGATCCACGAGCGCGGCGGCCAGTCCGCTCGAGGTCGCCGCCGCCAGCGCCGCGAGGCCGAGCGAGAAGCGTCCGCTCGAGCGGCGGCCCGAGAGCTCGACCAGGCGTCCCTTCGGCAGCCCGCCGGGAAGCAGACGGTCGAGAACCGCGACCGCCGTCGGCATCACGCTCGACGCCCCGGGCGGGGCGAGCTCCGAGGCGCGTCGAAGGAGGGCGCCCGGCCTGCCCAGCAGGGCGCTCTTCTTCGACGCCATGCCCTGCGCGAGCAGCCGCTCGATGGCGAGAGCCTGAGCGCCCATGCCGCCCTCCCCTTTCCAACAGGTGGAGGACTTTAGGCGTAAAAAAGGCGTAAGTCAATGATCGCCCAAACTACAAATCACTGCCTACGTATGACAAGATGACGTTACATTTTGACAAGTATGCACGACCTATTCATGATCCAGAAAGCGAGGAAACCGATGTCTCATGTCGAATTGGGCATCTGCGGCCCCTCCGGAGTGAGGCCCATGAAGGAGTCGGGACCGGACCTGATCCTGATGGGGATCGGCGCCGCCGTCTTCATCCTCGCGTTCGCGGCCACCGGGCGCGCGTTGCGGGCGCCGGGGCCGAGCGACGCGCTTCCATTCGTTGCCGGTGCCATGGCCGGGCTCGCGCTGGCGGCCTGGGCCGTCCTCCGCATGTGGCGGCGCCAGGACGATGCGGCCCTGATGGAAGCCGGCATGCTCGGCTTCATCTTCTTTCTCGGCCTCTACGAGAAAGCGCCGAAGGGATCGCCTCTCGCGCTTTTCGCCGCGCTGCTGCCGCTCGCTCCCGCCGCTCTCTTCGCCTGGAGCACGATCCGCATCGCGCGCCGTGCCGACGAACTGCAGCGCCGCATCGCCCAGGAGGCGCTCGCATTCGGATTCGTCGTCTCGCTGTTCGCCGCTCTGGCTGGCGCCGCGCTCGAAGCCGCCGGTCTGCCGAGATTGAACTGGGTCTGGATGGCGGGAGTTCTCGTTCTCGCATGCGGCGTCGGAATCGTTCTCGCGAACCGACGCTACCGATGAAGAACCGGCTGCGCGTCCTGCGCGCCGAGCGCGACTGGTCGCAGGCGGATCTGGCGGAGCGGCTCGGCGTCTCGCGTCAGACCGTCAACGCGATCGAGACGGGACGTTACGACCCGAGTCTTCCTCTCGCCTTCGGGATCGCGAAAGTCTTCGAAAAGCTGATCGAGGAGATCTTCGAGCCGACGGACTTGCATCGGCTGGAGAAGTGAGCGGGCGCGGCTATTGCGCCCCGCTCGTGCCGGGAGCGGCGGCGGCCTTTCGGAGCCGCTCCTCCATTTTCGCGAGCCAGTCGTTTCCGTCGCCGCCGAATCCAAGCTGCTCCTCGACGATCGTTCCGGTCGGATCCACGACGTAGCTCTGCGGAATCCCGCTCGGCGCCCACTTCGTGAAGGAGCCGGCGCCCGCGACGAGCACCGGGAAGGTGTACTGCTCCTCCTTCAACATCGGCTCGATCAGGCCGGGATTCTCGTCCACGCTGACGGTCACGACGGCGAGGTCCCTTCGATCCTTCGAGCGCTCGTGCAATTTCTGCACGTGCGGCAGCTCACGGCGGCACGGTCCGCACCACGTCGCCCAGAAGTTCAGGAAGACAGCCTTCCCGCGCAGCTCGGTCGCCGTCCACCTCTTTCCGGCGACGTCGGTGAGCGCAAAGTCCGGCAGAGGACGGCGCACGGCGCGCGTGACTTCCGGCGACGCCGCGTCCGCCGCCCGCTGCGCGCTCTTGAACCAGGCGTCGAAGCCTTCCGCGCCGTGCCGGCGGGAATACAGCTCTTCCGCCGCCTTCAGGATCTTCTTGTCGTCCGGATTCTTCTCGATCGCTCGCGCGTACTTCGCGAGCGCGTCCTCTTCGCGGCCCGCGAGGACGTCCGCCTCGGCGCGGAGCTTCCAGAGCTGCGCCTGCCGGCCGGCGATCATGGATTTTTCGCCGGAGGTGCGCGCCGCGTTCTCGAGTTCGCTCATGGCGGACTCGAGGCCCGCGAGCGCAGCAGTCGTCGCGGCGGCGTCCCGGCGGGCCAGCCCGAGGCGAACCCGCAGCGCCCGATTGTAGGTCTTGGCATAGAGCTGGTAGAAGCTCTCCTGTCGCAGGTCCTCCCCGTCGAGACCGGCAGCTCGCATCAGCTTTCGATCTCTGTCCGCCTGCCGGTCAGCGGCTTCGATGAGCGCGCCGACGCGGTCGAGAGCGATTCCCTTGTCGAGCCAGACGTCGGCCACCAGAACTCCGCCGGCGTCCCCCAGGATCGCTCGGACGCGCTCGCCCGTCTCGAGGAGCGATTTCGGCGAAGCGCCGTCCCGCATTCCGAGCGCCTGCAGCCGCAGCTGCCAGAGAAAGCCCTCGTCCGGGCACTGCGTGAGGCGCGGTTCCATGGCTGCGAGCTGATCGGCCAGCCACTTCTGCTGCGCATCCCCTTCGGCTTCGGGAAACTTTCCGTGCTCTTTTTCGAAGCGGCCCATCCAGATCCGCGTCGAAGACCACTCGCACGGAAACTCCGCCAGACTCGTCTCATCGACCCAGCGCTTTCCGGCGTCGTCGCCGGTCAGCTTGTAACCCTCCTCGAGGGCCGAGAGCCAGCGTCGATCGGTCGCGCGATCCTCACGGCGCATCGCCTCGAGCTGCACCTTCACGTTCTCCCGCAGGGACGCGAATCGCGTGGGATCGGCGAACTTGAACTCGAGTTCCCAGAGCGACTTCAGATCTTCCGGGCGATCGCCTTCCGGTCTCGTGGCGGCTCGAAGCGCGACCGCGTGCGCTTCCCAGGCGGCCCGGTCTTCCAGGCTCGACAGCAGCGAGAGGAGCACGCCCGTCCTCGCGGGGCACGCTCGGGCGAAGGCCTCGAGGTGTCCGCGCGCTAGCCGGCTCTCCTCCTCCGTCGGCTTCCAGGAGAGCGCTCGAACGAGGGCCTCGCGCGCCCAGGGGAAGCTCGGGTCGAGCGCGACGGACCGCTCGAGGAGCTCCCGATTCTTCTGGCGGTTTCGCTCCAGCCGGGCGAGCAGATAAGGGTAGGCGGGGTTGCGCGGATACTGGCGCGACAGATCGGCATAGTTCTTCTCGAGCTCGCTGCGAAGCGCGCCGGCGACCGGGAAGTCCCGCGGAATCATCAGCGCGTGGGAGACGAGGATGCGATGGGCCAGAAGCTCCTTCGGAAACCGGTCCCGCAGGGAACGCGCAGACGCGATCTTCTCGTCCCAGCACGAAGCCTTGCGCCCGCAGATGTCCTGAGCATCGTCCGCCGCCCGCCACGCCATCTCGACCTCGGGCGGCGCGGAGCAGCCGAGGCTCGTGATCTCCGTGGAGCGCCGGCAGGCCGCGAGCGCGACCAGCGCCACGCCTGCCGAAAGGAGCCGGAAACAGCGCGATCGTTTCGTACCGCTCACCCTTCGAACCCCATCGTCTTGTGCGTCCCGTCGCAGAAGGGCTTGTTGCCGGAGCCGCCGCATCGGCACAGGGCGAATCGCGGTCCGGTCTCGAAGGCTTCACCGCTGCCGTCGGTCACGCGCGCGCGGCCTCGCACGTAGAGCGGGCCGTTTTTCGAAAGCGTCACGGTGACATCGGCGTCGGGTTGCTCGGCCGGGCCGCCCGGCAGATCGTAGAGAAGAGCGCCTGTCGGACATCGCCGCACGACGTCCGCGATCGAGGCGGCTTCCGCGTTTTCCGGCCGGATCCACGGCCGCGCCTTCGGGTCGAACACTTCCGGCGCGCCTGCCACGCATCGCGCCGCGTGGATGCAGATCGCCGGATCGAACGAGACGGCGATTCCGGGAGCCGTATACGTCTTGCGCATCTCGGCTGACCGATCCTACTCCCCCGTTTGCCGCGCGGCTTCTATCGTCCGATCGGCACGCGATCCTGGACGTGAACGGCTACTTCGACTAGCCGTCCGGCGCCGGGGCCGGTGTAGGCTGCCCGCCGGATGGAGAATCTCTTCGTCAAGGGGCTGATCGTCGGATTCTGCCTCGCTGCCCCCGTCGGCCCGATCGCCCTCCTCTGCGTCCAGCGCACGATCTCGCACGGCAAGCTCGCCGGACTCCTCTCCGGGCTCGGCGCCGCCGTGGCCGACGCGCTCTACGGCACCCTCGCCGCATTCGGCGTGACGGTGATTTCCTCGTTTCTCATGGGCCATCGCCTCCTCTTTCAGCGCGCGGGCGGAGCGATTCTCCTCGTCCTCGGCGCACGGCTGCTTCTGATCCGCCCACCCAAGCCGGAGGAGAGCGACCCCGACCGGGGACTCGCGTCCGACTTCTTCTCGACGTTCGTCCTGACGCTGACGAACCCGATGACCTTCATCGCCTTCGTCGCGATCTTTGCCACACTCGGAATCGGCGCGGTGCGCGGACATTCGGTGCTGACGGCGGAGCTCGTCGCCGGGGTTCTCGTGGGATCGGGAGCCTGGTTCGCGTTTCTCGTGACCCTCGCGAATCTGTTCCGCAGTCGCTTTCGCTACCAGACTCTCGTCGCGATCAACCGGGCGACGGGCGTTTTCGTGATCGGAGTCGGGATCTTCTACCTCTTCATCCTCCGCAAAGAGCCGAAGGTCGATCCCGAGATCCTCCGCCATCCGATCCGGGCGCTCGAAAACCGCGTCGGCGCACCGACGCCGACGCCCGCGGGACCCTGACGCTCTCGCGGCGGCGCCCGCTCGCTATCCTCCGACGATCTCGGTGCGGGCCTTGCGGAGCGCCCGCTCGAGCGAAGCGTCGGCGCCTTCGGCGAGCGCGGCTTCCCGTGTGAACCCGGCGGCGCGGCGCACCTCCGCCGCCTGAACCTCGAAGGTCACCTGCGAGGTCGTCAGGAGGTGGCGCAGGTCGAAGTGCACGTGGGCCGGACGATCGCCGCTCGCGGGAATCGGGTGAACGTCGACGTCGAGGATGCGCTCGCCGATGGGCGCCTCGAAGCGCCGGGTCCCGGTTTCCTCGAGCGCCTCGCGGCGCGCGGCCTCGAAGACCGAGCGATCGTCCGCCTCGACGTGCCCGCCCGGTTGCAGCCAGCGGTCGAGCCGCCGGTGGTGGACGAGGAGGAACGCTCCTCCGTCCGGCCGCGCGATCACGGCGCTCGCCGTGACGTGGTCCCGCTCGCGCCGCGTGAAGGGGTCGGCGGCCGACCGAACGAGAGCGCGGATCCGCTCGAGCGACCGGCGCTCCGCGTCGTCCTGAGGCCGATGGGCCGCAAGAAGCTCGAGGACCGCGTTCGCCTCGATCATCGGATGACCTGGAAGAGGTTGCTGTAGTCGTCGGTCCAGAGGCGGACGCGAGGAGAGTCGGGCAGGTCCTCGGAGGCCTTGTCGATCGCCGGCGCGTCGATCGACTTCGAGTCGCGCGAGAGCAGGACCCAGGTCGCCCCCCAGACCGCGTCTCCGCGGTCGTGCGTGTCGACGACGACCGCGTCGACTCCGAGCGAATCGGCCGCCGCTTTGGCGACGGGGAGCAGATCGAGCTGCCGATTGGAGAGATGCAGCGCGACGACGCCGTCGGGCTTCACGTGCGCGAGATAGAGCGCGATCGCCTCGCGAGTCAACAGATGAACGGGAATCGCGTCGCTCGAAAAGGCGTCCACCGCGAGCACGTCGAAGTTCTGCGATCCCGAGCGCGCGAGCTCCCGCTCGAGGCTCAAGCGCGCGTCTCCGGTCACGATCTCGGTCCGGGCCGGGCTGTCGGCGAGAAAAGTGAAGCGGGGCGCCGGACCGACCGAAAGCCGCACCACGTCCGGGTTGATGTCGTAGAAGCGGTAGACGTCGCCGCGCCGGCCGTACGCGGCGAGCGTGCCGGTGCCGAGACCCACGACGCCGACGCGCAGCGGACCCGCAGCGCGCCGGGGGTGATTTTCGAGAAGGAGAGCGATACCGGTCCCTTCGCCGTAATACGTCGTCGGGATGCCTCGTTTTCTCGGCGGCTGGTACTGGAAGCCGTGGATGATCCGCCCGTGCCGCAGGGAAAGACGCGAGAAGAGCGGATCGGGCGAATCGAGCGCCTCGACCGTCAGCGCGCCGTAGAAGCTGCGCGAAAGCAGGAGAGCCGAGTGGTAGTAGGAGCGGATGTCGTCGCCGAGCGAGAAGCCGAGCAGACCGAGAGCGCCGGCGAGACAGGTCCCGGCGAGGTAGGGGCGCGCGACGTCCGACGGGCGCCGGGCGCGCCAGGCGAGCAGCGCCACCGTCGCCAGGGCTGCCGACAGGAGCAGCATCCCCCGGCGCGAGGCGAACGCGGAGCGCACGCGCGAGGGGAGCGTCGCGAAGACGTCGGGATCCTTGACGAGCCAGGCGACCGCCGACATCGCGAGAAGGGTCGCCAGGGCCGGCCAGGCTCGCCCGCGATGGAGCCACGACTCGCGATCTCGAAGCAACGACGCGACGGCCGCCGCCCCGGACAGCCACAGGAGCAGATGGAACTCCCAGAAGGCGTCGAAGAGGAGCGGAGCGGCGATCGCGACGAAGACCGCGCCGGCGGCTCCCCCGGACGCCACCGCGAGATAGAAGCGCGTCGCCTGGGCGGGCGCCGGCCGGCTGCGCGCGAGCTCGCCGTGACAGAGCATGCAGACGGCGAAGAGCGCGAGCCCGTACGCTGCGACCTGGATCCGGATCGGAACCCCGTAGCCGCGCGCCAGCGTGATGGCCGCCCACCCGAGAGCGACGACGAGCAACGGCCCGGTCACCCATCGCGGAACCACACGATCGCTCTGAAAGCAGAGGATGAAGGAGAGAAGGTAGAGCGCCAGGGGCAGGACCCACAGAAACGGGATTGCCGCGACCTCCTGGCACATCTGATTCGTCGCGGCGAGGAGCATCGCGGACCCGCACGCCGCCATCGCGAACCAGAAGAGGAAGGAGCTCCGCGCGCTCTGCGGGGAAGGAACCGCGATCGCCCCGAGCGTCGGCAGGCTCTCCGGCGGCGGAGGCTCCTCCGAGGGCGCCGGCATTCCCACCCGAGCTTCGACGGAGGACGCTGGCGCGCGGACGGCGCGCGACGCGCACCAGGCGACTCCCGCGGCGAAGAGGACATAGCCGGCCGACCAGAACCGGGCCTGAACGGTCAGCGAGAGGTTCGGCTCGATCAGAAAGGGATAGGCGACGAGCGCGAGGAGAGACGCGAGGTTCGAGAGCGCGTAGAGGCGGAAGATCCGGGCGTCCGGACGGCGGCGCGCAATCCAGGCCTGGACCAGCGGTCCCGTCGTCGAGAGGAGGAAGAAGGGGAGGCCGACGCCCGCGGCGAGAGCCGCGAGAACCCGCGCGATCGGAGCCGAGGCGTCCGGCGGCCGAAAGGCGGGGCCCGGCAGGATCGGCGCTCTCCAGGCCGCGCCCGCGACGGCGAGCGCCGCGAGCGACAGAGCGACGAGCCAGACGTGGACCATGCGCTGTTCTCGCAGGCCGAGCCGCCTCGTGAGGCGGTCGGCGTAGAAGTAGCCGGCGAGAAGGGCCGTTTGAAAGAAGAGGAGGCAGGTCGTCCAGACCGCGGGCGCCCCGCCGAACCAGGGAAGGACGTCCTTTCCGATGATCGGCTCGACGGAGAAGAGCAGGAACGCGGAGAGAAATATCGTGAACGCTTCCGCGACCATGAGGGGCGCGATTATGCGTCAGCCGCTCGAGACGCGGCGCGCGCCGATATAGTTGCGACCGCCATGGCGTTTCTTCCGCGATGACGGCCCGGCTCGATTCCGGCGCGACCGATCCCGACACGGCGACCATCGACGGCGTCCTCGCCGCGCTCTACGAATCGATCTCGGGACCGGCCGGACCGCGCGACTGGGAGCGCGACCGCAAGCTGTACGCGCCCGGCGCCGTTCTGATGCCGACCGGTCCGATCCCGACCGAGCTGCCGCCGCATCCTCCGGGAGCTCCGGTCGATCGGGTCGAGCGGGTTCCCATGAGCTTCGACCAGTGGCTCGCTTCCCGTTCCGCCTTCTTCGCGGCGAACGACTTCTACGAATGGGAGACTGCGCGAGAGACTTTCCAGTTCGGGAACATCGCGCACGTCCTCTCGGCCTACGCGGCGGGGCGCCGGAGAGACGACCCCGAGATCCTCTTCCGCGGGATCAACAGCCTTCAGCTCCATCACGATGGACGGCGCTGGTGGATCCTCTCCATCGTCTGGGACAACGAGCGGCCCGGGAATCCCCTGCCCGATTGGGCTCGCATCCGACCCTGAGCCTTCGGTCGCCGCAGCGGAGGCGGTGCGGCGGGCGCCGCCGGGCGAGCGACGGGACCGCCCGGTGAACCTCGTCCGCCTTCTCGGCCGCGTACCGCGCTGGCTCCTCACGACGGGCGCCTTTCTCTTCGTGTGCCTGCTCTGGTGGGCCGACTACGCCACGGGGCCGGACCTCTCTCCGCTCATCTTCTACGCCGTGCCGGTCGTCGTCATCGTCTGGTTCGCGGGCCGCGCGGCCGCGATCGCGCTCTCGATCTTCGCCGCCGCGGCGTGGTTCCTCGCCGACTACTTGACCGGACGGCCGTACGCGCATCCCGCGATCCCCTACTGGAACGGGACGGAGAAGCTCATCTTCTTCCTCCTCTTGACGGGTCTCGTGTCCACGCTGAAAACCGCGCTCGAGCGCGAGAAGCTCGCGCGTCAGGAGTTTCTCGAAAGGGAGCTCCGCGTCGCGGAGGAGGTCCAGCGGCGCCTCCTCCCGCAGAACCCTCCCGCACTCGCGACGCTCGAGTGCGCGGGAATTTGCCGGCCGGCGCGAGGCGTCGGCGGCGACTACTTCGACTTCCTCCCGCTCGCGGCGGGCCGCATCGGACTCGCCGTCGGCGACGTCTCCGGAAAGGGTCTCTCGGCGGCCCTTCTCATGGCGAGCCTGCAGGGCATCCTCCGGAGCTTCGCCTCGCTCCGCGGCGAGGACGCCGGCCCGATCGTGGCGGAAACGAACCGCCAGTTGTGCACGCTCGTCGAGATGAATCGATTCGTGACGCTCTTTTTCGGGATCTACGACGACGCGCGTCGCGAGCTCACGTGCGTCAACGCCGGACACAATCCCCCGCTTCTGCTGCGGGCCGGGGCCGACGGCGAGCGCCCCGAACGCCTCTCCTCCGACGGCACGGTTCTCGGGCTCTTTCCGCAGGCGGAGTGGTCGCAGCAGACGGTCCGGCTCGAAACGGCGACCTCCTCATCGCCTTCACCGACGGCATCCCCGAGGCGGCGAACCTGCGCGACGAGGAGTTCGGAGAGGAGCGGCTGCAGGCGGCCGTTCGCCGGAATCGCCGCCGTCCATTGCCGGAGCTCTGCGCCGCGATCCTTTCCGAGGTCTCCGACTTCCTGGAAGGAGCTCCCGCTTCCGACGACCTGACGGTCGTCGCGCTTCGGGGCCGCTCCGCCGCGCCACAGCGGATTACGCCGTCTGTGTAGGGGATTTTTTCGCGCCTAGTCGGCGTCGGTTGAGGTTTCCGCGACCTCGTTGCGGACGGCGCGAACGAGAGCCTCGACCGCCGTGTCCTCGAGACCCTGCGGTCCGAACGCGCGCCGCGCGAACTCGGCCCACTCGCCGTTCGCCTCGACCTCGAGCGCCAGAACCCGGGACTTCTCGTTCCATCGAACGCGGACCGACATGTCCTGGGAGGAGTAGGAGGCGACTCGAAATCCGGGTGAAGGCGTTTCTTCCTTCATCGGGGAGTAGCCCCGCTGCTGGAGGGCCGATCCGATCCGGTCAAACGCGGCGTCCACGCTCATCATGCCGGGCCTCGCTTCGATTGCGCCGTATTCTATGGCGCGACCGGCGCGCGTTTCGAGGGGCGTCCGCCCGATCAGTTGCTGCGCGCCCGGTCGAGGGTCGCCAGGAACAGGACCCGTCCTTCCTCTTCCCGCTCCCGCTTGGCCGCTTCGAGCGCCTTGCCCCCTCGCCCATGCCACCACTCGCGCGCGTCCCGGAGGCTCCAGGGCGCCTCCTTCTCGCAACTCTCGAGGAGGACATCGAGCGCGTCGGCCGATTGCGGCCGGTCCTCCTTCCGGAGGGCGAGGCACCGCTGGATGGTCTCCTCGAGAGCCGCCGGGACCCGATGGGGACTCTGTTTCGCGAGCGGCGCGGGCGGTCCCTGCCGCTCGCGCTGAAAGACCTCGATCGCCGTCCGTCCCGGAAACGGGGACGCTCCGGTCAGCAGGAAGTAGCCGACGGCGCCGAGCGCGAAGAGGTCCGCCCGCGAGTCCACTTTCGACGGATCGCTCATCCCCTCGGGCGCCATGTAGAGCGGAGTGCCGAGGAGAGATCCGTCCTGCGAGAGCGCGGCGTCGTCTCCTTCGGCGCCGGCGGTCTCGCCATCGGGCAACGCCTCGACGACCCCGATGTCCTTGACGAGCCCGAAATCCAGGATCTTCAGGAAATCGGGAACTCCGCCGTGAAGGCAGATCATCAGGTTGGCGGGCTTGATGTCCCGATGGATCAAACCCGCGGCGTGCGCCTCGGCCAGGGCGCCGCAGGCCTGCCGGAGCAGGTGCACGACGCGGCCGGGAGGGAGCGGCCCGTCGAGGTCCACGAGCTGCAGGAGATTGATTCCGCGCAGGAGCTCCATCGCGTAGTAGAAGACGCCGTCGGCCGTCCGGCCGTAGTCGTAGATGGCGATCGTGCTCGGGTGCGTCAGGCCGGCGGTCAGCTGCACCTCCCGTTCGAACCGCGCGAGCGCGCGCTCCCCTTCGGTTCCCGGCGCGAGGAGCTTGACCGCCGTGGGACGACGCAGGAGCGCGTGCCGCGCTTCCCAGACGACGCCCATCGCGCCGTGTCCGAGGCGCGCGATCAGTCGGTACGGTCCGACCTTCTCCGCCTGGTGGCGCAGCCGCGAGATCGTCCGGAGCGCCGTCACGACGACGAGTCCGAGAAGCGACGCGAGCACTCCGGCGAGCGCCACGGTCACCGCCCCGCGGCGAGCCGGCAGAAAAGCGCCGGGAAGTGCGAACACGTTCAAGGACCAGCGCCGATCGGCGAAGAGGACCGAGAAGCCGATCGAAAAGTCGGGCCGCGTCGGAAGCTTCGATGCGTTGGGCGGGCGCTCCGCAAGAAGGGGCGAATCCGCCTCCTTTCCGTCCCGCATCACCAGGCCGAGGCCCGAAGAGTTGGCCATCGCGACGGCGTTGTCCACGAGGGGCGACCCGCGAAAGATCACGATCGTCCATCCGGCGATCGCGGCGCGACGCGCCTCCTCGGATCCGGGATCTCCTTCCTTGTAGACGGGCGCGTACACCGCCACGGCCGAGGAGGCGTCCTTGCGGTTCTTGTCCTGGACGAGCTGGAACGGGAGCGTCGCGGACGCCATCCCCGAATCGCGCGCCCTCTCGGCGACGTGCCAGCGGACCGGCTCGGACGCCACGTCGAAACCGAGCGCTCCCGCGTTGGGAGGCTCCATGTACTGGATCGGGACGTAGAACGGGCGCCGGTTGGCCGTGACGGGAGAGCCGTCGTGCCCGAGCTCCCAGAATCGGAAACCCGCGAGACCCGCCGCGCGCGCTTCGGCCTCGTAGGCGGCGCGCTCGTTCTCACGCACGAGCGGGAGCCACTCGAGCGCATACACGAGCCCGCGCCGCCGGAGCAGCGGGTCCGGCCGGAGCATCGGGCTCGTCAGAAGGCGAAACTGCCGGCGGGTGACGCGGCCGGAGCCTTCGAGCAGGCTCGAAAGAACTGCCGAGTCTTCGAGCGGCACCGAGAGCCGCTCCGCCACCGCCGACTGGAGGCGCTGGGCCTGCTCGGCGAAGGCCAGGCGTGTCGCGGCCTGGGCGCGCGCATATAGGTATGCCGCGAGACCGAGCGACAGAGCCGCGAAGATCGCGGCGACGAGGATGTCGGTTCCCCGAAGGGAGGCCCGCCAGGATGAGACCGCAGTGCGCAGGCGCCTCGAGGTGAAGCGGCCGGTCTCGAAACCGGGCCGGCTCCCGCTCCTGCCCGCCCCGCTGCCCACGCGCGGATTATCCGGCGGGGGGACCCCTCCGGACCGAACATTTGGAGGCGGGGCTGCGTAAGAGTAATAGCCGGCGGGGGCGCCGGCGGGAGCTCATGACCGAAACCAGCCCGGAAACGCCGCCCCCCGGGGCTTTTCGAAGGTTCTTGAGGTTTTTCATGCGTAAGAAGCGGTGGATCTGGATCCTCGTCATCGCCGTCGCCGCAGGCGGGGCGGTGGCCGCCACCCGGGGTCGGGACAAGGCGGATCCCAAGGCCGAATCGAGCCCGTTCCGGCTCGGAAAAGTGCAGGCGGAGGACCTTCAGGTCTCGGTCCGGGAGGTCGGGGTCGTGGACCCGGTCACAAAAGTGGACGTCAAGTCCGCCGTCTCGGGGAAGGTCATGGGCATGCGCGTGCGCGAAGGCGCCGTCGTCAAGAACGGCGACGTTCTGGCGGAGATCGAGCCCGACGTCAATCAGGCGCAATCCCTCTCCGACGTCCAGGCGAGCGTCAAGGACGCGGAGCTGAAGCTGCAGGACGCGGAACGGGACTACACCCTCCAGAAGGCGCTCTTCGAGCAGGGCCTCGTCGGCCGCGACCCGTACCGCGCCTCCGAAATCAAGCGCGATCAGGTGAAGGAGAGCCTCCGCGCCGCGCAGATGCGTTACCAGATCGTCGAGGACCGCGGCATCCCGATCTCCGGGAACGCCTCATCGCAGAACGCACGCGTCACGGCGCCGATGACCGGTGTCGTCATCAAGCGCGGCGTCGAGCTGGGAGACATGGTCACTTCGGGCGTTTCCTCCTTCAACGCCGGGACCGTTCTCTTCACGGTCGCCGACCTGAAGTCGCTCATCATCCGAGTCAACCTGAACGAAGTGGACATCGCGAAGGTCCACGTCGGTCAGCCAGTTCGAATCTCGCTCGACGCGTATCCGCAGAGGGTTTTCACGGGGAAGGTCACCTTCGTCGCGCCGTCGGCCGAGCTCGTCGAGAAGATCAAGGTCTTCAAGATCGAGGTGACGCTCGACGAGCTGGGCGACACGTTCCGCACCGGGATGAGCGCCAACGTCGAGATCCTCGGCGAGAAGCGCGACAAGGCCGTGTCGATCCCGCTCGAGGCGCTCCAGAAGCGCGACGGGCAGACCGTGTCGTATCGACTCAAGGGCAAGCTCGACGACAAGAAGATGAAGGCGGCCAAGGACGGGTTGTCCGGGCGCAGCAAGTTCATCTGGCTTTCGGAGCACTGGAAGGACTACTTCGACGTCGTTCCGGTCGAAGCCGGCATCGCGACGCTCGAGCGCGTCGAAATCAACAAGGGACTCAAGCCGGGCGAGCAGGTCGCGCTCGAGGACCCCACGAAGAAGCGCGTCGAGAAGGACGAGGAAGACAACTAGCCGAGAGGGTGCGTCAGGTTCCGTAGAGGCGGGGCTCGTCCCCGCCCGTTCCGCGGGCGCCCGCCCCTACGACGATCCAGACAGACGCGTCGGAGGCCTCACATGACCCCCATCATCGCCACAAGAGGGCTGACCAAGACCTTCGGCTCCAACGGCGCCGCAGTTCACGCTCTGCGCGGGATCGACCTCACCGTCGATCGCGGCGAGTTCGTCGCGCTGATCGGTCCCTCGGGTTCCGGCAAGTCGACGCTGATGGCGATCCTGGGCTGCCTCGACAAGCCGACCAGCGGCACATACGCGCTCGACGGCGAACGGGTCGAGGGGCTGTCCGGCCGCGAGCTCGCGGAGATCCGCAACGACAAGATCGGATTCGTTTTCCAGCAATACAACCTGCTGCCGAAGGCGTCCGTCGTCCGCAACGTCGAGCTTCCGATGCTCTACGCCGGTGTCGGGCGCAAGGAGCGGCGCGCGCGGGCGCTCGAGATGCTCGAGAGGGTCGGGATCCCCGACAAGGCCAAGGTCCTCCCCGCGGCGCTCTCGGGCGGTCAGCGGCAGCGCGTCGCGATCGCGCGCTCGCTCGCGAACCGGCCGGCGCTCCTGCTCGCGGACGAGCCGACGGGCGCGCTCGACCAGAAGACGGGACACGAGGTGCTCGAGCTCTTCGTCGACCTGCACAGGCAGGGGAACACGATCATCATCGTCACGCACGACCTGTCGATCGCAGCCATGGCGCAGCGCCAGGTCGAGATCATGGACGGCCTGATCCGCGTCGAGGAGGCCGCCTAGGAATCGGACGATCGGGAGATCGTGAAAGCCACCGATGGTGACCCGTCGTCTTCCGATGCGCCGATGAACCAATGAACCGATCTCTCTTCAACGGCAAATTCCGCGAACGCCTCAAGAACTCCTGGGTGGAGATGCGCGAGAACTTCACGCGCTCGACCCTGCAGTCGTTGGGCGTCATCCTCGGCGTCGCGTCCGTGCTCGGAGGCTTCTCGATCTCGGACAGCATGCGCAAGCGCTCCATGGAGCTGTACGTGAAAATGGGCGGGCTCGACAAGTTGAACGTCCGGCAGTCCGCCGTCGTCAGGGAAGGCGCGCCGACCGCGCTCCAGATGGCGAATCTGGGCCTGCGCACCGCCGACGCGGATGAGGGCGAGGGACTCGATACCTCCTCCGTCGAAGGGGTGTCGATCCGCAAGGATGCCCGGGCGCGCGTGCGCTCGCCGTTCGCCGACCAGGAGCGCGACATCCGCGGGATCGGCCGCGACTTCCTCGCGCTCGACGGCTACGAGATCGACCAGGGCCGCGAATTCTCGATGCACGACATCGCGACCGCCGCGCCCGTCGCCGTCCTGGGCACCGAGGCCGTGTCCGTGTTCTTCCCCAACGGCGACGCGGTCGGCCGCACACTGCGCATCGGCGACACGCCCGTCCAGGTCGTGGGCATTCTGAGAGAGCGGGTCTTCCGATTCCGCGACTCCCAGCGCAACATGTTCCGCTGGCGCAACCGGATCATCGCGCTTCCGACAACGCTCGTGGCGCGCCGCTTCGAGGGGGACCGATACCACCGCGTCGACCGCGTGACGTTCCGGATCCGCGAGCTGGACGCCATGGCGAAGTTCACCAAGGGCCTCTCGTCCATGCTCAAGGCGAACCACCGGCAGCAGGAAGACTTCCGCATGGACGACGTCGCCGCGCGCGTCCGTAAGGAGCAATCTCAGGGCGACGTCTACGACATCATCTTCCTGCTCTCCGGGTTTCTCTCCCTGATCGGCGGCGGCATCGTCAACGTCAACATCCAGATGGCGACGTTGAAGGAGCGCATCCGGGAAGTCGGCGTCAAGATGGCGATCGGCGCCCCGGGCAGCGAGGTCTTCAAGGAGTTCATGACCGAGGCGCTGCTCCTGACGGGCGCCGGATCGCTCGTCGGGCTCGTCATCGGCGTCGGGTTCTCGAAGATCATCACCGCATCGATCGGGATTCCGCTCCACATCGACCCGAAGAGCTTCGTTTCTGCGTACGCCCTCGCCGCGGTCTTCGGTTTCGTGTTCGCCCTCTTCCCCGCCTGGAAAGCGTCGCGGCTCTCGCCGATGGAGGCCTTGCACTATGAGTGAGGCCGTCGGCCGCCTCGCCGTCCCTCGCCCCGGCGCGACCACGGACCGACTCGCGAAGCCGCGCCATCTTTCACTCGGCGCGCGCCTCGGCCTCGGCTGGGAGATCGTCAAGGGCGGCTTCGTCGAGCTCTGGGCGCACAAGCTGCGCTCGACGCTGACGCTCACCCTCCTGATGCTCGGCGTCTTTGCGCTCGTCGTCATGTCCTCGGTGCTCGACGGCGTCATGGACAAGATTTCGACCGGTTTCTCCGGCATGAGCTGGGACGGCACGATCGTGCTCGCGCCCGAGTCGCCGGCGACGACGGAGGAGCAGAAGCGGTTCGCCATGAGCCCGGGCCTGCGCTTCGAGGACCTGCCCCGCCTCACCGCGCCGGACGAAAAGGTCCTCGCGTACCTGCCGCGCGCGACGAAGATGTCCGCCGTGAAGGTCGCGGGCGGCACCGAGCGCTGTTGGGTCAACGGCGTCTGGCCCGACTACGGCCGGTGGATGAACCGCACGATCGGCATGGGGCGCGGCCTGACCGACGACGACGAGCGCCGCCGCTCGACCGTCGCCGTCGTCGGCGGAACCCTCGGGTCCAAGCTGTTCGGCGGCGCGGACCCGGTCGGGCGCGACATCACCGTCGAGGGCGTGCGGTTCCGTATCGTCGGCGTCCAGG
This sequence comes from Acidobacteriota bacterium, assembly GCA_046735265.1. Taxonomy (GTDB): domain Bacteria; phylum Acidobacteriota; class Thermoanaerobaculia; order UBA5066; family Gp7-AA6; genus DATBFU01. The sequence goes on along the minus strand of JBKPSZ010000016.1, from coordinate 6,250 downwards.
CGCCGAGCCAGATCTTCAGCGAGGAGCTCTGGTACGACTCGAACGGCATCACGATCCCGCTCCAGACGTACATGGACCGGATCGATTCCGATCACAAGCTCTCGAGCGTCGGGGTGAAGCTCGCGCGCAAACGCGACACCGCCGTCGTGTCGGCGACGATGATCGGCCGCGCGAAGCAGGCGCACCACGGCATCGAGGACGTGAAGATCTTGGACATGGAGGCGGAGGCCGCGCGCGCATGGGAGAACTTCATGAATCAGATGCGCGGGTGGAGGGTCGTGCTGACGAGCCTCGCCGCGACCGTTCTCCTCGTGGGCGGCGTCGGCGTCCTGTCGGTCATGCTGATCTCGTTCTCGGACCGGCGCTACGAAATCGGCCTGCGCAAGGCGATGGGCGCCTCCGACGGCGAGGTCTTCGTCCAGTTCCTGCTCGAGGCGTGTGTCCTCGCCGCGGTCGGGGCGTCGCTCGGGACATTCCTCGGCACTGTCGTTTGCCGGGCCCTGGCCGCGAACTTCCCCTACGGGCTCGTCGTCAATCCGATGGGACTCATCGTCGCCTGGATCACGGCGCTCGTGCTCGCCATCGTGTTCGGGATGTATCCGGCCATTCGCGCCTCGCGCCTCTCCCCGATGGAGGCCATGAGATAGAAGTTCCGAAGCGGCGGGCGCGACATCTCCCTCTCCCTCGTCTTTGGGGGGAGAGGGCCGGGGTGAGGGGGCTCAGACCCGATAGGTCAACCCGCCGGACACCTCCGCGCTCGAGTAGAGGTTCGTATCGAAGGCGAAGCAGCCTTCGGCGCCGCAGACGGTCGTGCCGAGCCGGTTGCGCGCCGCTCGCCAGCGGTACCGCCCGTCGACACGCAGCCCGAGATTCGGAGTGAAGAAGAACTTGCCACCGAGGATGAGGCTGCCCATCAGGCGCGTATTCGTTTCGGTGGAAACGCCGGGCACGTCGGGATGGAGCGACATCGCGCCGAGCCCGGGTCCGAAGTAGCCAATCCACGGAGCCTTTCCGAACTCGAAGAGCGTGTCGACCTCGTACGTATTGATGTCAATCGGCGCCGTGGGGGCGACGAGGGCTCCGGTCGACGGATCGGTCGCCTCGAGCCGCGCGCCCGCGTGCGACCAGTTGGCTTCGAGGTGGAACGCCCGCGTCACACCGTATCCGACGCGGACGCCGTACGTCGCCGGGTTGGAGACCTTGATGTGGAGCGTGTCGCTCGTGAAGATCCGCGTCCCGAAATAACCCCCGCCGAAGGCGCCGACCTCCCAGCGACCGGCGTCCTGCCCCGCCGCAGGGACGGAGAGTCCGGCAACCGTTAGAAGTCCCCAGAGAACCCGGCCCGGGCGCCACCCCCGGGAAGCGCGGAGGGAATTCCTCGAGGTCGTCATTGGAAGATCCACGAGGCGAAGGCCCGCCAGGACGTGCCGGTCTTGTTCACGGTCGCGAAGGCGTCATACGTCGTCAGGCGCTCCGCCCAGCCCCATCCCGCGCCGAGCGCGAGATGACCGAAGACCGGAGCGCGCCCCTCGACGGACAGCGTCTGGACGCGGCTGTTGCGCGAGATTCCGTTCGACGTGTGCTGCCACAGGACGGCGTAGGCGACGGTCCCGAGGTCGACGTCCCGGCGCCGGATGCGGACGCTCGTCTGCGCCCCGCCGCCGGGACCGTAGTCGTAACTGCGCCCCACCGAAGGGAGCGAAGCGTCGTGGTAGTCGACTTGCAGACCCGCCATGGGCATGGCCGTCACGCCGACTTCGGTCCGAAGATCCGTGTCCGTCGTGATGCAGTGACGGTAGAGGTGATCGAGGCTGAACTCCTGCGATCCGAAAACCACCGGTGTGTCGTTGAAGTAGTCGAAATGCATGAAGACGTCGAGCCGTTGCCCCGTCTCCGGAGCATCGGCGAGGACGCTCTCGGCGATCAGACCGCGGATCTGGCTGCGGGTCACGAGCACGTCCGCGGGGTGCACGAGGTCCGTCTCGAGCTCGAAGAATTCGAACGGCTTCGCGTGAGTGCCGTCGAAGGCATCTCCGTAGCGAAGAGTGAGGGAGAGCCCTCCCTGGTTCTGGTCGGTGCTCTCGGCCCCGGATCCGGAGCGGTGACGGTAGAAACCGTCGAGCGCCGCGTAGAAGCGGGTCGGAAAGCGATCCGGCGGGTTTTCGAAATCCTTCCACATTTCTCCGCGGATCAGGCGGTTGAACCCGCCGATGGGATCGAGCACGAGCCCTCCGAGCTCTCGCCAGAACCGACTGGACCCGCTCGCCGTGTTGTCGAGAAGCATGTTCGAGAGACGGTAGAGGGACTCACCCCGGGTCATGCCCCCGAGCGTCGTGTTGACGAGGTCGTTGATCGCCGGCGGCTCGTTCTCCATGAACATTTCCCAGAGAAAACTGCCGGTCGCGGCAAAGGCACCCGATTCCCAGAAGGAAAATCCGTTCGACCGCGCTGCGCTGAAGAAGAGGCTGCCGTGGAAGGGATGCGACGACTGGTTCGTCTTGAAGTGGTCGCGGTCGTACGTGAAGCCGGTCTCCAGGTTCGCCCGGATCGTGTCGCCGGAGATGCGGGCGAACTCGGAGTCCGCGACGTAGCGGTTGTAGGCCCAGGGGACGAGCTCGAGGGCGAGGACCTCCGCGGCGGCGGTCCAGAAGTGTCGCTCGGTCGGATAAGGCGCGAGGGGGGACGCCGGGTTGTCCTGGATGACCGCCTCTGAGGCCGACTCCGGATTCCTCGCGCCCGCCAAGACCACGCCGGCATCGGATTCGGACGCGGCTTCGGGCCACAGCGGCGCGATCCCGGGAAGGGTCTCGTCACCGTCAAAGAGGCGGAAACCGCTCGCGGACTGACCCGCCGCCTCGGAAGCGCTGACGAGGGCGACGCACAGCCCGATCGTCATGACCCGAGTGCGGCGGAGCGCCCTCTTGTCCCGACACACAGTCACGGCGCGAACCTTTCACACCGCGCCGACGAAGGGATTACACCTTGGTATATCGGTTGGGGAACGGGAGACGGACTAGCCTCCCCCCTCCGGCGCCGCCGCGAACAGCGGCCGGCCGGCGAGCGCCGTCTTCGTCGCCCACCAGGCCAGCGCCAGAATGCCGGCGACGGCGATCATCCCCGCGTAGAAGGTCCAGCTCGAGGTGTCGCTGCTGTAGATCAAATAGCCGGCGACCCGCCGGCACGTCTCGGACACGATCCCGGCCAGGACGCCGAAGCGGATCGTCACGGCGATGAGGATCCCGATCGAGAGCGCCGCCAGCGGCAGGGTCACCGCCGGTCCCGGACTCCCGATGAACGTGGCCGCGAAGATCAGCGTGACGACGAGGCCGGCGAGCCAGCCGCTGCGCGTCACGCCGCGCACGAGAATCAACAGGAAGACGATCCCGAGCACCCAGAACGCCGAGAGGACGCCGTAGGAGAGAAGCCACGCCACGGCGAAACCGGGGTTGACGGGCGCCGCATAGTCGAAACGATGCGGGGGAGGCCCCGGAATTCCGAGCGCCATCGGGAGCAGCACCCGCCCCGGCCCCAGGATCAGGCCGACCGCGGCGCCCACCGACGCGCCGATCAGGATGTCCCGGCCGACGAGGGGATCGCGCCAGCGCCCGGAGAGCGCCCGCGTCCACGAAATGAGCATCTCGGGCCAGCGCCGGCGCGCGAACGGCTCGAGCGCGAGATAGAGCACCCAGAATCCGATCCCCATGGCGACGGCGTTGCTGAAACCGAGGATGAAGAGCCAGCCCTCGTAGGAATTCTTCACGTGGTGCCCGCCGAGGACCCACATGGCGGCCTGGGCGAAGAAGATGGCCGCTCCGAGTCGGACCGCGCCGCGCCGGTCGCCGCGACCCGCGAGCACGTTCCGGCGAGCGACCACCGCGCCGCCGATGAGACACAACAGCAGGACGATCTCGAAGACGAGGAGCCCGACGTCGGTGTCGGCCGGCGCCCAGGAATCGGGGGGCTTCGTCCATGGACCGATCCAGAAGAAGGAAACGGGCCGGCCGAAGCAGGACGCGGCTTCCACGCGCATCGTCACGCCGGGGCGTTCGGGATGCGGACCCTCCCACGCGGCTCGGGTAGTGGCGTAGGCGCGCGGTATCCAGCGGGGCTCGACCGGCGCGAAGCGCTTCGGATCGAGGCCCGCCTGGCGAAAGAGCTCGTTCCAGTCGGTCTCAGCAACCGGAGCGGTCTCCTTCGGGAGCTCGGCGGGAACGATCGAGAGACGGATCAGCCTTCCACGCGGATCGATCCAGACCTCGGCCATGCCTGGCTCCATGGGAGGAGGATTCAGGGAATCCACGATCGGCGTGGGGTAAGGGCCCGACTGTGCCAGGGCCGGAACCAGCGGCGTCCGGGCCTGGCGGTAGACGAATGCCACCGCGTCTCGCGAGAGATCTCCGGCGAGGCGACCGTGGAGTTGGGCCCAATCCAGGAAGGCGGCGTCGGTTCGGAACCAGCTCGCGGAGTCGGCGGTCTTTCCGAGCCCCGCGCCCAGGAGCATCTCCCGCGCGCGCTCCCGCAGAACCTCCGGTGACTTGTCCAGAGAGACGAAGCTCGCGATGTTCGCGCGCGGCGTCAGGAAAACCGCGAGGGCGAGCCCCGCCCCGAGGAGAAGAAGAAGTCCACGCGCTCTTGACGGCTCGAGCGCTCCGCTCTCCCCCGCCGCCGCGACCATCTCCGGCGACGGCGTCTCCCCCGCAGCGATCGCCGCCGCGAGCGGGTCGCCGCCGGGCAACGCCGCCGCGACCTGCGCCGCCGAGGAGGGCCGCTGACCCGGATCCTTCTCGATGCACCGCAGGATCGCCCGCTCGACCGCGGGCTCCATTCCTGCAACGAGCGTCGACGGGCTCGTCGGCGGATCCTCCGCGTGCTTGCGGCGGTAGTCCGCCAGGCTTCCCGCGTCGAAGGCGCGCTTGCCGGTGTAGAGCTCGTAGAGAACGAGACCCAGCGCGTAGAGGTCGCTCCGGATCGACGCGCCTTTCCCCGCGAACTGCTCCGGCGCCATGTACGCAGGCGTGCCGCCGATCTCGGACGCGCTTCCGGTCTCCGCCGTCGCCACCGCCAGCCCGAAGTCCATGATGCGGGCCCGCCCGCGCCCGTCCACCATGACGTTGGCGGGCTTCAGGTCCCGGTGCAGGATCCCGCGGTCGTGCGCCGCCGCGAGCCCCGCGCAGAGCTGGCGCGAGAGCTCGAGGGCCTTGTCCGGCGGAAGACGGCCGATGCGACGAAGGAGCGACGCGAGGTCCTCGCCGTCCACGTACTCCATCGACAGGAAGTGACGTCCGTTCACCTCGCCGATGTCGTAGACGCGGCAGACGTTCGGGTGCGCCACCGAGCGCGCGGTGCGGACTTCCGCGAAGAACCGGTCGAGGAGCGCGGCGTCCGAGGAGAGGCGATCCGGCAGGAATTTCAGCGCGACCGGCTGCCCGAGCTTCAAGTCGTCGGCGCGATAGACCTCCCCCATGCCGCCGCGCCCGAGGAGGCCGATGATTCGGTACCGCTCCGCGAGGATTGTGCCGGGCGTGAAACCACCGGCGTCGATCGCCTCCGACGACGCAAGCCTTCCGAGGGGTGAGGACGGAACACGCCTCGCGGCTGCGGCGACCGAAGGGGACGCGAGTCCAGTGGGAAGCTGCGTCTCTGAAGTGAGACCGCGGCCGCAGCGAGGGCACGTCGCGGCCTCGCCGACCTCCGCGCCGCAGTCAGGGCAACGCACGCGGCCCGGAATCGTATCGCGCCGGGCCGCGGCGACGGACTACATCTTCTTTTCGGCGACCTTCTTGGTGACCTTACCCTCCATCATCGGGCTCCAGGTCTTGCCATCTTCGGAAGTTTCCATCTTGAAGTCGTAGCTCGTGGGCGAAGTCTCGACCATGGTGTAGCGGCCCTTCATCGGCTTGCCGCCCATCATGCTCTCGGTGGTATAGGTCCAGGTCTTTCCGTCCTTCGCGCCTTTCGCGTGCTCGTTCTCACCCATGCTGTTGAAGCCGTTCCACGTGTAGCTCTTCGAACCGGCGTCGTATCCGAGCACGCCCATCCCGTGCATCTTGCCCATCGTCCCCGAGACGTCCTCGTTACAGACGAGGAAGAAGCCTCCCGACATCCAGGAGCAGTGCGAATCGCCGGTCATCTTCCCGCCGGCGCCCCACGGCCCGGGCTTCATCTCCCCTTCGGACGTCCAGTGCCCGGCGAAGTAATCGAGGTTCTTGACCTCCGGCGCGGGCTTCGGCGCCTCCATCTTCTTCTCCTG
>JBKPSZ010000015.1:0-12782 GCA_046735265.1 Acidobacteriota bacterium | reverse complement strand
GCACCCATCTGTCTCCGTCCGGGTTCTCCCGGGGAGCGACCTTCGAGCGCTCCCCCGCGAACTCCTTCTCCTCTTTCTTTGCCTGGCGGGCCGCCGGACCGCGCGTCGCCGTTTCGGCGTCGACCCCGACCGCGTCGATGACGCGATCCGGCCCGATTCCTCCGGTCAGTTCGCGGAGGACCCGCACGGGGTCCTCGCTCTGGAAGTCGATGGTCTCGGCTCCCTGTCGCCGCGCCATCTCGAGCCGAGACTCGATCGAATCCACGGCGAAGATACGGCCGGCGCCGCGGAGGCGTGCGCTCGCGATCGCGAACTGGCCGACCGGCCCGCAGCCGAAGACGGCGACCGGATCGCCCGCCTCGATCTCCGCGAGACAGGCACCGAAGTATCCGGTCGTAAAGATGTCGGACAGGAGCAGCGCCTGCTCGTCGCTCACCTCCTCGGGCAGCTTGACCGGCCCGACGTTTGCGAAGGGAACGCGCGCCATCTCGGCCTGGAGGCCGTCGAAGGGGCCCGACGACTTCGGTCCTCCGAAGAAGGCGGTGCCTTCCCCCTTCGGATTCGAATTGTCGCACTGCGAGTAATAGCCGTCCCGGCAATAGGAGCAGTAGCCGCAGGCGATCGTCGAAGGAATGACGACGCGATCTCCCGGGCGCAGGTTGCGCACGTTCTTCCCGACGTCTTCCACGACGCCGACACCCTCGTGGCCGAGGATCGTCCCGGGCTTCATCCCCGTGACCGTTCCACGGACGAAGTGCAGATCCGTTCCGCAGATGGCGCTCGCGGTCAATCGGACGAGAGCGTCATTCGGTTCCTCGATCTTCGGTTCCGGCACATCTTCGAGTCGAATCTCTCCGATTCCCTTCCAGACCAGGGCTTTCATGGGTTCCTCCCGCAAAGGGCCATTGCAAGCGTCGTTCCGGCGGCAGCGGAGGGATCGAGCCTCTTTTCGGAGCGCCATCGCTCGGCGACTCGGCTCCGGGTGGCACGCCCCTTGCCTCGAAACAGAGCGGGAGGACGTCATGAACGAGCCGGTGACGAATCTCCTGTACGAATCCCTCGAGACCGAAATCGGCGGCGTGCAGGTGTACACGCAGGCAATCGAGTGCGCGCGCAACTCGGAACTGAAGAAGGAGTGGCGGAAGTATCTCGAGCAGACCAAAAGGCACGAGGAGATTCTCCGAGAGGTCTTCGAAACGCTCGGTCTCGACGCGGAAAAAGAGACGCCCGGCCGTCTGGTCGTCCGACACATCGGCGAGTCCCTCGTCCAGGCCATGAACGTCGCACGGCAGAAAGCGGAACCGGGCGTTGCCGAGATCGTCGCAGCCGAGTGCATCGTCCTCGCCGAGACGAAGGATCACCTCAACTGGGAGCTGATCGGCGAGTCGGCGGGCAGATCGGAAGGCGAGGAGAAGAAGACGCTCTCGGACGCGCACGGCGAGGTCGAGAGCGAGGAGGACGAGCACCTGTATCACACGCAGGGCTGGACGCGGGAGCTATGGATGAAGTCGCTCGGCTTCCCCGCGGTGCTCCCGCCGCCCGAGGAAAAGCTGCACGTCAAGACGGCGATCGGCGCGGCGCTCGCGAAGAAAGCGCGGAAGACCATGCCGCATTCGAGCAAGCGAAACGGCCGGACGCCGGCCAAGAGAGGAAACGGCCGGAAGAGCCCGGCGCGCCCGCGCGCTTCCGCCCGCCGGCGGCAACCCGCGAAAGCGGCATCCGCTCGACGCGCCGCCCGCTGAGTCGGCCCGGAGCGGCTGATGGCCATGACTGGCGCCGACCTGCTCGTCGAAACTCTCGAGGCCTGGGGCGTCGACGTCGTCTTCGGTCTCCCGGGCGACGGCATCAACGGGATCATGGAGGCGCTGCGCAAGCGCCAGGATCGAGTCCGGTTCGTTCAGGTGCGCCACGAGGAATCGGCGGCGTTCATGGCGACAGGCTACGCAAAGTACACGGGACGGCTCGGCGTATGCCTCGCGACCTCCGGCCCGGGCGGCGTCCATCTCTTGAACGGGCTCTACGACGCGAAGCTCGACGGGCAGCCGGTTCTCGCCATCACGGGCCACGCCTTCCACGACCTGATCGACACCCACCAGCAGCAGGACGTGGATCTCGACCGCGTCTTCGCGGATGTGGCGGTCTACAACGCGCGGGTCATGGGCGCAGCGCATGTCGAGAACGCGGCGAGCCTCGCCTGCCGCACGGCGCTCGCGTACCGCGGTGTCGCGCACCTGAACTTTCCCGTCGACCTCCAGGAGGCCTCCGCGAGCGACCGCTCGAAGCGAAACGTGCCCGGCCATGCGGGCGAAGTGCCCGGGACGAGCGCACGCCTACCGTCGCCGTCCGAGATCGAGCGGGCCGCTCTGCTTCTCGCGGAGGGGCGGCGCACCGTCATCCTCGCCGGGCGCGGCGCGCTCGGAGCGACCAAGGAGCTTCTCGAAACCGCCGACCGGCTCGCAGCCCCGATCGTCAAGGCGCTTCTCGGCAAAGCAGTCGTCCCGGACGATTCGCCCTTTACGACCGGAGGAATCGGCCTTCTCGGAACGAGGCCGTCTCAGGAGGCGCTCGAGGAGTGCGACACCCTGCTCCTCGTCGGGACGTCATTCCCCTATATCGAGTTCTATCCGAAGCCGGGCGCCGCGCGCGCCGTTCAGATCGACACGGATCCGGCGCGAATCGGGCTGCGCTATCCCGCCGAGGTTGGCCTCGTCGGTGACGCGTGCGCAACGCTACGGGCGCTTCTCCCGCTCCTTCGCCGGCGTGAGGACCGCGGCTTTCTCGATCGAGCGCAGGAGCGGATGAAGGAGTGGCGCGACGTCCTGGCGAAGCAGGAGAGCCGGACCGAGCGCCCGATGAAACCGCAGGTCGTGGCGGCGGAGCTCGGGAGGCGTCTCTCCCCGACCGCGATCGTTTCATGCGACTCCGGCACGATCACGAGCTGGTTCGCCCGCCACATCCCGGCGCGCTCCGGGCAAATGTTCTCGGTTTCCGGAAATCTCGCGTCCATGGCGAACGGGCTTCCGTACGCGATCGCCGCACAGATCGCGTATCCCGACCGCCAGTCGGTCGCCTTCGTGGGCGATGGCGGATTCACGATGTTGATGGGCGAGTTCGCGACGGCGGTCAAGTACGGTCTGCCGGTCAAGGTCGTCCTGATCAAGAACGATTCGCTGGGACAGATCAAATGGGAGCAGATGGTATTCCTCGGAAACCCGGAGTACGGCTGCGACCTCCAGCCCATCGACTTCGTCGCCTTCGCGCGCGCCTGCGGCGGCGAAGGCTTCCGAATCGAGGATCCCGTCGAGTGCCCCTCGGTCCTGGCCGAGGCGCTGTCCCGACCGGGACCGGTGATCGTCGAGGCCGTGGTCGATCCATTCGAGCCGCCCCGTCCCCCGAAGATCACGGTCGAGCAGGCGGCGCGCTTCGCGGAAGCGCTCGCGAAGGGGACGCCTCACGCTGGTCGGATCGCACTGACCATGCTTTCCGATACGGTCCGCGAGCTCGTTTAGCGCCTCGCCCGTGCGGCCGCCCAAGTCGGCATGGGGTTGCTCTTGCCTCGGCCGAGCGCCGGCGCGGCGCTGCGCCCGGACCGAGTCGCATGTTCTATCCGACTGTCTCCCTGCTCGAGAGCGCCGCCAGGAGCGCTCTCGTCTACGTCTTCCTCCTGGTGCTCGTGCGCGTTGCCGGCAAGAAGGAGATCGGACGGCTGACGCCGATGGAGTTTCTAGGCATCCTCCTGGTCGCGCACGCTGTCGGCCCGGCCATGAATGCGGGCGATACGTCTCTGGCGGCAGCCGCCATCTCCGCCGCTACGCTGCTCGGCCTCATGTTCTTTCTGAACCACCTCGTGTACCGGGTCCGCTGGCTCGAGAGCGGGATCGAAGGAAAGCTGCTTTTCCTGATTGACCACGGCGAGATCTCGCGAGAGGCGCTCGCAGCCGAGAAGATCACGCATCAGCAGCTGATCTCAGCAATCCGCGCCGAAAACGTCGAGGGGGTCGAGAAAGCCTATCTCGAGCCGAGCGGCCGGATCACTGTCGTTAAGAAGAACTCCTGAAGGAAGCGTCTCTCCCGATCGGTCGAACTTTACACGGCGAACTCCGTCCGAAGAAGCAGCCACCGTTCGCTCGCGCTCAGTGCGACGCGCTCCCTCCGGAAGAAGCTGCAGCTGAAGATCCGGCAGGCGCACCCGACCGGCCCGGCGCGCTCGGGGTTCCGTTCGGCGCCGTGGCCGGAGCGGAGGATCCGGACTGTCCCGAAGGGGCCAGGACCGGCGTGCCATTGGGACCGATCGCCAGCGGCGTCGAGCCGGGCTGGCCAGGCGGAGCCAGGATCGGTGTGCCATTGGGTCCGATCACCGGCGTGGCGGGAACCGTTCCGAGGACAGGCGTGCCGTTGCTTCCGATGACCGACGTTCCGGTCGCGCCGACGATCGTCCCGTCCGGGAGTACGGTTGGCGTGGAAGCGACGCCATTCTGAGGAATCATCACCGGTGTTCCACTCGGGCCGATGACCACCGCCGCTCCCGCCGTCGCCGGAAATCCGTTCGGAGCGACGAGCGGGGACGCCGTCGCGGCCGCGGCGCTCGCGGCCGCCGCGTTGACGGCCATGTCCGTCGTCGAGAGAACGCGCAGGAGGCCGTCCGTTCCGACGGTCGTGCCCGGAGGGAGGACGACTCCATTTGCCGGGGTCCGGAGCGGCCCGCCGCCCCCGTAGAAATATCCGTTCCACATCGGCGGAGCTTGCGGAACGGGTGCGGACGCCGTCGCATCCGACGTCTCGTTCGCCGGAGCGCCCTCTCCCGTCGGGCTCGACAGGACGACGAGCTCTCCGGGCTCGAGCTCCTTGCCCTCGCGCGACGGCGGCGCCGGCGCGCTGAGCGCGATCCCGCCGGCCGGAGACGAAGCCACGCGCGCGCGCGCGATTCCTTCAATCAGCTCCGCGGGGACGCCGGAAAGCTCTCCACTCGGGTAGCGGTGGAAAGTGAAAATCGTGCCGGATCGGACGGGCTCATCGAGGCTCAGGATCCGGCCGCCGTCGACGAGATCGATCCGGTGAATGTTGGTGAGCGGGGCGGCGGCGAGCATCCCCGCCGCCAGAACGATCGCGAGAGAACACAGGAAAGTTGGTCGCGCCATGACGGGCCTCCGAGGCCCAAAAAGTGCAGGATCGGTGCCACGGAGCGGACGAGATTCGAGTGTCGCGGCTGCGTCCCGCAGGTCGGCGCGACGCACCGGGCAGGGCCGAAGTTACGTCCGCGTCGCATCTGATGCGCGAGCCGCTTCGCGACGCGGTCGCTTCCCCATTGAGGCGGTGGCGACCGATCCGTTCTGCAGTCCTGAAGCGTTCGACTTGCCGCCCGGCGCGCGGGCTAGAGCCCGGCGAGTCCCGGCTCGATGCGCGTGTAACCCTCATCGGCGGCCCAGAGATCCATCGAGAGCGAGACGAGATCGTCCACCTCGGGGATGGGCCGCGCGTCCCCGGAGAGATCGATCGATTTAACGTATCGGCGACAGGTCTCGCACGCTTCGATTCGGACGGCCGAATGCGACTCCGCACGGAAGGACGGCAGCTTGTAGGGATCCTGCTCGAAGCATGCCGGGCAGAGAATGCGGGAGAAGCTCCAGTCGCTTCCGCAGAGCGCGCAAACCAGGAAGCGGCGGGCCCCCTCCATCTCGGCTCCATCGCGGCGGAGGCCGACCCAGGGCGAGCCGCCGCAGAACGGGCAGCACCCGTTTCGATGGAGGCGGTCCGGGGCGACGTTCCACCGGCGGAGCGTCTCGACATACGGGCGCAGGACGGCGCGGGAGAGGTAGTCCCCGTCCTCCGTCCGATCTCCCGCCCAGTAGAGGAGGAGGCGCGTCTGCGCGGTTGCATCCGAGTCATTCCGCCGGGAAGCCGCCGCTTCGGCGAGCGGCGTCGGCGCGGAATCGGATACGTAGCTCAGGATGACCCGCGCCTCGTTCTCGAAGCGCTCGCAGTCGTCTTCGAGCCGTCCCGAGAGCGGCTGCTCCGCGTGCGCCGCCTCCAGTGCGTTTGCCACCCGCGCCTGGACGGCGTAAAGCCCGGCCGCGAAGAGCAGGGGCTCGCCCGCGGTCGGAGCTTCGCGGGCGAGGTGCTGCGCGCGCGCCGCCCGTCGTTCGAGCTCCGCGGACGCGGGCGGCGTACTAGGTCTCGCGAGTCGGCTCACCGCGCAACACCTCGCGAGACCGTTCCCCGCTCAAGACCTCGCGGTACCAGCGTGGATGATGCAATCGCGCCCAGGCGCGCGTCACCGTTCCGCGCGACATGGAGACGAACGTCCCGGGCTCCGCGGCGGTGCTCAAGAAGATGTGGATGACCAGCGAAACGGCGAAGCAGATGAAGGTGAAATCGTGAACGAGGAAAGCGAGCTGCCGCACGATCGGCGGGAAGGCGCCCGGGAACCACAAAACCAGACCGGAGACGAGAAGCCCGATCGCTCCCAGAGAGACCGCCCAGAAGTAGAGCTTCTGGCCGCCGTTGTACTTTCCGACCCGGGAATCGTCGACTCCCGCGCGCCCTTTCTTCGTCGCCCTCTGCCGGAACCAGTCGATGTCCGGCTCCCGAAAGTGCATGTCGCGAAGCCACTGGAAAAACCTCTCGATCGAGAAGAGGACGAACGCCACGCCCGCCCAGGGGTGCACGAGGCGGCAGACGGTGAGGCCTCCGAACAGGTAAGCCATCCAGCCGAATACGGGCGACCAGATCGGCATGCCGGTGAGCATCGCGACGACAAAAGAGACCGCGACGGCCCAGTGGCTGAATCGCGACAGGAGGCTGTGGCGCGCGATCTCGTTTCCGACGACGACGTCCTCGTACCGGCGCGCAACGATGACCGCCGGATCGCCCGGAAGATGGGGGCCCGCGGTCGGGACGGCGGAGCTCATGACCTTCGAAGCCTCATGCGAGCGGCAGGTTGCTGTCGTCCTGGTCGGCGCCGTAGGCGCTCTTCGGGCCGTGGCGCATGTAGTGTCCGACGACGCCGAAAACGGCCCCCAAGATCGCGATGGCGCCGATCGGCCGGAGGAACTTCTTCCACACCTTGACGAGAATGGGCACGTGCGGGTCCTTCGGCAGGCCGTACCACTCCGGGTGGTCGCCGTGCGCGAGGATCGTCACGACGCTCGTCCCGTGGACGCCTTCCGGGTCGTAGACCGCGGCCTGTGAGAACCCGTCTTTCTTCAGCTGGTCGACGCGGGTGCGCGCCATCACGAGCATGTCTTCCTTCGTCCCGAAGTGGAGACAGCCGGTCGGGCACGCCTTGACGCACGCGGGCTCGAGACCCACCGACACGCGGTCCACGCACAACGTGCACTTGGCCATCTTGCCGGTCGTTCGCGAGAAGCGCGGCACGTCGAACGGGCAGCCGGTCTCGCAATACCGGCAGCCGATGCACTGGTCCGGGTTCACGTCGACGATGCCGTTCGCGTACTGGACGATCGCGCCCGGCGCGGGGCAGGCGGCGAGACACCCGGGCTCGTCGCAGTGCATGCACTGGTCCTTGCGCATGAGCCAGGCGAGGCCCCCCTCGAAGTCCCGTTCGCTGAACCGGATCAGGTTCCAGTACTGGGCGTCGAGCGTCGGCAGGGTCTGATACGTCCCGACCTGCTCCGTGGCGAGCGGGCGGAGATCGTTCCACTCCTGGCAGGCCACCTCGCAGGCCTTGCAACCGATGCACGTCGTCGTGTCGATGTACTTGGCGACGGTCGGCACGCTCCGTGCGCCGGAGAGACTCCCCCACACCGAGGCGGAGGAGCGGCGGATCTCGAGCGTCTGCGCGACCATGGCTCAGACCTTCTCGACCTTGACGAGGAACGCCTTGTACTCGGGCGTCCACGTGTTGGCGTCCATCGCCGAAGGCGTCAGATGGTTCGCGAGCGGGCCCGAGTGGCCGGTGCTGCCGGCCGCGTACCCCCAGTGGAGCGGAATGCCCACTTCCCAGATCTGCTTGCCCGCCACTTGAAACGGGCGCAGGCGCTTCGTGACCATGGCCACGCCCTGCACCGATCCGCGCGCGGACGTGACCCGGACCTGCGAGCCGTTCGCGATGCCCTTCTCCTTTGCCAGGCCTTCCGGGATCTCGACGAAGAAACCGGGCTGGAGCTGGTTCAACACCTGCGTGTGCTTGGTCCAGTAGTGGTAGTGCTCCGTCAGCCGGTAGGTCGTGGCGACGATCGGAAATTCTTCGCGCTTGCCGTAGACGTCCTTGTCGGTCGAAAACCTCTTGGAGACCGGGTTGGTGCTGACCTTGGGATGCAGGAGGTTGTCGACAGGTGACTCGATCGCCTCGTAGTGCTCCGGGAACGGCCCGTCGGCGAGCTGCGCCGCGAAGAGGCGCGCGACCCCTTCGGCGTTCATGATGAAGGCGCCGTACTCGCCGGGCGGCGAGTCCGGCTTGATGTCGGGCACGTCGCCGACCCAGAGCCGGCCGTTCCAGACGATGCCCGGGCGCGTGGGATCCCACGGCTTCCCCTCGGCGTCGGCCGAGGCGCGGTTGTACATGATGCGGCGATTTGCCGGCCATGAGAAGCCCCAGTTGGGGTACATGCCGAGGCCCGTCGGATCGAGAGTCGAGCGGCGCGCCGCGTTGTTGCCCGCGTCGGTGTAGACGCCGACGTGCAGCCAGTTGCCGCACATCGTCGAGCCGTCGTCCTGGAGCTGGCCGAAATTCTCGATCTGCTGGCCGGCGAGACGAATCGTCTTCGTCTTGTCCTTGGGATCCGGGATGTCGACGAGCGCCTTCCCGTTGATCTCCTTCAGGACCTCCGACAGATCGGGCACCGCCGGGTTCGTGTAGTTCCAGGTCACGTTCGAGATCTGTTCCGGCAGGGCGCCGCCCTCCTTCGCATACAGGTCCCGGACGGCGAGAAAGATCCGGGCCATGATTTCCTGATCGGTCTTCGCCTGGCCCGGCGGGTCGATCGCCTTCCACTTCCACTGCATCCAGCGCGCCGAGTTGATGAAGGTTCCGTCCTTTTCGGCGAAGCCCGACGCGGGCAGTTGGTAGACCTCGGTCGGGATCTTCGAGGCGTCGGCCGTGCCGTACTCCTTCGGCGCCTTCCAGAAGGTCGCCGTCTCGATCTCGTAGTTCTCGACGACCAGCAACCACTTGAGCTTCGACAGCGCCGCGATCATCTTCGGGACGTTCGGCCCGATCCCCACGGGGTTCATCCCGAAGGTGATGAGACCCTCCGGGCCGGGCTCCTTGCCGCCGGCGCGGGTCGAGGAGCCGCGGTACATGTCGTCGAAGATGTACATCCACGAGTGGTTGCCGTCGATCTTGGGGAGCCACGCGTATCCCCAGTCGTTCTCCTTCGTCGCGTTCTTTCCGTACTGCGCTTTGAGCAGCGAGACCATGAACTTCGGGTAGTTGGTCCAGTAGTTCATCGACGGCCAGGTCGCGCCGTTCAAGGTCGTCGGGGTCGCTTCCTTCAAATAGTCGGCAAGCGTCTGATGCGGTCCGGATGGAGTCTTCAAGTACCCGGGCAGGATCTCAAACGTGCCGGCGATGTCGGTCGCCCCCTGGATGTTGGAGTGCCCGCGGAAGGCGTTGACGCCTCCGCCCGGCCGCCCGACGTTCCCGAGCAGGAGCTGCAGCATCGCCGCGGCACGGATCATCTGGACGCCCTTCGAGTGCTGCGTCCAGCCGAGGGCGTAGGTGACCGTTCCGGCGCGCTGCGCGTTGCCGGTCGAGGTGACGATCTCGCACACTTTGAGGAACGTCTCTTTCGGAGCTCCGCAGATCTTTTCGACAAGCTCCGGCGTGTACCGGTCCACGTGCTTCTTCAGGAGCTGGAACACGCAGCGCGGGTTCTGGAGCGTGGGATCGACCGCGTAGCCGCGCGTCTTCGGATCTGCGGCGTAGGCCCAGTCGGTCTTGTCGTACGTGCCCGCGGACTCGTCGAATCCGGTGAAGAGACCCTCGTCGAAGCCGTACTTCTCGCCGATCACGTAGGACGCGGTTGTGTGGAGCTTGACGTACTCCTCGTGGAAGCGGCCGGTCTCCAGGGCGTAGCGGATGATGCCGAGGAGGTAGGCGATGTCCGTTCCCGAGCGGATCGGAGAGTAGAAGTCCGCCACGGCGGCCGTTCGGGTGAATCGCGGATCCACCACGACGAGCTTCGCGCCGCGCGTCTTCTTCGCTTCGATGAACCACTTGAACCCGCAGGGATGGTTTTCGGCGGGGTTTCCTCCCATGGCGAGGATGACGTCGGCGTTCTTGATGTCGACCCATCCGTTCGTCATGGCCCCTCGACCGAGCGTGGCGGCCAAACTGGCCACCGTCGGCCCGTGTCAAAGCCGGGCCTGGCTGTCTCGGTACGGCACCCCCAGGGCCGTGATGACTTTCCACTGCAGGTAGTTGAACTCGTTGGTGTCGGTGCAGCCGCCGATCATCGCGATTCCGGGAGTGCGATTGACGACCTCCCCTTTCGCGTTCTTCGCGACGAAGGTTCGGTCGCGGGTGTCCTTGATGTGGCGGGCGATGCCCGCGAAGGCGTCGTCCCAGGAGATCTCCTCCCAGTGGTCGGAGCCCGGGCGGCGGACCTTCGGCGTCAGGAGCCGGTTGGGATTGTTGATGTCGTCGCGAAGGGTCGCTCCCTTGGGGCAGAGCGTTCCCCGGTTGATCGGATGCTCCGGATCCCCCTCGACGTGAACGACCGCGGGCGTCGCGTTTTTCGCGTTGTCGCCGAGGGTATGGATGATGACGCCGCAGGAAACCGCGCAATAGGGGCAGGTACTTCGCGTCTCGGTGGTGCGCGAGCTCTTGAGCTCCCGCATCTCCGCTCTCGCCTCGGAAACGTCGAACCCGAGAGCGATCGTCGTGCCGATCCCCGTTGCCTTCAGGAAACCGCGCCGCGTGATTTCCATAGAGCCAAGTGGGAGCGATGCAAAAATTGCACCACGGCTCGCACTGCCTCGCCGGCGGGAGGGCGTGGCGAGGGGACTCCCCCGTCACGCCGATCGACTAGAGGCCCAGATCCGACAGGCCCGGGTGATCGTCCGGCCGGCGCCCGAGCGGCCAGTGGAACTTGCGGTCGGACTCGCGGATCGGCAGGTCGTTGATGCTCGCGATCCGCCGGGCCATGTAGCCCCTCTCGTCGAACTGCCAGTTCTCGTTTCCGTACGAGCGGTACCACTGTCCGCTGTCGTCGTGGCATTCGTAGGCGAACCGGACGGCGATCCGGCTCGCTTCGAAAGTCCAGAGCTCCTTGATCAGCCGATAGTCGAGCTCACGCGTCCACTTGCGTTTCAGAAACGCCACGATGGCTTCGCGCCCGCTGAAGAACTCGGCGCGGTTGCGCCAGACGCTGTCGGGTGAATAGGCGAGCGCGACGCGCTCCGGATCGCGGCCGTTCCAGGCGTCCTCAGCCAGGCGCACCTTCTGGATCGCGGCCTCGCGATCGAATGGCGGAACGGGCGGACGCGGGGGCTCAGCGGCCACGGAAGCCCGCTCCTTCGAAGATGGACGGGGGCGCCATTCGCTCCTTCATCGTCCCACGATGTCACCGGTTCCGCTGCCCATTTCCACCCAGTCGAATTCTTCCTCCAGGCGGTGAAAGGCGTCGTCGCCGATCTCGTCCCGGGCCCTCATGTCGAAGACCTCCCGGCGCGCGGCGGCGAGCGCGCGGTCGTGAATCTCCTCGTGGGACGAACCGTCAGACGCGGACCCGTCGGAGTCGGGGGCGTGCCGAAGGTGCGCGACGAATTCCTGGCGGATCCCCTGGGCGGCGGGCGACGAGTCTCCGTCCAGGCTCGCCAGAGCCGCCTGAAGCGCCCGCTCTCGGGCGACCTCCACCTCCCGCCCGACGGGATCGTCGTCCTTGAGATCCAGCGCCTGGATCAGGGGCCGGAGGGTCAGACCCTGCACGACGAGCGTTCCGAGAACCACCGCAAAGGCCGTCAGAACGATCAGGCCCCGGAACGGAAACGGGCCGCCCGCGAGGTTCTCGGGAAGCGCGAGCGCCGCCGCCAGAGAGACGATGCCGCGCATGCCGGACCACGAAATGACGAGGCCGCTCGCGACGGTCGGCGGCTGCATCGGACGACGCGGGCGAAAGCCGAAGCGGCGGATCTGCCAGCGGGCGATCGTGTTGTGCGTCATCACCCAGGCGATGCGCACGACGATGACGGTCAGGAGGACGATGCCTGCCACGGCGAAATACTGCTTCCGCAAACCGAGCGGGAGACTCGTCAGGATGGGTCGGATTTGCAGTCCGATGAACGCGAAGGCGAGCACGTTCAGGACGAAGACCGCCGTCTCCCAGACGGCGTAGGACGGAAGGCGGATCCGCGCGGGCGTACGCTCCGGCGCCCAGCGCGCGACCGCGATCGCGAAGCTCACGGTCGTCAGGACGCTCGACAGCCCCAGGCGATCGGCCAGGATCCAGACCCCGAACGTTCCGCTGAACTGGATGATGATCGCGGTCGACACGTCGCGGATGCGCGCGGTCGCCGCCAGCATCAGCCGCGACAGCAGAATCCCCGCGACGACGCTGCCGACGACGACGAGCAGGAGGAGGGGCGCGATGGCCCCGATGGAGAACGCGCTCATCGCGACCGCCCCGACCGCGAGACGGTAGATGAGCAGAGCGGTCGCGTCGTTGAGCAAGCTCTCGCCCTCGAGGATCGTCAGAATGCGGTGCGGCGGCCGCAGTTGCCGCAGAACCGCGATCGCGGCGGCCGCGTCCGGAGGCGCGACGATCGCGCCGAGCGCGACTGCCGCGGCCATCGGCATCTCCGGGACGAGCGCGCGCGTCACG
>JBKPSZ010000014.1:0-9624 GCA_046735265.1 Acidobacteriota bacterium | reverse complement strand
CGCGGCCGCCGCGCTCCCGCGACCCTGGCGCAACTCGGCTTCCGCCAACGCGACGAGCTTCGCCGCGGCGGCTTCCCGGGAATCGCTCGCGAGATCATCGGCGATCCCTTTCTCGAGAATCGGGATCGCCTCGTCCGTTCTTCCCTGGAAGAGCGCGAGATCTGCGAGGCCGATCGCGGCCATGGAGGCGCCGCTCGCGCCGAGCGTCGCGAGCCTTCCCCAGGTCTCGCGGGCGGCCGGGACCTGCCCGGAGGCGAGCTGCGAAAGGCCGAGTCCGACGTAGGCCAGTCGGAACTGAGGATTGATGCGGAGAACGGCTTCGTTCTCGCGAATGGATGTGGCGAAGTCGCCGGCGTACATCGCGTAGAGCGCGAGATTGTTCCGCTGAGGCACGTTCTTGGGATAGATGTCGAGGGCGCGCTGTCCTTCGGCGAGCGCGCGGGGCATGTCCCGCTTGTAGAAGTAGGCGAGCGCCAGGTTCGCGATGCCGGCGGCGTCCGCCGGATACTGGCGAATGAGAGAGCCGTACTCCTCGACGGCGTTCTCGACGTTTCGGGTCAGCAGGTAATAACCGCCGCGGGTGCGGAACTTCTCCCGCTCGCTCATCCGATCGATTCGGGCGAGCGCTTCCTTGTAGGACTTCTCGGCTTCCTGTCTTCGGCCGCGGTTGCTCTCGATGGCTGCGAGTCCCGCCCAGGCGCGACCGAGATTGGGATCGAGATCGAGCGCCTTGCGGTAGTGGCGGACGGCCTCGTCGTAGCCGCCGGCGTACTGCTGCTCCTGCGCGAGAGCGTACTCGTGCGCAGCCTCGAGCGACGCCGCGGAGAAAGTCTCGGCGGCCGCGACCTGGGCGGATTGAGGGGTCGTGTCGCCCAAAGCCCGACGGACCTGTGCGGCGAGACGGGCGACGGACGTGAGCACGGCCTCTTTTCCGGCGGCCTTCTCCTGGCCGGTCGCGATCGTCTTTCCCGTCGTTGGATCCACCGCTCGAACCGAGACCTCGTAGCCGTCGCCGCGTTTTTCGACGGACCCCGACGTGACGACGTTGATTCCCTCTCGAACCGCCACGAGTCTCCCGAGCGGCTCGTCGAGACCGGTCGCCCCGGGCCGGAGCTGCCCGCCGATCTTCTTGGCCTGATTCCGGTTGAAGGACGTGACGAAGGACGCGCCCTCCATCGCGGTTGTGAAGGCCGGCTCGAGCGTTCCGTCGAAGACCGGGTCCCCGGTCCGGTTCGCGAAATCGGCGATGAGGACCGACTGCGGCTTCGGGGCGGCCGCGGGCAGGGCGGACCTTCCTCGCTGGAAAACCCAGAGGCCGACGGCGGCGAGGAGAACCGCCCCGACGACTCCCGCGACGGCCGGCTTCAGCCAGCGGCGGCGCTGGATCTCGTAGCGGAGTGTCGGCCGGAACGTCCCGCTCTGGAGATCCGCGAGGATTTCCGAGGCACTCGCGTACCGGGCCTTCAGATCGACGGCGAGGCAGCGCGACAGGATCTTCTGCAGGTAGGAGGGGATCGCCGGGTTCAGCTCATGAACGGGGCGCGGAGGCTTCTGAACCCGCTGGATCATCACCTCGTAGACGGACTTGCCGGTGTAAGGGACCGAGCCGGTCGCCATCTCGTAGAGGATGACGCCGAGCGAATAGAGATCGGATTGGGGTCCCGCGGTCTCTCCCTTCACCTGCTCGGGAGACATGTAGTTGGGCGTGCCCAGGATGGCTCCGGTCTGCGTGACCCCCGTGTGCTCAAGCGTCTTGGCGAGGCCGAAGTCGGCGATGTAGACGTGGTCTCCCGAGCCGAGCATGATGTTCTGAGGCTTCAGGTCGCGGTGTACGACCCCCTTCTTGTGCGCAGCCTCGAGCCCCTCGCAGATCTGCCGGAAGATGTTGACGATCCTTTCGACGGGGAGCGCCTTCTCGCTCTGGATGAGGCTTGCGAGGTCGTCCCCCTCGACGTACTCCATCGTGAGGTACTTGATGCCCTCGGTCTCGCCGAGGTCGAAGACGCGGAGCACGTTCGGATGTGTGACCTTGCTCGAGAGCTGGATTTCGCGCTTGAATCGATCGAGCGTCGACGGATTGCCGGCGATCTCCCCACGGATCAGCTTCAGCGCCGCGTCGCGGTCGAGCTCGCGGTCGTGCACCTTGTAGACCGATCCCATTCCGCCCACGCCGAGGAGCTTCAGGACCTTGTAGCGATGGCCGATCTCCACCCCTTCGGGCAGGACGAGGGACACCGATGTCGAGTAGAGGGCCTGGCCCTTCGCCCACTCCTGGAAGTTCGACGGCGGCGCGATCGTCTGCCCGCCGTCGGCGTCGGACGACGAAAAGTTCGAATCGGCAAAGACCACGAGCCCGCCCGAGCAGCTCAGGCAGGTGACCGCTCCTTCCGGATTCGGGGTGTGGCAAGCCGGGCAGTTCATCGATGGTCGCGAGGCGCCTCCGATTCTATTCCTGGGCGCAACGCTTTGTCCGTTCCGCCGGCCCGAACCACCGTTCACCGGTTTGGGACCACCGTTCGCCGATCGGGTCGGGACGGCCGCGGGCCTGGGACGTAATCTCGGGAAGGCGACAGGGATGTTGGCTGGAAGAGGAGGCTTCGTGACGGATCGTGAAGAGGGTCGCCGGGTGTCGCGACTCGTCGGCGGCGGGATCCTGGTCCTCGTCGGCCTCACCCTCGCGCTCGCGAACTTCCGGATCATCGGACCGGTTTCGGCGGGCGACTTCTGGCCGATGCTGCTGATCTGGGTCGGGGCGACCCGGCTCCTCGCACCGCCGCGTTTCGCGCATCTCGCGTCCGGAGGAGTCGTTCTCGCCCTGGGCGTCCTCTTCCAGCTCGATCGGCTCGGGTGCTTCGAACTGTCGCTGGACGACCTCTGGCCCTATCTTCTCGTGGCGGGCGGCGCCGCGATGATCCTGGAAGGGGTGCGCGCGAGACGCGCTCCGGTCGGCCCCGCGGACGGCACGCCGACGGGAGGCCGCTCGTGACGGCGGTCGGTTCCCCGCGGGCGACCGGGCGCATCGTCGCCGGAGTCATTCTCCTCGGCCTGGGGGCGCTCTTTCTCCTGGACAACTTCGGGGTCCTCGACGCCCGCGACTTCCTCCGCTTCTGGCCGGCGATCCTCCTGGCGCTCGGTCTCACCCGACTGATGGCGCCGGGCAAGCCCGAGGAACGCAGCGCCGGCGTCGTCCTGTCCGTGCTCGGGGCCGTCTTTCTCCTGCGCGCATTCCACGTGCCGTGGTTCCGTCTCCGGATGCTGTGGCCGCTCCTGCTCCTGATTCTCGGCGCCTCGCTGATCTGGCAGGCGATTCGCGGAAGGCGCGGTCTCCTGCCCGGCCTCTCCGACGTCCGCGAGTACGCCCGCTTGGGCGCGGCCGCCGGGCTCGAGGCGACCCGCGGCCTTTCGGCGGAGCCGGGGCAAGAGGGGGCCGTGTTGAAGGAGTTCACGTTCATGGGGGGAGGCGAGCGCATCGTGCGCTCTCAGCAATTTCGGGGCGGGGAAGTGACGGCGATCATGGGCGGCTTCCAGATCGACCTGAGAGCGGCGAGCATTTCCGGCGAAAGCGCGACGGTCGAGGTCTTCACGGTCTTCGGAGGCGTCGAATTCAAGGTGCCGCAGGCCTGGAACGTCGTCGTGAGCGGCACGCCCATCCTCGGCATGGTCTCGAACACGACGAGCCCGATCCGGGACGAATCCGCCGTCGCGAAAACGCTCGTCGTGCGGGGCTCCGCCATCATGGGCGGCATCGAGGTCAAGAACTAGCCGGACCGTTCAAAGAGGGAGATGGATCGGCCCGTGACTCATCCCATCCTCGCGCGACCCGGACGACTCGGACCGTATCTCGCGGCGACGCTGCCGCTCGCGGCCATCCTGGCCGCCCTCCTCGTCGGTACCGGTTTCTCGGCGGCGGATGCCGCGGCCGTCTCGGTTCCGATGACGCTGCTCTACGCCTTTCTCTCGCTCGCCGCGTTCTATCCGTGCCGCGCGATGCCGCTCGGCCGGGCACGCTGGCCCCTGGTGGCGGCGACGCATTTCACGGCGGCGATCCTCGTGGCGGCCGTCTGGATCGTCATCGGCGCGGGGCTCGCCGATCTTCTGGGCTCGTTCGACGTCTTCGCGGACCTGCCGGCCCGCTACCGGGCGCAGGCCCCGACCCTCTTCGCCGCCGGCGTCCTTCTCTACCTCCTCTCGGCGGGCCTCCATTACGTCCTGATCTCGATGGAGAGCGCGCGCGAGCGCGAACGCAAGGAGTCCGAGCTCACGATCCTCGCCCGGGAAGCGGAGCTGCAGGCCTTGAAATCGCGGATCCAGCCGCACTTCCTCTACAACAGCCTGAACGCGATCGGCGGGCTGATCTCGGGCAACCCGGAGGGAGCCCGGCGGATGTGCGTCGAGCTCGCGGAGTTCCTCCGCCGGAGCCTCGCTGCGGGGGAGCGCGCCTCGATCCGCATCGGCGAGGAGGTCGAGCTCGTGAGACACTACCTGGACGTCGAGCGCATCCGCTTCGGAGAGCGTCTGTCGGTCGAGGAGGACGTCGAAGCCGGCGGATTCGACTGCCTCGTGCCGCCGCTTCTGCTGCAGCCCCTCGTCGAAAATGCGGTCGTGCACGGCATCTCGACGCTCGTCGAAGGAGGAACGGTGAGGCTGGAAGCGCGGCGCGCGGGAAACCGGCTGCGCATCGTGATCGAGAATCCGTTCGATCCGGACGCTCCGGCGCGGCCGCGCGGAGGGCTCGGCCTTCGGCTCGTACGGGAGCGGCTGGCGGCGCTCTACGGCGCCGAAGCGATCTTCGCTGCGAAGAAGCTGGACGGGCGTCACCTCGCGATCATTTCGGTCCCCGCCCGCCCGGCTGCCGCTTCGTGACCGATGCCGTCCGCGTCCTCGTCGTGGACGACGAGGAGCCGGCCCGCTCGCTCCTGACCGAAATCCTCTCGCGCTCTCCCGGAGTCGAGGTCGTGGCGGCGTGCGCCAACGGCTTCGAGGCCGTGCGGGCCGCCGCCGAGCGCAAGCCCGATGCCGCTTTCCTCGACATCGAGATGCCGAAGCTCGACGGCTTCGAGACGATGGAGCTCCTCGATCCCGCGATCGCCGTCGTCTTCGTGACCGCCTACGACCACTACGCCGTCAAGGCCTTCGACGCAGAGGCCGTGGACTACGTGCTCAAGCCCTATCGTCCCGAGCGCCTCCTCGAGGCCCTGAAGCGAGCGCGGGAGCGCGCGCGTCTCCGGCGCCCCGATCCCGCCCGCCTCGCGCGGGCGCTCCGTCCCGCGGGCACCCACCGCACGAGGCTGGCGGTGCGCGACGGAAGCGACGTGCACGTCCTGCCCGTCTCCCGCGTCGACTTCCTCGAGGCGCGCGACGACGCGGTCCTCGTGCGCGGCGAGGGGAAGAGCTACCGGCTGAATCAGACTCTCTCGTCTCTCGCCGAAACGCTCGACCCGGCCCGGTTCCTGCGCGTGCACCGCTCGTACGTTCTGAACGTGGACCGCCTGCGCCGACTCGAGCTCTATTCGAAGAACAGCCACGTCGCGATCCTCGCCGACGGGGCCCGGATCCCGGTCAGCCGCGAGGGGCACGCGAAGTTGAGAGAGCTTCTGGGCGCGGATTCGAAGAGCTAGCTGCGCAGATCCGCCGTCGCGAGCCCGAGTCGCTGCCTCACAACCTCTGTGCCACGGCGGCTTGAGCCTCGGACGACGTGATCACGGGAATGACTTCGAAATCGACCAGGTCTTGCCAGCGGGCCGTCCAGGCATCCAGGAGACTCCGATCGTCGCATTCCATGATCTGAAAGCATTGCTTCAGATCCGCGGAGACCCAGCTCGAAACGTACCGCAGGCCGTCCGGCGCCATGCGCCCTCGTTGCCGAAACCGACGGTAGACCGGCACGGCATCCCCGCCGCGAAAGCGCTCGATGATCATGAACGTCATGATGCCTCACTGCCATTGGACGGACCGCGTCCATTCTCGAGCGCATTGGACTCGGCAACCGTCGGCGAGACCGTCTTCACCATTCGAAGGTGGGGGATCGTCACGTGGACGAACTCGTCTCCATCGATCGTGTAACCGAGTTTCTCGTAGAAACCGACGGCGGAGGTGCGGGCTTCCAGCACGAGATTCCGAAAACCGCGCGCCTTGAGATTCCGCTCGAGCTCACCCATCATCCGCTCGCCCAGCCCCTTGCGCCGATGCGGCGGCGAGACGGCCATCTGGCGAATCCGGGCGTCGATCGGGGAGAGCGGGACGGCGACGACACAGGCCACGAGATCCCCGCCCGCCTCGAAGAGGCCGAAGTGCAGCTGATCCTCTTCGCCGGCGAGGTCCTCTTCGGAGAGCGGGAGTTCCAGCGGTCGCCGAAGCACTTCTTCCCGGAGCCGGCACTCGAGCCGGTACTCCGGCGATCCGAACGCGATTTCCCGGAACGTCGTCGCACGTCCGACCGACACCGCCGTCAATTCGGACCGAGGTACTCCGAGACCAGCACGAGATCCTGGATCACCGACTGGTACTCGACGTGCGTCGGGTGCTCGACCGTGCGCCAGAGCCGGCCCTGGTTCCCGGCCATGTAGGCGCGGTACTCGGGCGCGCCGGGGAACTTGACGTTGTCCGCGACGACTCGCGCGCCCCGGCGAAGCCATCCCTGTTCGAGGATCAATTTGAGGTCGGACAGATAGACCCTCTTGTCGTGGTCGATGAAGACGAGATCGAGCGAACCGGCACCGAAGCCGTGCTCCTTGCGCAGCACGTCGATCGTCCGGCCGCCGTCGCCGAGCGTACCCACGACGATGGTGACCCGATCGCCGACGCCGGCGTGGCCAAGGATTTGCCGGGCGATCTCGGCATTGGAAGCGTTGAACTCGATCGAGACGATCTTCGCCGAAGGCGCGGCGACCGCCAGGCGGAGCGCGCTGTATCCGCAATAGGTGCCGAGCTCGAGCACGCGCGCCGGCCTGGCCTGCGCCACGGCCGCGTCGAGAATGCGGCCTTTTTCGTCGCCGACGTTGATCAGGAAGCTTCGCTGGTAGCCGAATTCGTCGATGATCCGGATCGCGTCCGCCGCGTCGCCGCGCCGAGCCCGTGAAACGACGTACTCCGCCAGTCGCGCCTCGCGTCCATCTCCGACCTGCCATTCCGTCGTCAGGTGCTTCATCCCGAGGAGGAGGCGCCAGAAGGACCAGCGCAGAAACGGGATCTTTCGCCAGGTCCAGGCCATTTCAGGCGAAGCGCATCAAGAGCACGAGCGAGGCCAGGGCCAGAACGATCCCGGCCAGCTCATAGGCGTTCAGCGACTCCTTGAACACCACGGCGCCGACGGCCGTCAGCAGCAGCACCATGGACACCGAGTAGAGCACGCTGATGGTGGCCAGTTTCAGGTGCCGCATCACGAACACCCACCCGAAGGCGGTCGAGGCATAGAGGGCGAACCCGAGATAAAACGCCCCGGCGCGCAGCGGCTGGTCGCGAGCGCTGGCGAGCTTCAGGAAGTAGTCGCCCAGCACGCCGACCAGGCTGAAGGCGATCGTGACGAGCACCGCGAGCGTCGTTCGTTCCATCGGCGGCCTGCCCACTCTACATTCCGCTCCGATCGGCTCGTCGCCTCGTCAGGCGCCGTGCCGACCCCACGCCTGAAAGATGCGCGGGCCGCCGATCACGGTATCCATTGGCGCGCGATCGCCCCCAATTCATCGGAATGCTCCCTCATCCAGCGATCCACGGCGGGATCTCGTTTGACCGAGCCCGGGAACCGCATGAGTCGGTTCATGGGGATAGCGCGAGACTCAGGTTCTCAGCGAACGAACATGAGGGTGCATGGGCGGTCGCCGACGACAGTGATATGCCCCTTTGAGGGAGCAACGTCTTCTATCCAGATCACATCGCCCGGTTCGAGGCGCCTCGTCTCACCGTCGGTGGTGGTTACGCAGATGGTCCCTGACAAGACTGTGACGAACTGTGCGGCCGGCGCCGGATGGTAGAAGCTGTTGCTCAAATCCTGTTCACCCCAGCGCGCCGCGAGTCCGACGAAAAACACGCTCGATACGGATCGGCTTCCGCCAGCGTAGGCTGGCGAAGCAGGCGGTGCAACATCCATCTGGTCCAGCACAACCGAGATTTGCTCAAAGTGTGTCTCTGTGTCCGGAGTGGAAAAGAGCCGCGTGTACGTCAGCTGCGATGAGCTTAGAGCCATGGGCATTCCCTCCCTGCGCGGAATTCAGAGGCGACGCTGAGAGACTACGGCCAGCTCTCAGAGCACGCTCGGATGCCAAAGATCGTTCCTCGTGCCGCCTAGGGGCGGCGCTTCCGCGGCGAGCCGAGCGAGGCGACTCCATCGGCACGCGTCCACGCACGCCGGCCGCCTCCGAAGCTCGCAGCGGCGTAGGAGATCGTCCGCGCCTACTTTTCCGCCACCTTCCTCCCGACGTTCAGATTGTCCCAGTTCAGGATCGCGTTGTAGACGAGAAACTCGCTCCCCTGAGTCTCTCCGCGCCAGAAAGGATTGTTGGAAAAGAGGACGACGTGTCCCTTCTCGAGCGGCGCGTCCACGACGGCCGGGTGTTGCGCGATCTCGCTTCCGCCGGCGAGAAGACCGGAGACGAGCAGCCCCTTCGCGTCGCCGTAGCGGAGCGCCACGCGCGGCCGCATCGCGGGCGGGATGACGAAGGGATTGTTGCGCCGCTGCTCGTCGGTCAGGGGCAGCGCCTCCCACGCCTCGGCCTTGGGCTCGACGATCGTTTCGGAGGCGACGCGGCCGACGACGTAGTCGGGGTCTTCCGCGGTGCCGCGTCCGGTCGCGCGCTCGATCTCCTCACCGCGCCGGCGCGGGCGGCGGGATCCGGAGACGTCGCTCAGGTTGAAGATCGGGCCTTCGAAGGAGAAGACGGCGGGAGAATCGGGATAGCCGTAAACGATCGGGCTCGCGGCGTCCACGAGCTTTGCCCGCACGACGCTGCCGGTCAGCTTCAGCTTGTCCGCCTCCGCGATCGAGACTCCGGGCGCCAGGCCGTACTGGACCGCGAGCTCTGCGGTGTCCATCGACACGACGAGAAGCCCCCCCTCGGCGACGAACTTGCGCAGATTCGCGATCCCCGTGAGGTCGAGGCCGGGGCGCATGTCGTCGGTCGAGTCGATCTTGCCCAAGTTCGGCGTCAGCTCGGTCGTCTTCCAGGGGATCGGGTTGCCCCACATCGGCATTCCCTGGACCGTCAGGCGCGGTCCGATGCTGGTCGGCGGGAAGACGATCACGTCGTAGCGGGACTTCAGGTCCGGCGTCCGAGCGACGACCTGCGTCGAGATGTACTCGAAGGGGATTTTCCGGAGGTCGAAGGCCTGCCGCCACCAGCCCTCGTCCTGCGTGTACATCCACGTGTGCAGGAGAGCGATCCGCGGTGTCCGCAGGGGGTGGGTCGCGGTCTTCGGGGCGGCGGCGAGCGCGATCGCGGGAACGCCGAGCTCCGTCGCCGCGCGATCGAGATTGCCGCGGTCCGCCCCGCGCACGATCCAGGAACCGCGAGGGAACTTCCGGCCGGCAGCCTCGAACGGCTCTTCCGCCGCTTCGAAAGTCGCCTCGGGCAGCGCGAAGCGAAGCGTCACGAGCGCGCTTTCCGCGTTGTGCGGGACGGCGAAGACGGT
>JBKPSZ010000013.1:0-6170 GCA_046735265.1 Acidobacteriota bacterium | reverse complement strand
GAAGAGCTCCTTCCCGGTTCCGGTCTCGCCGAGCAGGAGCACGGTCGACTGGGTGGGGGCGACGCGCTCGACGCTGGCGAGCACCTCGCGAATGGTCTCGCTCTTCCCCACGATGCCCGGGCGCAGCTCCGCACGCAGCTCCTCTCTGAGATAGACATTCTCGGCCTCGAGGCGGCGCGAGAGGTGCGAGACTTCCTCGAAGAGATGGGCGTTCTTGATCGCGACCGCCGCATGAGTGGCGAACATGCCCAGTCGATCGAATTCTTCACTGAGCAGTTCCCTCCGAGCGAACATCGCGAGCACTCCGAGGAGCTCACCACCGAAATCCAGAGGATACCCTGCAAAGGCGCGCAGGTGCTCTTGCCGGACCCATTCCTTCTCCGTGATGCGCGGATCGCCGAGAAGGTCGTTGGTCATGACTGGCTGACGCGACTTGGCGATCCAGCCAATCTTGAGAGTGCCGAGAGGAACACGCCGATGAGTGCCGTCGAGGCGCTCGGCGAGGCCTGCGCTGGCGACGAGGTGGAGGCACAGCGTCCGGTCCCGGCACTGAGAGGCCATGCTGCAGGTCGTGCAGAGGTCCCCCGGGCGAATGAGCCAGATGCGCGCCAGTGCGGCGTCCAGGTCTTGAACCAGGCCCTTCGTGATCTCCGAGAGCAACTCGGTGAGGTCGAGCTTGCTCGCCATCCGCAAGCTGATTCGCCCGAGTGTTCCCTCGATGCTCATGGCAGCCTCCTGAGCACACGCATCCTACTTCCCCCGCCCTTCCAGGGTGAGGCCGGCGGGTGCCAGTGTCGCCGTGGAAGGATCCGGCGCCTTTCAGCCGAACCCGAAGTCGCTCTTGCGGCTCTTCAGAGCCTTGATCCGGTACTCGAGCGTCGAAGCAGGCATCTGAAGCTTGGCCGCCGCTCCTGAAGGCCGCGAGACCCGCCCTCTGCACTCCGCCAGGCCCGCCTCGATGCTCTCTGCTCGCTGCGCTCCTCGGCATTCACGAGAATGTTGCCGGCTTGATGTCCTTGTGGACGAGGGCCCCGGCCATGGAGCTGGCGCAGCGCGGCCCACACGCCCACCGCGGTCCGGAGGAACTGTCCAAGGTCCGCCGGCTTCGCGAGCAGATCCAGCGGCTGCCCGCCCGGGTCCTCGAGCACGAGCGTGGTCCGGTCGTCCTTCCGGGTGAGCAGAATTGGCCGGACTGCCCAGGCCCGGTCCAGCTCGGCGCTCAGCGCGTACTCGTGCTCGAGCCTGCGAACGAGCTCCTGTTCGGGATGCTCCGCCACCGATGCCAGCGCCAGAATGGAGGGCGCCCTCGATGCGGTCGGGTTCTTTCCCGTCCCTCGCGAGAGGACGAAGTCCGTGTCGGCACGAACCCGGTCGAGGGCGTACTCCGAAAGATCCATGACCGCTCCTCTTCACCAGCGGTGGCCTCGAGAAGTCACGGCCAGCGGCAGAGGCACGCCTGCAGCGGATGTATCACTCGTCGAAACCTGTGAGGGACCCACTCCGCGTGTAGATGCAACCCGCTTGCCTAATTCTGGTTGTCGCGGACATCTGGTGACTCTCGAGTTCTGGCGCCGGCGTGAACGGGCCCTGCGACTAGAGACCCGGGGCAGCGGTGAAGGACGGCGATCTCATCGTCGAGGTGCTGGCGGTCCGGGTGGGGTTCGCGACTCCATCCGCCTCGGTTGCCGGTCGGCGGACGGGCGTTCCGAGTGTCCTCAGGGTGTGGCAGGCCGACCGGAGCCCGCACTCGCCATCTCCGATGACGAAGACCTCGGCGTTCCCACCGGTGCTGCATCTGGCGTTCGGAGCCCGCTCGCCGAGCGCTTCTGACTCCCCTGGCGCGGGCCCGCGTCACCTGCCATCCGTCACATCCCGCTGTACCGTCACGCGTTCGGCTCCGTCCGTCCGCGTCTGGATCGGGAGCCTATCCCTCTAGAGCCGGAGCGCCGCCACCTCGGAAATCCCTGGCCCGATTCGTGCTCTCGGCCCCACCGGTCCGGCGCGAGCACGGCGCAGAAAAAGGGGAAGACATGCCCGAGAACCGCATCACCCACATCGCCATCATCGGGACCGGAACAATGGGAGGGAGCTGGGCGGCCTATTTCCTCGCTCGCGGCCTGGACGTGGTGGCGACCGATCTCGCCCCCGGGGCCGAGGCGAATCTCCGCCGTGGACGCTGAAGAAATGCCAACCCGAGAAGTCGTGGTCGATTCGGGGTCGGGCCTCGCCCAGACCATCGTCGCCGGACCCCATCTGCTTCTGACAGATGAACCGGTCGGGTCCGGCGGGGTGGACGCGGGCTTCAACCCCTACGAGTTGCTCCTCGCCTCGCTTGGAGCCTCCACGAGCACGACGGTGCGCCTCTATGCCAACCACAAGGGCTGGCCGCTGGACCGGGTCACGGTGCAGCTCGAGCACTGGAAGGTCGAGGCCGAGACGCGTGCAGGCGGGGGAGAGGCCGTGGATGAAATCAGGCGGGTGGTGGTGCTGATCGGAGATCTCTCCGCGGCGCAGCGTGACCGCCTTCTTGACGTCGCCGGGAAATGCCCGGTCAGCCGCACCCTCGCGAGGTCGGTGCGGATCGCCACTCTCCTGGGAACGGAGTCGTGAGGTGACGTGATCGGGCTGTGCGGGCGGGCGCCACCCCGGAGGTCCTCCAGACGCTGGCCTCGGGCGTCCCCTCGCCGCCGACGGACGGGCAGCCCCCCACGGCGGCGACCGACATCCCGCTGGAGCGGCCAGGGCAGTACACAAGACTCCAAGAATTGGGCCGAGGGAGCCAGAGCATCGTCCGGGCCGCCTGGGGACTTCACCGACGTGACCTTTCCGGAGGGAAAGGGGCTGGTTCTCGCAGCCGGGAGCGAGTGGATCGGCGTCCGGACTCTGGACGGAGGGCAGCAGCTCTGGAAACGAGAGATCGATCGCGTTCTCGCCGCCGCCCTGAAATGTGAAGGGCGCGTTTCGGGCGCCCTCTCTCGTCCACAACGAGTTCGGCCCCACGATGGCCAGCATGTGGACTCGCGGGGGGAAGTGAGGATGGGCCCTCAGTGTGACTCGGCACTCACCGCAGCGACCTGAGAATGAACCTTGCGCATCGCCGGCACCAGCAGCGTGGCCGCCACGAAGCAGAGCGCAATGACCAGGAAGATGTCCGCGAAGGTCTGCGTCTGCGCTTCCCGCAACGTCAGAGCCCACAACGTCTTCAACGCCGCGGTGTGCCCGTTGATCACGCCGCCGGCTACCGCCGCATCGTGCGCCTCGATGCGCTGGAGCATGCCAACCATCGAAGCATTGGCGGAGTTCAGATGCTCGGCCAGTCGCAGAAAATGGAAGTTGACGCGGCCGTTGAGGAGCGTCCCGCTCGCCGCGATGCCGATCGCTCCCCCCAGATTCCTCATCAGATTGAACAGGCCAGAGCCGAGCTTCAGGCGTTCGGGACTCAGGCTCCCCAGGGTCAAGGTGACCACCGGAGCGACCGCGAAGAGCTGAGAGAACCCTCGGAACGCCTGGGGAAGCAGCAGCTCTCGCCATCCCCAGTCATGGGTGATGAAGGTGAAGCTCCACATGCCCACACCGAAGCAGGCCAGGCCGAACATCAGAAGCCAGCGCAGGTCGAAACGCTTTCCAACCACCGAGTAGAGCGGAATTCCCGCGACCTGGAACACGCCCGTGGAGAACACGGCCAGCCCGATGTCGAGGGCGCTGAATCCGCGCACCCGGCTGAGGAAAAGCGGTGTCAGATAGATGGTCGAAAAGATGCCGATGCCGGTGACGAACGAGAAGAGGCATCCCAGGGCGAAATTCCGGTCCTTGAACGCCCGCAGATCGACGACCGGGCTCCGGTGGGTCAGTGCGCGCCAGACGAAACCGATGCCGGCCAGCGCGGAGATAACGGCGGCCACACGGATGCCTTCATCGTCCAGCCACTCCCAGCGCGGACCTTCCTCGAGGACGTATTCCAGGCAACCGAGGAAGATCGCCATCAGAGCAATGCCCAGATAGTCGGCGCCCTTCAGAAGCGAAAGATCGGGACGATCGATCCGAACGAGCATCGGCACGACGACCGCGACGAAGATGCCGGGGACGATGTTGATGAAGAACAACCAGTGCCAAGAGTAGTGGTCGGTGATCCACCCCCCGATGGTGGGGCCCAGCGTCGGCGCGAGCGAAGAGAGGGTGCCGATGATGGCCGCGATGATCACCCGTTGCTTTCCGTGGAAATAGACGAAACCCGTGGTGAAGACCGTCGGGATCATCGAGCCTCCGAGAAATCCCTGCAGCGCCCGGAAGACGATCATGCTCTGGATGTCCCAGGCGAATCCGCAAAGGACGCTGCTGACGGTGAATCCGATGGCGGAGAAGCAGAACAGCCACCGCGTCGACATGACACGGGAGAGCCAGCCGCTCAGAGGGATGACGACGATCTCGGCAATGAGGTAGCTCGTCTGCACCCAGGGGACCTCGTCCGGTCCCGCGGCCAGGCCTCCCCCGATGTCCTTCAAGGAGGCAGAGACGATCTGGATGTCCAGGAGCGCGATGAAGAGCCCGATGCACATGGAGCCGAAGGCGAAGGCCTTGGCACCCGCGGAGAGCTCGTGCGCGGCGCTCCCGGTGCTCACCGAACGCCCTCGGGGCTGACGCGGACCGTCACCGAAAGGCCTGGTCGGAGCACGCCCAGGACCGATGCCTCGGCATCGAGCTCGACGCGGACGGGAACGCGCTGGACGATCCTGGTGAAGTTGCCGGTCGCATTCTCCGGCGGAAGCACGCTGAACTGGGCTCCGGTCGCCGGAGCCAGGCTGACGACGCGGCCCCGGAAGGTTCGCCCGGGTGCCACGTCCGCCCGGATGGTTGCCGGAAATCCGGGCCGGATCCCGGCGAGCTGGCTTTCCTTGAAGTTGGCGTCCACCCAGAGGCCCTGATCGGGAACCAGAGAGATCAGCTGCGCGCCGACGTTCGCGAAGGAGCCGAGCCGGGCGCTCCGATTTCCGACCGTGCCATCGATCGGAGCACGCAGCTCGGTGAACCCGAGATTGAGCTCGGCGGTCTCCTGCTCTGCGAGGGCACCGGCCAGGGCGGCCTCGGTCTGGCGTCTTTGCGTGTCGATGACCACCAGCTGCCGCTCTGCAGACAGAAGGGTGGCACGCGCGCTCTCTCCTGCGGCGAGGCCCTTCAGGTAATCGGTCTCGGCCTGCTGGAGGTTCTGGGCCGAAACTGCCTCGGTGGCCCAGAGCCGCCGGTAGCGTGTCTGATCGTCGCGGGTGCGAGCGATCTCCGCGTTGGCGGCGGCGATCCCGGGGCGGGCCTGCGCGATGACCGCCAACTGCAGAAGGCGAGCCGCCTCGAGGTTCTCGAGGCGTGCCCGCTGGCCTGCAACCGACGCCTCGGCCCTCGCCAGGGCCGCCCGGTACTCACGGTCGTCGAGCTTGACGAGAAGCTCGCCGGCACGGACCCGTTGATTGTCGTGAACCCGGATGTCGGTGATGAGGCCGGCGACCTTCGGGGCGATCACCGTCACGTCGCCGCCGACATAGGCGTCGTCGGTCTTCTCGATGAATCGACCGACGGTCCACCACTGCCCCAGGTAGCGGGCCGCGACGAGGGCAACGACGAGACCCAGGACCGCGAAGAGCGGCCGCCGGAAACGTCCTGCCCACGACCCCGGGCGGCTGACCGAGGCCGCGTCCTTCAGAAGGATCGGTCCCTGTTCCGGTAGGGCACTCTCCTGATGCAGGGGACTCCCGCTCGGCGATGGCCCCGGAGCGTGAATGGTGATGGTCGGCGTCGTCATGACGCCCTCCTGAGCAGAGCTCATGCCGCGACCGGCGGGGACGAAAGCCTGCGGAATCCGTGGGCTTGCCCAGGGTTCCGGGCCGCTCATGGCACCTCGAGAGCGTCACTCCCGGCTGTGACGTCACACAGCGGCAGGGAGCTCCTCCTGCCATGGTAGGACCGGGTGCCAGCCGTACGGTGGGTCATTCGCGGCGTGGACCGGGCAAGACTGGGACTCGACTGATGGAGGGCGGCGGTGCAGGACCGGGATCTCATCGTCGGAGTGCTGGCGGCGCAGGCGGGGTTCGCGACTCCCTCCCAGGTGCTGACCGCTGCGGCCGCCGGGCTGGTCGACTCCGCGCCTGACTCTCTCCTGACCCGGCTGGAGCGTACCGGGA
>JBKPSZ010000012.1:0-19221 GCA_046735265.1 Acidobacteriota bacterium | reverse complement strand
TTCTGGTGCTCGAAGACGTACGAAGCCGCGATGACGCCTCCGGCGCTGTGCCCGAGGACGAAGACGGGCAGGCCGGGGTTCTCGGACCGCGCCTGCCGGACGAGTCTGTCCACGTCGCCCAGGTAGTCCGAGAACTTCTCGACATAAAAACGCTCGCCTTCGGACTTGCCGCGCCCCCGGAGATCCAGGGCATAGCACGCGAGCCCCCTGGCCGCGAATTGCCCGGCGGGCCAGGTCATGTAGAGGCTGTGCGCGTTGAATCCGTGGATGAGGATCATGACCGCGCGCGGTTTCCCGGCCGGCTGCCACGAGCGGGTGGCGATCTTGAGTCCTCCGACGCCTTCGAACGACGACTCCTTCATGGTCCTTCTCCTTTCCTTGATCGATGGTCGGGCCCGGTTCTGTAGCCTCAGTCGAACCGGTAGCGATTGGCGATTCGCCTCTGCGATCCGTCGAGGCATCCATTCTCCATCGCGGGCACCATGCGTGAAACCGAATCGCCGGCGGTCGCGCCGCGCGCCCTCCGCCCGCCGGAAAAGTCGGGCTAAGCCGCCGCTCCACCCCTGCGTGTCACTCCTTCCATGGACTCTGCGCGAGCAGATCTGCAAAGGTCCGGGACCCGTACGTCGGGAGCGTGGGAATGAGCGACGATCTCGAGGAACGTGCCAGCCACGAATTGCGGTTTGCGTCGCACGCAATTCACCAGGAGACTCGTTGCCGACGAGAGGAAGGCCGGGCGCGGATACTCCACGACGATCTGCGCGACCCTTTCTGCTCCCACGTCATCGAGCCGTGTACCCAGGAAATCGGCCATGACGCCCAAATGGGTGAGAGCGGTTTCCGGACCCTTTCGAGTGGCGATGCCGAAGCTGCTGTTCAGCGCGATCGCATCCCACACGACATCGGCTTTCCCTTCGGGCAGTCCGTGTTCGACCAGAAAGGCGCGCGCCCGATCCGCCCCTTCCACTTCGAACCGCTGGCTCCCGTCCAGAAAGGTGTCCGTCAGACCCAGGTCGTGCAGCATGCGGACAGGTAGAGAAGCTCGCGGTCGTACTGCAGACGGTCGCGCTTGCCGATCGCCTCGGCGAACAGGAAGCTCCGCGCGCAATGGTTGAAGAGGAAGGGGGGCGAAAGCTCCGCGACGAGGGCCGTCGCACTCTGACATAACTCATTGTCGGGTGCGCCAACAGGAACGGAAACGCCGAGTCGGGCACTCTGCATGGCGAAGCTCCTTTCCCGCGAATCCGGCGGCCGTGCGTGTTCGCCTACTCGAGAACGAACGAAATCTTGGCGTTGATTCGATAGCGAACCACCCGGTTGCCTTCCACCTTGGCTTCGAAATTCTCGATGTAGACCGACCGGATGTTCTTCAACGTCTTCGCCGCGCGTTTGACGGCCCCGGCAGCGGCGTCCTCCCAACTTCTCTCCGATTCGGCAAGAACCTCGATGACTTTCAGTAGTTCCGCCATCTGACCTCCTTGGGTGTCTTACCAAGAAAGACGTTCGGGCGCGAAAGCGATGATGGCCGCCGGCCGCACGCGCGACTCTAGCTCGCCGGAAGGGTCGGGCTCGGCCCGCCACTCCGCGGCCGGGCCGGAGGCCGAGTCGTGGTCCATGTCGTGGCCCTCGCTCCTCTGGCTTTACCGGCCATTGCCGCGCCGGTGTTTGCAATGACGCGATACGCCTTCCCGAGGAAGTCGAGCATCTGGGCGTCCGAGTCGGTGCAAATACCATACCGACCAGTGCTTTTGGTTCGGAAGGGCGTCACCCGACGTTGTGCGGCACCGGTCATGTTTTTCTCCGGGCGCGGTGCCTCTCCGTCCGCGAGAGCTTCATGAGAACTTAGCGCCATTGCGGCTGCCAGGATGACTCTTGGCCGGGAACCGCGGCGGAGACTTCGCGGCATGGGAAGAACCGGCCCTCTTCGCGAAGGAGCTGCGCGCGGCGTTCCGACCGCTGCGCTCGACGGAAGGAGCAGGGCACTAGTTGGAGCGAGGACTGGCGGCGCACACCCAGGGTGCGCGCCGTTCTTGCGCGGCGCTCGTCTCCTCCTGACGCTCGTCTCCTCCTGATAGGCTCGACACGCGAGCGGAGGCTCCATGCCAGACGATCCGCCATCGGGCCAGTCGAAGCCCACGCGCCGTACCTTTCTTCGCACCACGGGAACCTCGGCAGCCGCCGCAATCGCGACGGCGAGCATGCCAAGGAGCCCGAGCAAAGCTCTCGGTCAGAAGCCTCCGCCCGCAGTTGGCGACGGACGCATCGAGGGCGCCGTCCCGGTGACGCTGCGGATCAACGGCAAGACTCACGCGCTTCGCGTCGACCCCCGGACCAGCCTCCTCGATTGCCTCCGCGAGACCGTCGCTCTCACCGGAACCAAGAAGGGCTGCGACCACGGGCAATGCGGCGCCTGCACCGTGCACGTGAACGGCCGGCGCGTGGTTTCGTGTCTCACGCTCGCGCTGATGCACGACGGAGAAGAGATCACGACCGTCGAGGGACTGGGCATGCCGGGCGCGCTGCACCCCATGCAGGCCGCTTTCCTGGCTCGCGACGCGTATCAGTGCGGCTACTGCACCTCGGGTCAGATCATGTCGGCCGTGGCGCTCTTGAAGGAGCCTTGCGGTCCCGAAGATGCGGCCGTGAAAGAGCTGATGAGCGGCAACATCTGCCGCTGCGGCGCCTACACCAACATCGTGGCAGCGATCCAGCAGGTCCGCAAGAGCGGCTAGGCAGACGGGGACCGAGCCATGCACACCTTCAAGTTCGTTCGGCCCCCGGACTCCCGCGCGGCGATTGCGATGGCCTCGCGGGCGAAGACGGCGCAGCAGGGCGCAGACGTGCGGTTCATCGCAGGCGGGACGACGCTGCTCGACCTGATGAAGCTGAACGTCGAGACACCCGCGAGGCTCATCGACATCAACCGCCTGCCTCTCGGCAAGATCGAGGCGACTCCCGAGGGCGGCCTGTCGATCGGCGCGACCGTTCGGAATTCAGATCTGGCCCACCATCCGGCGGTTCAACGAGATTATGCCGTGCTGTCGCAGGCGATCCTCTCGGGCGCCTCGGCGCAGCTCCGCAACATGGCGACCACCGCAGGCAACCTGCTCCAGCGAACGCGCTGCGTGTACTTCCGCGACACCGCGATGCCCTGCAACAAGCGCGAGCCCGGAACCGGCTGTGCCGCCATCACGGGCAGTAACCGGATGCTCGCCGTGCTCGGCACGAGCGACCAATGCATCGCGACCAACCCCTCGGACATGTGCGTGGCGATGGCGGCACTCGAGGCGACGATCCACGTGCAGGGACCCAAGGGGAAGCGAGCGATTGCCATCGGCGACTTTCATCTTCTGCCCGGCAACACGCCCAACCGCGAAACCGTGATCGAGTCGGGGGACCTCATCACGCACGTCACGCTTCCGCCGCCCGTCGCGGGAAGCAAGCAGGTCTATCTGAAGCTTCGAGATCGGGCGTCGTACGAATTCGCGCTGGCTTCGGCCGCAGTCGTCCTGACCATCGCGGGCGGAAAAGTGACGCGGGCGCGAATCGCTCTCGGCGGCGTGGGAACCAAGCCCTGGCGATCCCCCGAGGCCGAGGCGGCGCTCCTCGGACAGACTGCCGAAGCGGCGAGCTTCCGCAGAGCCGGGGATGCGGCCATGAGGGGCGCCAAGCCGCAGAGCGAGAACGGATTCAAGATCGAGCTGGCGAAGCGCTGTCTCTCGCATGCCCTGCAGACCGCCACCGCGAGCGGATGACCTGAGAGGACCCGCCATGCCAACCGCACAGGGGACTCCGACGACATCACCGATCGGTCGCAGCACTCCACGCGTGGATGGCCCGCTGAAGGTGAGCGGGAAGGCGCCGTACTGCTCCGACTTCCACTTTCCCGGCCAGCTCTATGCCGTTCCCGTCGAGGCGACGATCGCCAGCGGGCGAGTGGTCCGGCTCGACACGGCCGCGGCGGAGAAGATGCCTGGCGTGCGTGCGGTTTTTCACCGCGGAAACATCGGAAAGATCTCGAGATCGGTTCTGGGGCCAGGGTTCGCCGGCATCTGTATCGAGCGGCGCCCGCCGTTTGAGGACGATGTCGTTCGTTATTACGGCCAGTACGTCGCGCTCGCGGTGGCGGACACTTTCGAGGCCGCAAAGGCGGCCTCGGATGCCGTTCGCGTGACGTACGCCACCGACAAACCGAACGTCGAGACCGACCTGAAAGCCGACGACGACCCGGATGTGGTCGAGACGTCGTACGGTCCGGAGCATCGCTTGCAAAGCCAGCGCGGCGATCCCGACTCCGCTTTCGCAAGCGCCGCGATCAAGGTCGATCAAACCTATGTCACGCCTTCCGAGACGCACAACCCGATCGAGCTGCAGGGTACGACCGCGATGTGGGACGGCCCGGCGTTGACGATCTACGAGGAATCCCAGGGAATCTTCAACATGCGGGGCGTTCTGGCACAGATGTTCGGCCTCCCCGAGGAGAACGTCCGCGTTGTCACCAAGTTCGTCGGCTCCGGTTTCGGGAGCAAGCTCTGGCCGTGGACACACTGTCCGCTCGCCGCAGCCGCGGCGCGACAGTTGGGCAAGCCGGTGAAGCTCGTGCTCAGTCGCAAGATGACGTTCCAGGCGACCGGCCATCGTGCCCGCACTCAGCAGCGAGTACGACTGGGCGCCTCGCAAGACGGAAAGCTCGTGTCGTTGCAGCACGACTACGTTTACGAGAGGTCGATGCTCGACAACTACCACGAGAACTGTGGTGAGGCGACCGCGTTTCATTACAGTGTGCCAAATCTCCGCGTGAGATTCGGGCGCGCCAAACGCAACATCGGCACACCGTCCGACATGCGGGGTCCCGGCGCCGTACCCGGGCTCTTTGCGACCGAATCGGCGATGAACGAACTGGCCGATCAGCTCAAGATCGATCCGGTTCAGCTCCGCAAAATCAACGAACCGAAGCTCGATGAGTCGCTGAACATCCCGTTCTCGTCACGGCATCTGCTCGAGTGCTTCGATCTCGGCGCGGAAAAGTTCGGCTGGTCAAAACGCAACCCCCAGATCGGCACGATGAAGCGCGACGGATTGACGCTGGGCTGGGGAATGGCGGGATGTTCGTGGATCGCGGCACGATTTCCAGCTGCAGCCACCGTGCAGCTGCGGGATGACGGCACGACGCGTGTCGCGTGCGGCACGCAGGATATCGGGACAGGTACGTACACGATCCTGGCTCAGCTCGGCGCCGAGAAGACCGGCGTGCCGATCGAGAAAGTCGAGGTGGCGCTCGGCGACACGTCGCTTCCCGAAGGGCCGACTTCGGGCGGTTCGATGGCGACCGCCTCGGTGATCCCGGCGGTCTTCAAGGCGGCGGACAGCGCCATTGGGGCGCTGCTGGCGGTCGCGACGACAACCGCCGGCTCGCCATTCGAAAAGCGCCAGCCCGGCGAGCTGGCTTTCGAAGACGGCCGTGTTTTCGTGAAGTCGAACGGCTCCGGGAGCGGGGTCCCATTCTCGGACGTGCTCCGGCGCGCGAACCTCCACCTTGTGACAGGCAGCGGTAGATCCGAATCGACATTCGGCAATCCGACGCCCAAGGTCTCGATGCACTCGTTCGGCTGTCACTTCGTCGAGGTCACCTGGCAGCCCGAGATCGCCCGTTTGCGCGTCAGCCGGGTCGTGACTGTCATCGATGCAGGCCGGATCATCAATCCTCTCGCGGGGCGCAATCAAATCGAAGGGGGCGTCGTGTTCGGGATCGGGATGGCACTGTTCGAGCACACGACCTACGACCCGCAGAACGGCGCGCCGATCAACGCCAGCCTGGCGGACTACATCGTGCCGGTAAACGCTGACGTGCCGCCGATCGAGGTGCACTTCCTCGAATATCCCGACATGGAGCTCAATCCTCTCGGGGCGCGCGGGATCGGCGAGATCGGCACGGCCGGCGTGGCGTCCGCCGTCACCGCGGCGGTCTACCACGCGACCGGAGTCCGCGTGCGGGAGTTGCCGGTCAAGATCGAGAATCTGCTGGTGTGACAAGGCCAAGACCTGGGAACGCCCTTGCCATGGCTCTCGGTTTGCAGCCGCCGGCGAGGTCGTCCACGGGCCAGCCGTGAAACCGCGGCCGCGAGTCGAGATACCCGGCTAGGAGTGTCGCTTTTTCTGGAGCATCGTCCGCGAGCGTCCCGCAGCGCGGCCTCACCGAGCCAAGGTTGATCTCACCGCGTCGACCCGAACCGACGTAGAAGTCCTGCCAAGACCAGGAGACCCCTCCCACGTCGAAGCGAACCCACCACATCGCGAGAACGACGTCGTCGCGTCCGCGATCGGGGACGAGAACTTCGTCTCGCCGAGGGCGTGTCCCGCCGCGAAAGGCCGCCTCGACGCCGTAGTCGCGATGCGGAAGATTTCGCCTCGCAGACCCGGCTCGAAGCACTCGTCCCTTCGCTGGCATTCAGGAGATGGACAGCTCGATATTCTTCCGCTTCACCAGGCCAAAGGTTCCGATCAACACCTCGCCGGTTGGATTTGTCGCCGTTTGTGTTCATGCTTCCGCGCAAGGACCGAGATGACCAAATGAGTCGAAGACGAGGCTCTGCACCGGCAGCAAGTCCCGCGCTCTCCGGACTACGACGGGATCTGGGGACGCTGGAGTCCTACGCGGCCCTCTTGGGGATCTTGATCGGGGCCGGGATCTTCAAGGTGACGAGCGAAGCCTGGGCGCTCACCGGTCCCAGCGTGATCCTCGGCTACATCGTCCTCGCGCCCGCGGTCCTGGCTACGTCCGTGGCTTACGCGGTCTTCCTCTCGACGCCGCTCGGGCGCGAGCCCGGCGGCGAGTACACGCACATCTCGCGGACGCTCGGCGCCTATGGCGTTGCCTTCGTGGGGGCCTGGCTGAAGATCATTTCTTACATCGGCGCCCTGGCGTTCCTGGCCATCGTCTTCGCCGAGTACACGATCGAGCTTTCCGCCGGCCTGTTCCGCTCCGATCAGCTCATGCCGATCGCTCTCTCGAGCCTCGTCTTCTTCTATCTCGTGCACGTCGTCGGAGTTCGGTGGTTCGGGCGCATCCAGGTCGCGATGTGCGCGCTCCTCGGCGTCTCGCTCGTCGTGCTGGTCGTTCCCGGCCTCTTCGCCATACACCCCGCGAATTACCGGCCTTTCTTCACGCACGGCCTCGGAGGTTTCGCGGCCGCTCTCCCGCCGCTCTTCTTCGCCTATGCCGGATTCGAATCGCTCGCACAGACGGCGGGAGAAGTCCGCGACAGCACGCGCAAGCTCCCGCGCGTTTTCCTCCGCGGCATCGGTATCGCCATGACCATCTACTTCCTGATGTCGGTCGTCGCGTTGGGCGTCCTGCCGGGCGAGCGCCTCGCCGCAAGCCCGGCGCCGATGGCGGCGGCCGCGTCCGTCTATTTGCCTTTCGGCGCGGCGTGGTTCGTGACTCTGGGCGCCGTCATGGCGCTCACGACCTCCTTGAACGCGACGATGCTCGTCCCCTCGCGTCTC
This sequence comes from Acidobacteriota bacterium, assembly GCA_046735265.1. GTDB lineage: Bacteria > Acidobacteriota > Thermoanaerobaculia > UBA5066 > Gp7-AA6 > DATBFU01. The sequence continues at coordinate 11,715 of JBKPSZ010000012.1, read as the reverse complement.
GCGGTCGTGCTCGCCCGAGACCGACTCGCGCCGCGCTGGCTCGGCGCCATCGAGTCCCGAACGGGGACGCCCGTGCGGGCGCTCACCGGGACGCTCGCGGCCGGGGCGGTCCTCCTCTGGAGCGGACAGGTCTCTCTCGCCTTGAACATCGCGGTCTTCGCGCTCGTCGCCCTCTACCTCCTGCACAGCCTCGCCTTGCTGCTGCTGCCGCGGAGCAACCCGGCGCTCTTCCGCTCGGTGACGGTACGGATTCCGATCGGCGTCCAACGCCTCGCCGCCGTCCTCTCGATGCTGGCCATGGCCGGGCTTCTCCTGGTGCAGGTGATCCAGGACCTGCGCACACTGGCGAAGCTCTCGCTGGCCGAACGGATCGCGAGCCGGTCCATCACGACGATCGAGCTCTGTCTCGCGTGGGGTATCGCGGGGGCCGCGATCTATCTCGTCGGCAGGCGCCAGGCCGCCCGTGCTCCGGAAGACGGGGAACCCGTGCTCCAAGAGGTGGAGACGGAGCGCGAGACGGAGGTCTAGTCAGACCTTCCGAGACGGTTCGAGCGAGCGGAGGCTCTCCTCACATCCTGCCCGGAGAGTATCGAACGGCGGGGCTTCCCGACGGATAGAAGACGCCGAGCAGGCGGAGCTCTCCGCCACCGGTGTTCTCCACGCAGTGCGGCTGTCCCCGTGGGAGGAAGACGCAGGAGCCGGGGCCAATCGGCGCGTGGCTCTCTCCCGCCCAGAATCGGCCTCCGCCTTCCAGGACGCAGAGCACCTCTTCGTACTCGTGGAAGTGGTCGGGGGCGCGACCCGGAGGAATCGCACCGATGAACTGGGTCACCGGCGCGCCGGCGGTCTCCTGATCCACGAGCACGCGGAACCACCGCCCGTCGTCGGCGAGCTGCGTGGGTCGCTCGGAAAACAGGACGAAGGGCTCGCTACCGGCCGGCGCCGCGCCGGGAGCCGGGCTCGTGATCGGACGTTCGAAGGCGACGGAAGGGCCCGGATCCGGGGATTGCGCGCCGACGAGCGTGAGCGCCTCCACTCCGGGGTTTTCGACGGTCAGGCAAACGCCGGCGCGCAGGAAGAACCCCGTCTCCGGCGAAACGCTCCGCGGGGAACCGTCCAGAAATACAGTGCCCGTCCCCTCGACGACGTAGAGGACCTCATCACAGCCCCGGTTGCGAAGGCCGGGAGAGAGGCCGGCCGCGAACTCCAGGACTCGCAGCGAGATCGCTTCGGCTCCCATCGCGTGCCGCCAGAGCCGGAGACTGCCCTGCGCCAGCGGCTCCCCTTCCTTCCACCCGCTCACGCGGCAACCGCCCTTAAGTCGCGGCATCCCTCCTTCCTCCTTTTTGGCCCGCCGGGTCTCCGAGAAACCGCGCGGCTGCAGGATTATGCTGTGAGACTCGGGACGGAGGGATCCTGTGGCCGACCGGAAAACCCAAGGGATCGATGCGGAGAACCGGGACTTCGCCCGCTACGAACAGGTGGACAAGCAGCAGCGGTACCACCTTGCCGAGGCGGGCCACGAGGAAGCCTTCGACGAGACGTACCGAATCAAGACCTGCGACATCGGCCGGTTCCTCCAGGGAGACGAGTCCGAGAAAAGGGCCTTCGCTCAGGAGCTGGGTGGCGCCCTGCGGGAGATCGGCTTCGCCATTCTCGAGGGGCATGGGATCGATCCGAAGTTCTACGACGAGGCCAACGACAAGGTCATTGAGCTCTTCACGCGCCCCTCTCTCGAGGAAAAGCTCCGTTTCCGCGCACAGCGCCACGGCTCCGTGAACCAGGGCTACTTCCCGCTGAAGGAGACGAGCGACATCCATCCCGACCTGGTAGAGGGTTGGGTCTTCTGCCGCCGCGCCTTCGACCTCGGGGACGATCCGACGCGGCGGACTCGAGTCGAGGACTTCTGGCCCGTCCCGGCGTTGGAGCCGTTTTTCCGGCGGATGTGTCTCGAGCACGAGAGGCTCATCCTGCCCGTGATGCAGAGCATCCTGATGTTCCTGGGTTGCGATCCGCATCTCTACGATCAGAAGCTCACGCGGACGAACTTCGGCCAGAGGCTGAACTACTACCCTCCGGTGAAGCCCGAGGACGACGAGTCGGGGGCCGCGCGTCTGCTCGGCCACGAGGACGTGGATCTGTTCACGTTTCTTCCGGCCCCGCGGATCGAAGGGTTGCAGGTCTTGAACCGCGCCAACATGAAGTGGATCCGCCTCTTCGCACCGCCCGGCTCGATCATCTTGAACACGGGCGACTACATGCAGCGGATCACGAACGACATCCTCCCCTCGACGACGCATCGCGTCAGCAAGCCTCGGGATCCTGCGCTGCGCGGAAAGACGCGCGTCTCCTTCCCCATGGCCATCTATGTCTGGGAGGAGGAGGTGCTCGAGGTGCTGCCCGGCCTTCCAAGCCCCAGATACGAGCCGATCAAGGCTTTACAGTTCCACACTCGCATCACGAGCAAGTTCTACGGCGACGGCTACGCGGTCGAGGCTGAGTCCCCGCAGACGAGGCGCTAGACCCGAAAGCCTCCAGGCTGCCTGCTGTTCCCACGTTCGTTTGCCAGCGGCGACAACTCTGATGGGCAGCTTCCAAACGGAAGGGTGAAAGGAGATCGCATGAAGACGGCTCGACTCATGGCGACGGTGGTGCTGGTGTTCGGTAGCGTTCTGGCGATACGCGTCGCGCGGGCGCAGCAGCCGGAACTCAACCGCACGGATCTCCAGCGGCACGATCTCAGTATTCCCGGACGCGAGGTCATCCAGGCGCGCGTCGATTTCTCCCCCGGGGCGGCGGCCCCGAGGCACAGCCATCCGGGCGAAGAGGTCGTCTATGCCATCGAAGGCTCGATGGAATATCAGCTGGACGGGAAGCCCCCGATGAGGATCAAGGCCGGCGAGGTCCTGTTCGTCCCGGCCGGAACGATCCACTCCGCCAAGAACGTCGGCAGCGACAACGCGGCGGTGCTCGCAACGTTTATCGTCGAGAAAGGGAAGCCTTTCCTCGTGATGCCGAGGTGAGCCGTCGAGCCGCCGCTCTGCGAGAGGTCGATCCGCCCCTATGGCGCTCGCGCCAGCCTTGAGGACCGGTCACTGAATTGATGAGCCCTTCGCCGCTGAAGTCTGCCGTCAAAGGACCTCCGCGGCGCAAAGCTCTGGCTCTCTTCGCACTGTTGCTCGGGGTCGAGCTCCTGCTCTACGTCGGCTTCGCGAGTCGCCTGATCCGAGCGCATGTCGGATATCAGTATGACGAGGCTCTCTACGTCAGCTCGGCCGTCTTCGTGCTTCACGGTGTTGGCATGCCGCCGACGCGCGACTATGGCCGCTGGAACGCTGCCAATGGCCGGCGCTGGCCCCTCATGATCATTCCGTATGTCGGGACGACGAAGGCCCTCGTGGCCTTGCCCCTCTTTGCCTTGTTCGGTATCACAACGGAAACCGCTCGGTTTTCCGGTGTCGTGCTCGGATGCGTGGGCATCGCCGGTCTCGTCACGCTCATCGGGGTGGAAGTCGACGGCTTGGCTGGGCTCATCGTCGCGGCCATTCTCGCCATTCACCCTTCCTATCTCGATCTCACCGTTTTCGACAACGGCGGCGTGTCGATTTGGATGGCTGCCATGGGGCTTGTCTCCCTGGCGCTGACGAACCACCTTCGTCGTACGACGAGGCTGTCGGCCTTTCTGCTTGGAATCGCCGCAGGACTGGGCGTCTGGGCGCGGCTCAACGTGCTCTGGCTCATCGTGTCCGTGATCGCGGCAGCCCTGATCGTCTACGGCCGGCGCGCCATCCCGCCCAAGGATCACATCTGGGCCATGGCCATCGGGGGTTGTTGCGGGGCCTTCCCGCTCGTTCTCTACGAGGTGGGCTCGGGGTTCGCGACCCTCCGATACATCGCGGGCGCGCGTCAGTCGTTGTCGGCAAGTCGGGTGCCGAACCTTCTGCGAGAAGCTGCGGAGCTCATGATCTCGGATGGCGAGCAGCGGGGAATCTGGTCCGGCCCGCCGCTGCCATCCTGGCAGATCAAAGTCGGAGCCGCTCTGCTTGCCTCCGTCGCTCTGTCTCTCTTCGTCGGCGTCCCGTCGTCGGATTCCGGGATCTCGCGTTGGCGGCGGGCCTTCGCTGTTTCGGCGGTCGTCCTGGCGGGAATCATGGTGATATCTGGCTTCCAGATCGCTCCGCACCACCTCGTGGCTGTCCTTCCACTCGCGTTGGCGACCCTAACGATCCTCTCGGTCGAAGCCGTCTCCCGCTTTCGACTCGTCGTGCCTTTTCTTGCGGTCGCGGCCGGGCTTTCCTTGCTGCTCGTGAGTTGGGATGTCCGAATCGAACGCGGGCTGCGTCAGTCGGAGGGCAAGGGACCCTGGTCGAGCGCCGTCGACGAGGTCCGCCGGTACGTGCAGTCGCAATCGGTCCATCCGGATCGCTTGAAGATTCTCAACTGGGGGTTTCTGCACAATCTCTATGTCGGCTCGGGCGGCTCGGTCTATGGGTCCGAACTCTTCTGGGGAGCAACGAGGGCGCGCTCTTCACGTGGACAAGCCTGGGAATCGGAGATCCTCGACGGGGGAGTGTTTCTCATGTACGTCTTCCCGACGGGGCCTCCGAGTCTGGAAGCCGCGGTGGAGGGCTTTTCGCAGGCCCTCAAGGAATACCGCGGTTCCCGCAGGGAAAAACGATTCTTCGACCGATCGGGATCTCCCGTCGCCCTGCTCGTCGAGATTCCGGCGGCGCGGCAATAACGTGTAGCGCCAGCGAGCTCGGGAGGCAGGGTGAAAGACACGGCGATCGGGAGAAGCGCCAGCGCATCGGGGCCGGCGCTCCTCGTACCGTTCGGCGCGATGGCCGCGGCCGTGGGATTTGGTGCCTGGACCGGCTTTCCCGTTCACAGCGATGCGGTCCTGACGCTGCTCGAGCGCGAGCGCGGAAAGGCCGCGCTCGCGGCGTATCACCCGGACCGGCCCCTCTACGGCTGGATGCTTCAACTGACGGAGAACGTCGCCGGTTCGGGACGCGTCGTGCAAGTCGGTACCGCTCTCGCCGCCTGGGCCGTCCTCGCGTGGTTGACGTCTCTTCTCTGGAAACGCCTCTTTCCCGGCGAAGAGCGGTGGTCATGGCTGCCTGCGCTGCTCGTTCTTTCGCCGATCGTCGTGCAGGTGCAGTTCGTGGGTCTGACGATCGCTTATCCGGGGGTCCTCCCCGTGTCGCTCATTCTCGGAGCGCTTCTCATCGATCTCCCGGCGCCGGGAGTCCGGCGCCCGGCTCGCGCGGCGGCCGTCCTGCTCCTGGCGGGACTCTCCGCCGCAATCAGCGAGTATGGCGTGGCGGCCGCGTTCGGCGGCGCCGCCCTGGAGCTCGTGATGCGTCATCGCAGAACCGCCGCGCTCCTGGCGCTCGGCGCGGGAGCAGGCGCCGTCGTGTTTCAGCTCATCTCGGATGCCGCTGCGCGCCCGGACATCACCGCGGCCACGCAACTTCCGCGAGTCCTCGGTCATCCGCTGCGGGCCTTCGGACGCTGGCTCCTCGGATTTTGGTACGCGCTCGCCGGAGCCTACGGCGATGCCGCATCGCGCCTGGTACTCGATCCCGAGTCGAGGAGCACGCTCGTCGCGTTCGCCCTCGGGCTCGCCAGCGTGCCCTTCGTCGTGTCGGCAGTTCGCCGCTTCGCGCCTCCGGACCCGCGAGCCTTCGATCGTCGCCGGGCCGTAGGGCTGATCGTCGCGATCGGCGCGGCGACTCTGCCGGTCGTCCTGGCCGGCCGACACGTCGCGTCGTACGGCGCAGGCATCCTGGGATACGAAACGCGGTTCCTGTTACCGGCCCTTCCGTTCGCCTGCGTGCTCCTTGCCGCCGCGCTGGTCCGCCTCCTCGTTCCCGGTGTTCTTCCGGCGGCGGCCGCCGTGCTCGTGTTTCTCTGCGTGCAGCACGCGTGGCAAAGCGCCTTCGAAATGCGGCGGCTTCAGTCCTGGGCCCGGGACCTGGGTCGCGTCCTGCAGCCTCTCGTGCGGAAAAGCCCGGGGATCACGCTCGCGGTCGTCGCGGCGGACCCCTCACCGATGACCGGCCCGATCCTAACCAGCAAGATCACGCTCGGCTGGCCCGCCGGCGACGCCGCGAGAACGTGGGTTTTGTCGCTCGACCAGGCCCTTTCTCTCGTCGGCCCCCGGGGGCGATGCCACGTCGGCGAGTCGATTTCGATTGCAGGTGAGATCCGCTGGGCAGGACGGTCCGGGCCGCTGGACGGCGTCGTCTGGATTCCGGATCGGGGCGGCCGGGTGAGCGAGCCCGAGCCCTACTGCCTGGCGCCGGCGCCGTAACGCGGCGGAGCACGGACCGGATCGCTGCCAGTAACGACGTTATCGAGAGTCCCGACGTCCCGGACTGAAAAGCTCAACTCACGGAGGCACGCAAGTGACAAGAACTCTCTCGAGACAGGCGAAGGGGCCACGTAGCGGTGCGGCAAGGTATCAGTTCGCAGTATTGCTCTCGGTCTTCCTGTTTGGATTGATACCCGGCGACGCCCAAGCGGCGACGGAGTGCGCGATCTCACAGCTCACGAACTCGACCGCGTCGGGAACTCACGTCCTGTCGTGAGCGCCGATGGCAGGCGCGTCGCTTTCATATCGGCTCTCGATCTGACCGGCGGCAATTCGGACCACAGTGACGAGCTCTTCCTCTTCGATACGACAGATGGGACTTTGCGCCAGCTCACCGCCTCGATCGCCAGCGATCGCGTTGGTGCGCCTTCGATCAACACGGATGGCACGCGGATCGCGTTTCACTCCCGGGCGGACTACACGGGCAATAACCGGACTCGAGGCTTTGAGGTGTTTCTCTTCGACACGACGCCGACAATTAACAGGATTACCCAGATCACGGCTTCGTTACTAGAACCGGTGGAGAGCGTGACTCCATCGATCGACGCGGAAGGGCGCCGGATCGCGTATGTGTCAAACGGGGGCTTCCCTCGGGACGGGTCCCCCGAAGTCTTCCTCGAGCACGAGGTTGGCCGCACTCAAATTACGGAGACTCCTTCTGCATACATCGTTTCGGGACAGCACATCAATGGAGCGAGCTCCGACCCGGCGATCAGCGGAGACGGCTCACACGTCGCGTTCCTCTCGAACATGGACCCGGCCGGCGCGAATGCGGACCACAACCAGGAAGTCTTCCTGTTCGACACGATCAGCGCTGCGTTCACACAGGTGACGAACACATTGGCTCCATCCGATCTCGTCGGTGCGCCTTCGATCGATTTCGCCGGTATGCGGCTCGCCTTTCGCTCCACGGCCGACTTGACGGGCGGCAACGGGGATGGCAACTACGAGATCTTTCTCTACGATGCGAGCACGGGAGCGACCAGGCAGATCACCGATACGGTCGCGCCGCTTGAGAGCTTCACGCCGTCGCTCAGCGGCGATGGCAAACGCATCGTGTTCGAGTCCTCCGCCGATCTGACGGGTCGGAATCCGGATGGAGGCTCTCAGATCTTCGCTTTCGATACGTTGACCGGTCAGTTCACGCAGATCACCGTTCTGAGCGGCAACGGCAGCCCGTCGACCAATTTTGACGGGACTCGCGCTACGTGGGTCGCCAGCGCGGATCACGTCGGGGAAAACCGCGACGGCAATGCCGAGGTATTTCTCGGAGAGTGTCTGCGCGTCGTCAACGGTCTCGTCGATTTCGCTCCGAACCGATCGACTTTTCAGACCGCGGCGGCGACCGCGCCTTGTCCCGGCGGCAAGTTCCATTTTGAGGCAGCGCTGACGAACACCAGCGACCAGCCGCTGCTGAACCTCCAGGTCGAGGTGGTGAGGCTCGGCAATGGAAACCTTCTGGAAAATACAGTCACGGGGTTCGGAGGAGCCGGATCGAGATTGAAGGTTCCGCACTTCGGCGACTTTGCCGACGGCCTTCTGAATCCTCACGAGTCCGTCGAGGTTCCCTTCGGGATATGCCTGAAGGATCGAAGTGCGTTCACCTTCTTCGTGGACGTGGTCGGGAGTGTCGGGGGAAGTCACCAGCCCGAGGAGCAGCAATGACGCGAGCTGGAGGCCGACGCGCCGGGTCGATCTTGGATGCGTTGGAAGAATTGGCGCCGAGGCCTGGGGACGAGCTAGGTGCTCATGCCGCGCCCGCCGCCCGATTTCGACTGGCGGCCGCCTCAGCGCCTCTTCCCCGCGTTTCATCGCCGCGCCCGGCGACCAGCCGATTGCGACGCTGCCGATCCCAGAAGCGGTGCTGGGCGATCGACACGAGAAAGTTTTGAACGAGTGCCGCGCTCGCCGGCCCCTCCGCCGTCAGTACCCCGTCCGCGGAGATGCCTTTCCCTTTGCCGCGCTTCCCGCCGTTCTCGGCTAGGACTCCGGAACAGGCCCGGAGGAGACGAATGCCGTCTCCGGTGGCGGACAAAGGCTTGCAATGGCGGTACGCCTCGGTCACGAAATCCAATGCGTCGCGATCCTGAGAAAGAATCGCGACACTCTCTCGGCCGCCCGGAACGTAAACGGCGTCGAACAGTACCGAGGAGCTCGTCAGAAGACTCTCGTCGGCGAGGATATCGTCGCCGTTCTCCCCCACGACGAGACCGAGGTGAGGGGCGATGATCTTCGCGGCGGCGCCGGCGGAAACGAGAGCTTCTTTCATCCGGCGGACCGAAGCCAGGTCGACACCTTCGGCCGCGAGAATCGCAACCCGGCGCGTGGCGACGGTGTCCTTGACCGTGTTCTTCATCGAAAGCGCCGGGGACTCGGACGCCTTGCGTCCCTTAGGCTGTATGGGTTGGAACCGGGCGGGGTCTCCGTCGGCCGGAATGCTCTGATTGATGGGGCTCTCGATCGGAGGCAACTCGTCGAAACCGAGTCCGTCGGCCACCTTGCTCGCCAGCTCTTCGTCCACCAGCCGCAGCAGCCCGACCATTCTCTTCCGGATCGGCAGCCGCTCGACTTTGCCGAGCTCGAACCGGAACGCCTCGACGATGTGATCTCTCTCAGGTGGTGACTGACTACGAAAGAAGAGCGACGCTTGGCTGAAGTGATCGAAGAACTTCTCGGAACGAGCCCGGATCTTGGTTCCTCCCACGGTCTCGGGAAACGTCACGAAGCCCGCGGCTGCGGAGCTCGCCTGCATCGGGCAACCGCCGCCGATGGAGTTGGGCTCGTAAGACACCTTGCCTCGGTTGATGGTTTGACGCATGTGCCCGTCGCGCTGGTTGTTGTGGACCGGCGCGATTGGCCGGTTGATGGGAATCTCGTGGAAGTTCGGCCCGCCCAGGCGCTTGAGCTGCGTGTCGGTGTAGGAAAAGAGTCTCCCCTGAAGGAGAGGATCGTTGGTGAAGTCGATTCCCGGCACGATGTGTCCGGGATGAAACGCGACCTGCTCGGTCTCGGCGAAAAAATTGTCCGGATTCCGGTTGAGCGTCAGCCGGCCGATGCGTTCGACCGGGACGAGCTCCTCCGGAATGATCTTGGTCGGGTCGAGCAGGTCGAAGTCGAAGGCATGCTCCCGGGACTCCTCGACGATCTGGACCCCGAGCTCCCACTCAGGGTAGTTGCCCTGCTCAATCGATTCCCAGAGGTCGCGCCTCAGGAAATCCGGGTCTTTGCCCGAGATCTTCTGCGCCTCGTCCCAGGCGACCGAGTGCATCCCGAGGAGCGGTTTCCAGTGGAACTTGACGAATCGCGAGGTCCCCGCCTCGTCGATGAAGCGGAAGGTGTGCACCCCGAAGCCCTCCATCATTCGAAAACTGCGAGGGAGGGCGCGGTCGGACATGACCCAGAGGATCATGTGCATCGACTCGGGCATCAGGGAAATGAAATCCCAGAAGGTGTCGTGCGCGGAAGCCGCCTGGGGCATCTCGTTGTCGGGTTCCGGTTTCACGGCATGGATCAGATCCGGGAATTTGATCGCGTCCTGGATGAAGAAAACCGGCATGTTGTTCCCGACCAGATCGAAGACCCCCTCTTCCGTGTAGAACTTGACGGCGAACCCGCGGACGTCGCGAGCCAGGTCGGTCGAGCCCCGCGAGCCCGCGACTGTCGAGAACCGGACGAACACCGGGGTCCGCACGCTCGGGTCCTGAAGAAAAGCGGCCCGTGTGTATCGGGAAAGGCTCTCGTACGCTTGAAAATAGCCGTGCGCGGCGCTGCCACGCGCGTGGACGATGCGCTCGGGGATGCGCTCGTGATCGAAGTGCGTGATCTTCTCGCGGAAGTGGAAGTCCTCGAGGAGGGAGGGGCCGCGCTCCCCGGCCTTCAGGGTGTTCTGGTTGTCATTGACGCGCGTGCCCTGGTTGGTCGTAAGGACCTTACCCGCGCCGTCCTCGTTGAAGACACCCAAATCCGCGGCCTTCGGATTCAACGGCCGATCCGGGCTGGATGACAGACCGCCTGCGGCGGCCGGATTGGCGGAGTCGCTCGCGGGACGGTCGGAGCGTTTGGCGAAGGCCAGAGGACGAGTCGGCGTTGATTCGGCGGGTTTCGGCGCTGTCTTGTTATGTCGATCCGGGTTTTTCATGAGGTTCCTCTTGTTCCGAGAGTCCTTGCCGGACTGCAAGAACCGGGCCCCGTATCAGAAAAGGGTCCAGCTCTTGCAGAAGCGGGAGCCGGAGGTATCCCGATGAAATCCGGCGAATCCGCAGCGAAGAAGCAGATCGAAGACCTGCTCTACCAGGCTCTCGAGACGGAGATGGGCGGCGTCGAGGTCTACAAACTCGCCGTTCAGTGCGCGAAGAACGAGGACCTGAAAAAGGAGTGGAAGAAATATCTCGGCCAGACCAAACGGCACGTCGAGATCGTGCGGGGCGTTTTCGAAGCGGTCGGTCTCGATCCGGAAGCGACGACTCCCGGCCGGCAGATCGTCCGAGACAAGGGAAAGTCTCTTCTCGCGGCGATGCAGAAGGCTCTCAAGGACGCGCCGCAAGCCGCGCAGATCGTCGCCGCAGAGTGTGTCGTCGACGCCGAGACCAAGGACCACGGCAACTGGCAGTTGATCGGTGCCCTGGCCGACAAGTCCTCCGGCGAATGGAAAAGTGCCTTGAAGGAAGCCTACGACCAGGTCGAAGACGAGGAGGACGAGCACCTGTACCACACCAGGGGCTGGTGCCGCGAGCTGTGGTTCGAGGCTCTGGGACTCGCCGCCGTGTTACCTCCGGTAGAGGAAAAGAGAGACGTGAAAAGCGCTTCTGAGGCGGCGAAAGCCGAGGAAGACCGGAAGAAGACCCTCAAGAAGCCGACGCGGCCGCAGAGAGGTCGCGGCGAGGCACGAGCGTAGAGAACGGGATCGTTGCCGCTTCACACTAGCGAGTGACCGAGCCAGGAAGAATCATCCAAGGAGGCAATCATGACCGATCAGGAACGCGAGAAGGAGACGGGTCAGGGCGGCTCGAGACCGGGCCAGAGCGCGCCGGGCGCGGAACAAGGGCAGGGCCGTTCTCAGGGCCGGGGTGGATACCAACAGCCGGGCGGCGGATCCCAGGACCCACAGTACCCGAAGGGATCGAAGGAGCCGAGGCGGGGCGATTCGGGAAGCGACAAGGAAGAGTCCGAGTAGCAACCGCCGCCGATACCTGGTTGAGGGCCGGCGAATGTCGCCGGCCCTCTTTTTGTTGCTATCGTTCTCCGGAGTCTGGCGCTCGCGCGGTGCGGCCCTGGGAGGCTGTCCTTCTCCGCTCTTCTTCGCTCGACTTCGCGAGCACCGCACGCGCCTTCTTCGCTAG
>JBKPSZ010000011.1:0-49001 GCA_046735265.1 Acidobacteriota bacterium | reverse complement strand
CCCGATGGAGTCCATCTTCTGGAGCTGGCGAAGCTCCTGCTCGAGCTTGCTCTTCTCGGCGAGATGCGCCCGCCGGACCTCCGTGATGTTCTCGATCGCGACCAGGATCAGGGGAGGGTCCCCGTGCGGCAGACGAAGCCGGCGCGCCGAGACGAGGAATGTCCGGACACCGATGACCGGGAAGAGGCGCTCCACTTCGAATCCCTCGACATCCTGACCCGTCGGGATGACCGCGTCGAGCGCCCGACGCAGATCGGGAATGTTCCAGGCGCCGTCGCCGAGCTCGCAGAAGTTCCGGCCGACCGTCGCCTCGGCGGTCGTCGAGAACATCTCGAAGAACGTATTGTTGGCCGAGAAGATGGTGAGATCCTTGTCCAGCACGAGGAGCACCTGCGGAACCGTCGAGAAGATCTCGCGGGCGAACTCGCGGCGTGCCGCCTCCTCCTCGATCGCCTTCTTGTGCGAATCGATGTCCGTGAAGGTGCAGACGAACCCGTCGATCCGGCGCTCCCCGCTGTAGTACGGGTGCACACGGAGGAGCCACCACCGTCCCGAGGACTCGCGGACCTCGCGGGTTCGAGGCATGCCCGTGTCCACCGATTCGAGCCCGAGGGCCACGAGATCCGGGACGTCCAAGTCGAACCGGATGTCGCGGATCGGCCGATCGACGTCGGTCGGGAGCAGGTTCATCAGACGGGCCGCCGCGGGCGTGAAGCGGCGGATGCGCCCGTCGAGGCCGAGCATCACGATCGGAATCTGGATGCTCGTCAGGAGGTTGACGAGATCGTCCTTGACCCGGGTGCTTTCGGCGTCGCGGTTCTGGAGCTCCTCGTTCAACGTCGTGAGCTCCTCGTTGGAGGACTGGAGCTCCTCCTTGGCGGTATTGAGCTCTTCGTTCGTCGACTGGAGCTCCTCGTTGGAGGACAGGATCTCCTCGTTGGCCGATTTCAGCTCCTCGTTGGCGGCCTCGCGTTCCTCGATGATCGACTGGAGATACTCCCGTGTGGCCGCGAGCTCGCGGCGAGCGGTGTCGAACTCGCGCTTGACGCGATGGACCTCCGAAGAAGGAGGCTTTCCTCCTTTTTTCCCCGCAGAGACCGCCTTCGCAGTGCGCCCCGGGGAGTCCGGGGAAGTCGCCGGATGGAAGATGACGAAGTACTGACGGCCTCCGCCTTCGGCGGCACCCCGCAGCGGAACCACCTCGATCTCCACCTCGGCGTAGTCGCCGTTCTGACGAACGAAAACTCCGGCGCGGCGCGTGCGCATGTTGCGCTGCTTGGCCTGCTGGAGAGCGGTGCGCAGATCGGGCAGGAGGCCCTCGCGCGCCATGTGCAGGATATTCAGGTTCGCCCGGCCGCTCGCCGGCTCCAGATACGGCCCGGTGCGTCCGCGCACGTAGACGATGTCGAGGCTGCTGTTCACGACAACGCCGGAGGGAGCGTAGTCGGAAAGCAGAACACTGTCGGTTTCCCGCTGCACCTCCGAGGGGCCTCCCGCCCTCCCCCCCGCCGCGGTTGCGCGCGACGTCGGGGACCCGAGGGCGGGAAGCGACGCCGGCGACGACTCGAAAGGCTTCAACGGGAAATCGTAGATCCGCTGCGTCGCCGCCGGCTTCTTGCGGTACACGCGGTGCCGCCGGTCGATCGGAACGAAGAGATCGCTGAATCCGGAGAGGGACTCGGACGGCCCGAGGACCAGATAGCCCGTCGGCTTCAGGACGTGATGGAAAACGGGATAGATCTTCTTCTGGAACTGCGGATCGAGATAGATGAAGAGATTGCGACAGGAGAGGAGATCCAGGTTCGAGAACGGCGGGTCCGCCATGATGTTCTGGCGCGCAAAAACGCAGGCGTCCCGAATCCGCTTGGCGATCTGGAATCGGCCGTCGTACTTCGTGAAAAAACTCCGGATCCGTTCCGGGGAGATGTCCTTCAAGGCGCTCTCCGAATACACGGCCTGTCGGGCGCGCTCGACCGAAGCCTCGTTGACGTCGGTCGCGAAGATCTGGATGGGGACGTTCTCGCTGCCGTCGCGGGCCTCGAAGAGCGCCATCGCGAGGGAGTAGGCCTCCTCTCCGGTGGCGCATCCCGGCACCCAGACCCGGACCGGGTTGTCCGGCGCGCGCCTGCGGAAGAAGGCGGGAAAGACTTTCTTCTGGAGGAAGCGGAACGTTTGCGGGTCCCGGAAGAACGACGTTACCGTGATGAGCATGTCTCCGTAGAGCGCGCCCAGCTCCGCAGGGTTCTTCTTCAAGTAGCCCAGGAACTGTTCGTAGCTCTGGACACCCGCGAGAACCATTCGCCGGGAGAGACGACGGAGAATCGTGGTCTGCCGGTAGTAGGCGAAGTCGACGCCGGTCGCCGACCGCAGCATCCCGAAGATCTGCTTGAGAGCGCTCTCGTCCGTCTTTTCCGCTGGGGGCTCCGGCTGCTTCCGGATCAGCGGATGCCGGGCGATCTGCGACAGTTGCCGGCCGATCTCCTCGGGGGGAAGGACGAAGTCCACGGCTCCCGAAGAGATCGCCGCGTGCGGCATCCCGGGAAATCGGGCGGTGGACTCCTCCTGAGCCAGGGTGATGCCGCCCGCCGCCTTGATCGCGGTCAAGCCGATCGTCCCGTCGGAGGCGTTTCCGGAAAGAACGACGCCGACGGCGGAAGACTTGGAAACGTCGGCGAGCGACAGGAAGAAGGAATCGATCGGGAGCGATGGGCCGTCATGGGGGCGCCTCGGGTCCACCCGGAAGGAGCCGTCGACGAGATGCATCGTCGCGTTGGGCGGCATCACGAAGACACGGTTGGGCGCGACGGGCATGCCGTTGGTCACCTCGACGACGGGCATCTCCGTATGGCGGGAGAGGATCGCGGCGAGCATGCTCTCGTGAGTCGGATCCAGATGCTGGACGACGACGAGCGCCACACCGCTGTTCGGAGGAAAGTCTTTCAGGAGCTGGGTGACGGCTTCGAGGCCTCCCGCGGAAGCCCCGATGCCGACGATGGGGAACCCGTCGGAGCCGACCGCGGAAGTCGGCTTCGGCGAAGCGGCCGACGAGTTCGCAACGCGCTTGGGATGCGACGCTCCGGCGGCTTTCTTCCGGGGGCGCCGGGAGACAGACGGCAGCCGGTTCCGCGAAAGCCTTCTCCCACGGCGTGCCGATTTTCCCGCCTTCGAGGAACGCTTTCCCGCCATTCCTTCTTACCCGCTGCGAAACACGGGCCAGAGCGGGGAGTATATGTCCCCAATCCGTCGAAGGGCCGCGCCGGAGGAGTGCCCTCTTTGCATATTCTCCGCACATGACACCGCGGTTCTTTCTTCTCTCACCCGCCAGTTGCGCGGGTTTGCGGGCGCGTCTGCTCCTCCGCGAGGAAGCCCGCTTCGACCTCGCGCTCCGGCTCCGGGAGGGCGGCGCGCCGCTGGGCGACGTCTTTGCCTTTTTGTCGGGACTCTACTTCCGCGGAAAGCTCCTCTACGCGACTCGGTTCGCGCGGCCGTCGGGAGACCTGCCGGGAGCGCTCGTGATCACGCCGACGCACGGGCTCGTGCCGGCGGACGCGCCGGTCCGACTCCAGGATCTCCGGCGATTCGCCGAAGTCGACATTCACCAGGACAATCCGCGTTACCGGAAACCGCTCGAGCGCGACGCGCGGCGCCTGCGGCGGATCGCGGGGCCGGAGGCGGAAGTCGTTCTGCTCGGGAGCGTCGCGACGGGCAAGTACGTGGACCTCCTCCTCGGGATCTTCGGCGCGCGGCTTCTCTTTCCGCCGTCCTTCGTGGGAAGGGGAGACATGAGCCGCGGAGGACTCCTTCTGCGCGGAGCGCGGGAGGGCAAGGAGCTCGACTACGCCCCGATCGCGGGCGCCGTCCGCCACGGTCCTCGGCCGCCGCGGCTCCCGCGATTGCCCCGCTCCGGCGAGCGGTTGACGACGTGACGCCCCGGGCCACGCGCGATCACCATCCGTCCCGACGCAGCCCACGCCCGCGGGCAAAGGCGGCGCTGGACTTCCCCGGCCGTCTCGTGATCCCGCGCGAGTCGAACGACGTCGCGCTCGACTTCGGCGGCCGGATCGTCCAGCTGACGAACCTGAACAAGGTCTTCTGGCGCGAACTCGGCCGGACGAAAGGGGACCTTCTCCAGTACTACGCCGACGTCTCGACGTATCTGCTCCCGCACCTGAAGGACCGCGCCATGGTGATGAAGCGCTACCCGCACGGCGCGGACGGGGAGTTTTTCTTCATGAAGCGCGCGCCGTCGCCGCGTCCCGACTGGATCGAGACCTGCTCGATCGCGCACTCCTCGGGCAACGTGATCGACTTCCCGATGATCCAGGACCTGCCGGCGCTCCTCTGGGTCGTCAACCTGGGGTGCATCGACCTCAATCAGTGGTACGCGCGCTGCGACGACGTGGACCGCCCCGACTATCTGCACTTCGACCTCGACCCGGTGCCGGGCGCGACGTGGCGGAAGGTCCTCGACACCGCCCTCCTGCTCAAGGACACGCTCGACCACCTGAAGATCCCGAGCTTCGCGAAAACGACCGGCTCGCGCGGAATCCACGTCTACGTCCCGATCGTCCGGGGCCCGACGCAGAAGCAGGTCTGGACGTTCGCCAAGGAGGTCGCGCGCGTGATGGAGACGCGCGACCCGAAGCTCGTCACGGCGGTCTACGTCGTGGCCGACCGGCCGCACGGGCGCGTTCTCGTGGACTACAACCAGAACGCCTGGGGGAGGACGCTCGCGTCGATCTACTCGGTCCGCCCGCGGCCCCGCGCGACGGTCTCGATGCCCGTGACGTGGGCGGAGATCTCGAAGGGCGTCGAGCTGGCCGACTTCCGGATGGACAACGCGCCGGCGAGGTTGAAGCGAAAGGGGGATCTCTGGAAAGGGCTCCTGGCGCAGCGGGGCCGCCTTCGGCTCGAGAAATTCCTGTGACGCTCCGATCGAGCCGGTGCCTCTCGAAAGCCTCGTAGAAAAAAGAACGGCCGCTAACGCCCCCGTCGGACTCGCGGCCTTCCGAAAACTCTTAGTAACCCGTCTCCTCACAATGCAACTCGCGTACCCGGTCGCGCGGTGAGGGCCCGGCGGCCTTCTCCGCCGGAGCGTGATCCCGCAGACGTCGTCAGGCAGAGCGCCGGTCGGACTTGCCGCCCCGGAGCATCTCCTTGCGCGACTGCTTGGCGCGGGCCGCTCCGATCGCCGTCTTGACGTCCTTCTCCTCTTCCGGAGGCGGAAGCACGGCGGGGAGCCCCAGCGAATCCATCCAGAGCTCCCGGGACCATCCCATCGTGTGGTACAGGTGCTCGTCCTCCTCGTCCTCGACCTCGTCGTGCGCCTCCGACAGGACCTTCTTGGTCTCTCCCGTGGCCTTCTTCGACACCTCGCCGATCAGCTCCCAGTTCTGATGGTCCTTCGTTTCGGCGAGAACGACGCACTCGGCGGCCACGATCTGGGCCGCCTCGGGTTCGCCGCCCTTGCGGGCCATCTGGATGGCTTCGACGAGCGACTCCCCCTGGTGACGCACGATCCGGCGTCCGGGCGTCTCCTTCTCGGGATCGAGCCCGAGCTTGTCGAAGACTTCGCGCAGGATCTCCTCGTGACGCTGCGTCTGCTCGAGATACTCCTCCCACTCCTTCTTCAGATCCTCGTTCTGGGCGCACTCGACCGCGTTCGTGTAGACCTGAACGCCCCCCATCTCGGTTTCGAGCGCCTCGTACAAGAGATTTTCGACCTGGGATTCCTTCATGGTTGGGTTCCTCCAGCCAATCGCGCGGAGCAGGATGCGTGCCAGACGTGATCAAGAAATTTTTTTCGCCACGCAGGGCGCGCCGCGCGCGATCTCGCGTCCAATCTTCGCGCCGAGGCATGTTTCTTGTAGGTTCGAAATGGTCCAGGAGGATCGTCACAATGCCAGAGAAAGACAATCGTTCGGGACAGGGCGGACGAGGCGGACGGAGCGGACAGGGTGGACGGACCGGTCAGAGTGGATCGAGCCGGCCGGGCGACAAAGATTCGAGCGAATCCGGGCGCAGCCGTTCGACGCAAGGCCGCGGCGGCCAGGGAAGCGCCGACCAGCCGCGCGACGAGCAGGGGCAATTCACCGGCAAGAAGGAGTCGTCGGGGCAGAGCGGACGGCCCGGTCAAAGCGGGAAGCGCGGAACCGGAGAAGACGAGGACGAAGGAACCTAAACGCGGGTCGCGCGTGAGGGAGACGGGCCGGTCAGTCGCTTCCTTGCTTCTCTTCGGAGGGGCGGCTTCCGGCCCGAAGCTCTTTCAAGCCAGCCGGTCGCGGGCGCCGGGCGTCCCGTCCATCCGCGCGCAGCTCGCGCAGCAGAAGAAGACCCCGGCGCTCTCGATCCCGTGTCCCAGGATCCGGCAGCCGCAATGTTTACAGGTGGGCGCGAGCGCGTGTATCGCGCACTCGAACGAATCGAACACGTGAACCGCGCCGGCGACCCGCAGCTCGAACGCCTTGTCATAGGAATTTCCGCAGACTTCGCAGCGCATGTCGGTCATGAAAATCCTCCGGTGGTCAGACCCTCGTCCTTTCGGCTCGAAATCTGCAACCGACGTGCCGCCGAACGGCCGTGGCATGTGAGGTGCAAGAGCTTCGACCGGACGCAGGATGGCGCATAGGACCACAAACCCACAGGAGACCTCTCATGGAATCACAAGAAGTCGAATCCACCGTCTCGTCGGATAAGGACGTGCGCGAAGGCCCCGTCGCGCGCGAGATCGAGCGCCAGACTGCGAAGCTTCCGTCCGACGTCTGGCTGTGGGGAGCGCTCGCTTCGATGGTCGCGTCGCTCGGGCTACAGGCGACCCGCAGCCGAAGGCTCGCGACTCTGTCGAACTTCTTCGGCCAGTGGGTGCCGACTCTTTTGATCTTCGGTCTCTACAACAAGCTCGTGAAAGTCGCGGGCCACGACCGGCGCTCGTAGTGCGCCGGCGGTCGGCCTGGAAGAGGCGGTCGGCCTGGAAGAAAGGATCCGGAGGAAACGATGAAGTACGAAGTGGGCGACCGCGTTGCGGATCCGGAAACGGACGTCCGGCCGGAGATCGGCTGGATCGACGACGCCGATGACCTCGACGACACCGAAGACTCGCCGGCGAGCCGGACCCCGGCGCCGCGGCCCGAGATTCTCCTTCCCGGCCGGTATTACCAGCTCGACTGAGCGAGGGAGGCGGGGGCGGCCGCCCGGCGATCCGCGGGTTCCGGGATTGCCGCTGTCTTCTTCGGCATCCGCGCGATGTCCCTCTCGAGCCCCGGCAGAATCGCCTTGAAGAAGGCGTTCTGGACGAGACCTCCGATCACCTGAAGCGTGTTCGAACCGGGTTTCGCGATCGGACCGCTCAACTCCGCGACCGTCGCCACCTCGTCGCGCTTGTTTTCGAGGAGCTTCGTGACGACTCCGACGAGACCCTCGTAGACCTCGCGGAAGAAGCCCTTCTTCTTGTCCTGCTGCGGGTCGTAGACCTTCATGTCGCGAAAGAGCGGCTTGACGTAACCGCGCACCATTCCGTCGCGGACGGAAATCTCGGAGTAGAGCGAGAAGCGGCCTTCCGTCACGTCGAAGTTCCCGTAGGCGTCGAGGAGGCGATTCATCTTCGTCATGTCGGTGTTGTCGATGCGCACGGCGAGATCGAAGTCGGGCCCTTTCCCCCGGTCCGGTGCCATTTTGAGCGTCGCCCGCGCCGGGCCGCTTCCCTGGAAGCGACCCGTCAGGACGGCGTTCGCGGGCGCGGGAGAGTCGAGGCGGCCGTAGCCGTCGAGCCGGAATTCCGCCTGGTCGATGTAAACGCGATACGGCGGATCCTTCGTCCGATCCTCGAGACCGAACTCGCTGTCAGTGATCCGGAGGCCGTCGACGCGCAATGCGAGCCGATCCTTTCCGGGCACGCCTCCGCTCGTCGGCGGCGATTTCGCGCTGGCCTTCGCCGCGCCGCCGGCGGACGCCTGTTTCGGCGCGGCCGCGCGCACGTAGTCGACCTTCAAACCCGAAATCGCGAGATCCGAGATCGACGCCAGTCGGACTCCCGGCGCGAGCTCGGTCTCTCCCTGCGCGGACAGGGTCCCGCCGCGAACCGAGAGGTTCGCGTGGTGGGAGACGGGCTGGAGCTGCTGAAGCGGGATCTCGCGAAGCGAGAAGCGAACGTGGATCCCGGGGAAGGGCTCCGAGAGAAAGTCCGCGTGCCCCTCGATCGACGCGCGGCCGGAGTCGAAGACGACGGCGGTCGCGCGGACGGGAGACGGATACGCGTGCGGCTGGGACCGCACGTTCCGGATGTCCTTCGCCTCGAAGTCGAGATGCGAGAGCTGGATCGGATGCGCGGGGTCCGTGTCGATGTAGGTGACGCGTCCGTCCTCGACGCGGAGCGTGTTGATCTTCAGGGGAAAAATCGCGAGCGCCGCCTCCTGCCAGCCTTTGTCCTTCAGACGCGTCGGGCTCTTCGCCTCGCTCTTCGCCTGAGTCAGGTTCACGTAGAGCTGCGTCTTCTGAAAGAGGAAATCGGCCACGAGGCGGCCGCGCAGGAGAGCGCGCCACTCGATACTCGCGTGCAGGCGCGGGAGACTCGCCATCGGCGGCTCGGGATTCGATTCCTGTCGAATCGTGACGTCCCGAAGATCCACGGCGAGCCGGTAGAGCTGCAGGTCGAGCTTCCCGATTCGAACGGAATAGCCCTGGAGGCGCCGGTTCACCTCGCGTTCCATGCTGCGCCGGACCGGCGCGTCCAGGAGAACGGAAGCGACCCCGGCCAGGAGGACGAGGGCGAGGACCGAGGCGCCGGCGATCGCGAATCGGCGCGAGGTGCGGCCCCGCGCGAAGACACGTCGCCATGCCCGGCCCGCGGTGTTTCGGGCCGCCGACATGGAGATTTCTGGTCGCAAGGGGTGTGCCAGCCTCCGGCCCGGCGCGGCCTTTGCTCCAGACCGGGGCATGGCGATTCTTCAGGCTCTCATCGCGCTTCTTCAGAAGTCGCTCGGCAAGGTGCTCGAGGCTCTCTTCGGCTGGTCGGTGATGGCGGTCTTCGGCCGCGTGAGCCGGAAAGAACAGACGCTTCTCTCCGCTGCGGTCGCGGCGGCCGCCGCCTGGCCGATCCTCCTCGTCGGAGCGATCTTTCCCAAACCGATGGCGCTCGTCGTCGCGCTCCTTCCCATTCCGAAAGGCGCCCCGCAGGAAATCGTGCGCGCCATCTGGATCGCGCTGGCGATCGCGGTGCCCATGGGCGTCGGTCTGGTCTTTCGGAACCGGTCCCGATCGAAGAAGAAGCCGCCGCTCCTTCGCCGACTCGCGGCGGGCTTCTCGATCACGGCGGCGCTCGCGGCCGCGTTTCTGATCGTCTGCGTCGCCGTGCCGTGGCGCAAGCTCCTCGCGCTCATGGCCGGGTGGAACCAGGGAGATCTCGCGCTGATCAGCCCGCCCGGCCGCTATCACGAGATCGCGGACGAGCTCCTGAAAGCATTGCGACGGGCGGGCTTCGCCTTGAAGCGGTCGATTCCGCCGTGGCACGCCCGCGTCCTCTCCCGGCTGATGCGGGGTCTCGGCGGCGAAACGATTTCCTCCGAGGTCCCGGAGAAGCTCGAAGTCTTCCGCGGCCGGGAGCTCGAAATCACGCTCTATCCGGGGGGAGTCACCGTCCGCGGGCAGAAAATCGAGGTCGCACGCGTCCAGGCCGTCATCGCGGAGAGGGCGCCGCGGACTCCGGGCCTCGAGACCACTTCGGCCGAAGCGCAAAAGGTGGAGGAGAGGATCCGGAAGCTCTGGGAGGAGCATGGTCCCGGCGAAGGCGAATCGCGCGCGACGCCGGGCGAGAAGCAATCTCCCGCCGTTCGGAAGCGCCTCCTCGAGCTCTTCGAAACGGTGGCGGAGCTCGACGTGGACTACGACGAGTGGGAGACGGTTTATCGCCAGGCCCTGCAGGCCGCCGTCGGGATGCGAGGCGAGCCGATGCTTCTCGAGAGCGCGATCCGCAGGACGCGTTCCGAGTCGGCAGGATCGAAGAAACACGCGCGTGACGTGGGGGGCACGGCGAGCTCCGCGGGCCGCCGAATCCTCGGCGCCGCTCCCAAGAAAATCGGGGATTTCGCCGAGAAGCTGGTGGGTCGGCTGCTCGCGGGCCGGCACCTGCTGGGGCGATGGTGAAGAAGGCTGGGCCGGCAGTGAGGAAGGCACTCGCTTCCGCGCCTGGGAGTTCTGCGCGGTCGGGGCCGCCGCGTTACGACGCCTCCCCCTTCGTGCCGGAGTCGCGCGACCTGCGCAAGCTCTCCCGCGCTTCCCGCGCCTGCCGCGGATGCCCCCTCTACCTGCCTGCGACACAGACCGTCTTCGGCGAGGGCCGGCCGTCGGCCTCGGTCGTCCTCGTCGGCGAGCAACCCGGAGACAAGGAGGATCGCGAGGGCCGGCCCTTCGTGGGTCCGGCGGGCGGGGAGCTCGCCGCCGCGCTGGAGGCGGCGAACCTCCCGCGCGAAGAGGTCTACGTGACCAACGCGGTCAAGCACTTCAAATTCGAGGAGCGGGGCAAGCGCCGGATCCACAAGAAGCCGCGGATCTCCGAGATCGACGCGTGTCTTCCCTGGCTCGAAGCGGAGCTCGACGCGATCGGGCCACGCGTCGTCGTCGCGCTCGGCGCCACCGCCGCGGAAGCCCTGCGCCGCCGGGAAGAGACTGACGGTCCGGTCGTCCTGCGCTCGCTGCACCCCGCGGCCGTCCTGCGCGCTCCCGATCACGCCGGCCGCGAGAAGCTGCGCGCCGGCCTCGTGCGCGATCTCTCCGAGGCGCGGCGCCTGGCGATGCGGGGTCAGTCCTCGTCGTCCTCGGGCAGGAAGTCGCGCGCCGTGAGCTCGCGCTCCGGCTCGGGCACCTCGCGGCCGGGCTCGGGGTAGGCGGCCGGGGAGCGCAGCTCCGCGCGATCCCAGTCTCCGGCGGCGACATCGTCGGAGTCCTCGCCCGCCGCGAGGCCGCCGGTTCCGCCGGTCTCCTCTCGATCGAGGCCGCGGCCAGTCGCGGTTCCGCTCGCGACTTCTTGAAAGGAGGCGGCGGCATTTCCCGTCGACGCCATCGTCTCCGCGTCGTCCACTTCCACGCCTTCCGTCGCCATGCCCTTCCGCATCGTCGATTCCGAGTCGTGCGGGGCTTCGGCGTCGCGTCGCTCGGCTTTTTCGTTCTTTTTCCCCTTTTTCATGGCTTCTCCCGCTCTCGATTCGAGCAAGTCCCGTACCCCGGCGCCGGTTTTCCGCTGGTACGGACCTTGCTCGAAGAAATGGCATGGATGTGTCGGCAGGGCCGGAGCTCGACGCAAAACTGCACGCATTGATCTTCGGAGACCACGCGGGGGACTCGGTGCCTCCCTTTTCGACCCGCGACTGGACCGCCCTCGCTCTGGCGGAGCTCGTTTCGGACCGCAAGGGATGGAAGTACCAGCTCGTCGAGCAGAGCGGCGGCTGGACCGCGATCTGGTACGAGCCGCACCACGGTCGGGGAAGCATCTCGGCGCTCGTAAGCGCTCGGGGGCCGACGAGGTCGCTGGCTCTCTGCCGGGCGCTTCTCAAAGCCGTTCGATCCCCGCGGTGGCCGCGTGCGTGGAGGGAGGAATCGCAGCGTGGGTTCCTCCGGCAGCGCGAGTATCTCGTCTCGAAATGAGCCCGGCTGAGAGCGCGGCCGCCTGGGCGGCGGTCCGACCCTCGCCGGAGACTTCCGGCCCCTTCGCGGCCGCGGATGTCCCGGTTCGGACCGGGCACTTCGCGATCGTTGGTGATCTGCAGCCCACCTCGCGGCTGGAATTCTGGCGGGAGTCGAACGGCCCCGAGCGCGAGCGACTCGTCGGCGAAATCGTGCGATCGGATCCCGACTTTCTGGCGCTGCTGGGGGACATGGTGTTCTGCGGATCGTCGGCGGCCGGCTGGTCGCGCTTCGACCGCGTCTGCTCGCCGCTGCGGTCGGCGCGGCTGCGCCTCTTTCCCGTTCTCGGGAATCACGAGTACTGGATCTCGCGTCCGCGGGCGCTGCAGAACTTCTTCTCGCGTTTTCCCGAGGTCGAAGCGCGGCACTGGTACGCCGTCCGCTACGGGCCTCTCGGTCTCGTCTTCCTCGATTCCAACGTCCGGTTCCTGTCGGCCCGACAGTGGCGCGAACAGCGCGCCTGGTTCGACGCGATCCTGGCAGCCGCGGATTCGGATCCGGACGTGCGCGGCGTCCTCGTCTTCCTTCATCATCCGCCGTTCACGAACAGCACGATCACCTCGGACGAACGTCACGTCCAGCGCTTCTTCGTCCCGCCCTTCCGGGCGTCGCGGAAGTCCCTCGCGATGATCTCGGGCCACGTGCACAGCTACGAGCGCTTCGAGCGCGGCGGAAAGACGTTCGTGGTCGCGGGGGGAGGCGGCGCCGCCCGGGTGCGCCTCTCCGAAGAGCGCCGCCGCCGGCATTCCGACGACGCGTTCGCCGGCCCGCCGTTGCGCTTCTTTCACTATCTCGACTGCGCCTTAGAAGAGGAGGCGCTCACGATCGAAGTCCGCGGCCTCGAAAAGGGAGGAGACGCCATCGCCACCCAGGACCGTTTCGCCCTTCTCTGGCCGGCGGACGGGAGACACCGGGTCGGCGTTTGACTCGGTTCGGGGAGCCCGGCCTCGGCCATCGTGCGGCGTTCGTCATCGACGGCTGGCTCCATCCGCGCTGCCGGAACGGGATCCGGCCTGGCCGGTTCGCGATCGTGGGCCACCGGGGCGCGCCCCGCGAGAAGCCGGAGAACACCCTCGAATCCTACGCACGCGCGCTCGAGCTCGGAGCCAACGCGATCGAATGTGACGTCTGCGTCACCCGCGACGACCGTTTTGTCGTCTGGCACGACGCGGACCCCGACGACCGGATCGCCCTGCTCCGGCAGGCGGGCGCGGAAGGGTATGCGTACCGTCCGTCGGTCCCGGATCCCGGCTCTCCCTGGCGGCGCCCGGTTCGAGAGCTCGACGAGAGCGACCTCCGGGCGCGATACGGCTATTCCCGGGTCGGAGGCGACGGTTCGGCCGCCATCGTCCCGCTCGCCGAGCTCTTCGACTGGGCGGCGAGCGCGCGCGGGCTCGAGCGAATCCTTCTCGACACGAAGCTCGGCGAAAATGACTCAGGACCGGCTGCGGCTCTCGTCGAGACGGTTCGGGAGGCGGCGGAGCGCCCGGGACTCCGACGCATCGATTTCCATCTCCTGAGTCCCCGGCGCGAGGTGGTCGACGCATTCGTCGCCGAAGCCGGCCGCGGCGGGTTGCCGGAGAACGTGCGCATCTGCGCGGACTTCGAACTGCCCGGCGTCGAGCGTGACGGCATTCCACGCGGGGTCCGCGAGGTCAGCCTCGGCTGCGGCGAGAGACTCTGGCCGGGCTTCCGGAGAGAGGTCTGCCGGGTCGTCGCCGCGAGACAGCGCGGCGATTTCGACCGGGTCACGGCGTGGACGATCAACCGGCCGGCGAGGCTCCGGCAGCTCCTCCGGATCGGCGCCGACGGGATCCTCACGGATGACGTCCCGGTCCTGCGGCGCCTCCGGGATCGCCTCCGGTGAGCGCCGAGCCGTGGCAGGCGGATTGCTAGGGAGGTGTCTGCCGGCCGCCCGGAGTGGCCGGACCGGAAAGAGATGTTTCGTCAGCTGATCCTCGCCGCACTGCTCGTTCTGATCGTCGGTGTGGCGTTGTTCTACGCGATTTCGGGTTCGCTTTACATCGTCCTCGCCTGTTCCGCCGCGCTGCTTTCTGTTCTCTTCGTCCGGACCGGCGCCTCGGAAGAAGGCGACGGAGGGAAGGGCCCGCGCGGATCGGTCGCGTCGGTGAAGCGTTTCCCCTCCCCGCCGGAAGCGGTTCCGCCGGCGCCGACCTATGGAATCGGTCGGGCCCGGGCCGGCCGGTAGCAACGTTCTCGACGATTCGATCCGAGTCTCCACGCCTTGCGCGAGGAGGCACGAAATCTGCTTCTCTGGAGAAGTGATGAAGATTGCACAGGTCGCCCCGCTTTACGAAAGTGTCCCTCCCGCGCGCTACGGCGGCACGGAGAGGGTGGTCTCCTATCTCACCGAAGAGCTCGTGCGCCTCGGGCACGACGTGACTCTTTTCGCGAGCGGCGACTCGCGCACGTCGGCCCGCCTCGTTCCGACCGCGCGCCGCGCGCTGCGTCTCGACCCGGAGTGCCACGATCCGATCGCGCGGCATCTGCTCCTTCTCGAACAGGTTTTCGCGGAAGCCCGCCGGTTCGACGTGATCCACTTCCACGTGGACTATCTGCACTTTCCGTTCTCGCGCCGCACCGCCGTGCCGCAGGTGACGACGCTCCACGGGCGCATGGACCTGCCGGATCTGGAGCCGCTGTATCGGGAGTATTCCGACATGCCGCTCGTGTCGATCTCCCGGGCGCAGCGCCATCAGCTTCCGAACGCATCGTGGCGGGCCACGGTCCCCCACGGGCTGCCGGAGAACCTCTACGAGTTCCGAAAGGGCGCCGGCGGCTACCTCGCGTTCCTCGGCCGCATTTCCCCGGAGAAGCGCGTCGACCGCGCGATCGAGATCGCCCGGCGCTCGGGCCGGCGGCTTCGGATCGCGGCGAAGGTGGACCGCGCGGACACCGAATATTTCGAGCGGCAGATCGTGCCGCTCCTGTCCGACCCCCACGTGACCTTTCTCGGCGAGATCGGAGAGGAGGAGAAGAACGAATTCCTCGGGCACGCGGCGGCACTGCTCTTCCCGATCGACTGGCCGGAGCCGTTCGGCCTCGTCATGATCGAGGCGCTCGCCTGCGGAACGCCGGTCATCGCCTTCCCGGGCGGGTCCGTCGACGAGGTCGTCGAGCCAGGGGAGACCGGTTTCATCGTGTCGGACATCGACGGCGCGGTCGACGCGGTTCACCGCATCGAGCGGATCGACCGATTCCGCTGCCGCGAGGCTTTCGAGCGGCGGTTCACCGCGGAGCGGATGGCGGAGGACTACGAGGCGATCTACCGCGAGGTCGCCTCTCACCGGGTGGTGCCGTTCGCGCGACGCCCCGCGCTGCGGGCGGCGCCCGAGGTTCGGGCGCCGGATGCGAGCGTCTGACCGGCTTCGCCCGTAAGGTGCCGTCTTGGACGAAGACGTCATCGAAATCGACAATCAGTTCTACATCCGGGCGACCTCGTCGAGGCTCGATGGCCGAACCCGGGTGCTCAAGCGGGGCGAGACGTTCGCCATCTGCGACCGGCTGGGCGACATCGCTTCCGTCGGACTGCCCGAGCTCGGCCTCTATCACGAGGGGACGCGCTTTCTTTCCCGGCTCGCGCTGACCCTGGAAGGGCAGCGGCCGCTGCTCTTGAGCTCCGGCCTGCGGGACGACAGCGGTTCTTTCGTCGCGCACCTGACGAACGCCGACGTCTATCGCGACGGCCACATGGCGGTCCCGCGCGGGACCGTCCACCTCGTGCGGGAAGTCTGGACGTTCCCGGGCGGATTCTCTCAGGCGATCTCGTTGCGCAACTACGGGCTCGAGCCGACGAGCGTGCGCATGTCGGTCGCGGTGGACGCGGACTTTGCGGACGTCTTCGAAGTGCGCGGAACCTCTCGCGAAAAGAAGGGGCGCCGCCTTCCGGCCATCCCGGAGGAACGCGGCGTCCGGATGTCCTATGCGGGCCGGGACGGCGTCGTCCGCGAGACGCACCTCTACTGCGATCCTCAGCCGGGCGAAGTGCGCCCGGGCGGAGTCGTCTTCTCGCTGCGCCTGGAGCCCGGAGAAAAGCGACGGCTTCTCCAGACGATCTACTGCCAGAGCTCGGGGGAGGATCGGCCAACGCCGCGGCTGCCGTCGGCGGCCCGCGCGGAGTCGGCCGCCGCCGAGAAGGCCACGGTCGCCTGTCCGCACGAGGCCTTCGGAGCGTGGCTGCGGCGCTCGGCGGCGGACCTGGAGATGATGACGACGGCCCTTCCGTCCGGCCCCTACCCGTTCGCCGGGGTGCCCTGGTTCTGCACTCCGTTCGGACGCGACGGGATCGTGACGGCCCTGGAGACGCTCTGGCTCGATCCGTCGCTCGCGAAGGGCGTGCTCTCCTACCTCTCCGAGACGCAGGCGCGCGAGCTCGACCCCGAGCACGACGCCGAGCCCGGGAAGATCCTCCACGAGGCGCGCAAGGGGGAAATGGCCGCGCTCGGCGAGGTCCCTTTCGGGCGGTACTACGGCAGCGTCGACGCGACGCCTCTCTTCGTCATGCTCGCCGCGGCCTACCACGAACGCACCGGCGACGACGCTTTCCTCGAGACGCTCTGGCCTCACGTCGAGGCGGCGCTCGACTGGATCGATTCGTGGGGCGACCGGGACGGTGACGGATTCGTCGAATATCACCGGCAGTCGCCGAGGGGTCTCGTTCAACAGGGTTGGCGGGACTCCCAGGACGCGGTCTTCCACGCCGACGGCCGGCTCGCCGACGGCCCCATCGCGCTCGCCGAAGTTCAGGGCTACGTCTACGCAGCGCGCCTCGGAGCGGCGCGGCTGACCGAAGCTCTCGGACATCGCGGGCGCGCGGAGACGCTCCGCAGCGCGGGAGATCGGATGCGCCGCGCCTTCGACGAGGCCTACTGGTGCGAGGAGCTTTCGAGCTACGCCATGGCGCTCGACGGGGAAAAACGTCCCTGTCGCGTCGCGTGCTCGAGCGCCGCGCACGCGCTCTGGACCGGCATCGCGCTGCCCGAGCGCGCGGAGTCGGTCGCTCGCACCCTCTTTTCCGACGACGGGTTCTCGGGCTGGGGAATTCGAACGATCGCGCGCGGGCAGGCGCGCTTCAACCCGATGTCGTACCACAACGGCTCGATCTGGCCCCACGACAACGCGCTCGCCGCCGCCGGGCTTGCGGCGTACGGGCGGCAGGACCTCGCCATGCGCCTGCTCGTCGCGATGCTCGACGTCAGCCGCCAGATGGAGCTGCGCAGACTGCCGGAGCTCTTCTGCGGCTTCGAGCGGCACGAAGGCGAGCCTCCGACGCTCTATCCGCTGGCCTGCGCGCCGCAGTCGTGGTCGGCGGGCGCCGTGTTCCTGCTTCTGCAGTGCTGTCTCGGTCTGTCGATCGACGCAGGCGGCCGCCGGTTTCGGTTCGAGAGCCCGAAGCTGCCTCCGTTTCTCCGCGACATCCGGCTTCAGAACCTGCGCGGGGCGACAGGCACCCTCGACGTGCACGTGGAAACGCGCGGAGAGGAAGTCGGCGTGTCGACGAGTCGCCCGGCCGAAGGAGTCGAAGTCGTCGTCTCGACCGACGCCGAACGATTCCGGCACGACTCTTGAATAACTCCTTCAATGGCCTCTCGCGAGGCCGTTGAAAGGAGAACGACTATGAAACGAGCTCTGGTTTTGGTCGGAGTCTGTCTCGCGGCCGGAAGCCTGGCGCTCGCCCAGGAGCCGCAGACGAAGACGCACACGGAGACGACCGTGAAGCACTCCGGACCCGGCCCCGACACGAAGACCAAGATGGAATCGGTCGTCGGGACGGTGAAGGAGTACGAGGCCGGTAAGAAGATCAAGATCTCCGGCCCCAACGACAAGACCTATACCTTCGACCTCGACGAGAACGCCAAGGTGACCGGCGCGATCGCCGTGGGTCAGAAGGCCAAGGTCCAGTACTGGAAGGACAACGACGGACACGAGCGCGTCTCCGTCCTGTCCGAGGCGTCCGGACCGGGCGCCATGCCGAACGCGGCGGCCATGCCTCGCTCTCACACGGAAGAGACGGTGAAGAACAAGGTGCCGAACGCGCCCGACACGAAGGTGAAGACGGAGACGGTCGTCGGAACGATCAAGAAGTACGAGCCCGGCAAGAAGATCGTCGTGACCGGACCGGGAGACAAGGACTTCACGTTCGATCTGGACGAGAACGCCTCCATCCTTCGTCCCGTCGCGGTGGGTGACCGGGTCAAGGTGACCTACCGGAAGGGGGACAACGGAGACAAGGTGACCGTGATCGCGCACTACGCCTCGAAGGCGTAAGCCTCGAATCGATCCCCTTCGAAGGCGCCCCCGTTTGCGCGGGGGCGCCTGTTTTTAGCGGCTTTCTCCGAGACAGAGACCCCTGACATAGGATTTATCGAGATGAGCTCGGAACCGAATCGCGGGAACGTCCTCGACCGCGCCTGGTTGCGGCGTTTCCTGCACGACGTATCGACGCCGCTCTCGGCGGTTTCGCTGCATCTGGAAACGGCCAGCCGCCGGGCGGAGCGGGGAGACGATCCTTCCATCGCGCTCGCGACGGCCCGCCGCGAGCTCTCGCGGGCTTTCGAGCTGTTCGAGAGGGGACGCCAGGACGCGCTCGAAATGCAAACGCCGGAGAAGGGCCGAACCGCTTGAAGACTCTGATCGTCGAGGACGACGTCTCGACCCGACGCGGGCTCGAGGAGGCAATCTCCGAGCTCGGCGGCATCGGAGGCGAGACGCTCGCGGTCGGAACGGCGCGCCAAGCTTCCGACGCCGTTCGAGACTTTCAGCCGCACCTGCTGGTGGTCGACATCGCGCTGCCCGACGGGGACGGGTTGGAAATCCTCCGGGAGGCGAAGCAGACCCAGCCGGACCTCGACGCCGTCGTCATCACCGGCTCGAGCGCCATCGACCACGCCATCGAAGCGCTTCGCGCCGGCGCAACGGACTACCTCTTGAAACCGCTCCGGCCCGCTCAGCTCGAGGCGGTCTTTCAGAGGGTCGCCGAGCGCCGTCGGCTCGAAAGCGAGCTCGACACACTGAGAACCGAGCTCCAGGAGACGGGGCGTCTCGGGGAGATGGTGGGGCGCTCCGAGGCGATCCGTCGGGTGTTCGAGGAGATCCGAAAGGTCGCACGGACTCTGGCGCCGGTCCTGATCTCGGGGCCGTCCGGGAGCGGCAAGGAGGTCGCGGCGCGCACGATCCACCGCCTCTCGCGTCGGGCCGGAAAGCCGTTCGTGGCCTTCAACTGCGGAGCGGTTTCCCCGACTCTGATCGAGAGCGAGCTCTTCGGGCACGAGCGCGGGTCGTTCACGGGCGCGGACCGCCGGCGCGTCGGCTACTTCGAAGAGGCCAACGGCGGGACGCTCTTTTTGGACGAGATCACGGAGATGAGCGCCGAGCTGCAGGTGCGGCTCCTTCGCGTGCTGGAGGAGCGCACGATCCGACGCGTCGGCGGGACTCAAGAGCTGAAGGTGGACGTGCGTCTGCTCTCGGCCACCAACCGGGACCCGAAGGACGCGCTCGAGAAGGGGAAGATCCGCGAGGACCTCTATTACCGGCTGAACGTCTTCCCGCTCTGCCTCCCTTCGCTCAAGGACCGCAAGGAAGACATCCCGGTCTTGGCCGAGCATTTCCGGCGTGAGATCGAAGCCCAGGAGAAGGCCGGGGTCGAATCCTTCGAGCCCACGGCGCTCGACCTTCTTCAGAAGCACACCTGGCCCGGCAACGTGAGGGAGCTCCGGAACATGGTGCACCGCTCGTACATCCTCACGGAGAAAGGCACGATTCCGGCGGCCACGGTCCGGACGCTGCTGCCCGAAAAACTCGGCGAGGAGTGCGAGCCGACGAAGCGAGCCTCTTCCGGTGACGTCAAGAAACCCGCGCGCGCGAAGGCCTCCCCGCCGCGCAAGACGTCGCGCGCCTCGGGCGAGAGGGCGCGTCTCCGCCGCTGATCCTTCGCTTCGGGTCCCCGGCTGGCACGCTTTTCGCTCCTTACCATCCGCACAGGAGGGGCCCTCGACGGCCGCCTGGAACTAGGAAGGAGTGACGAAAAATGCTCTGGACCATATTCGTGATCCTGCTCGTACTGTGGCTCCTCGGCGTCGTGTCGGGATACACGATCTCGGGCTTCATCCACATCCTGCTCGTCGCCGCGGTCGTGATCCTGCTGATCCGGTTGATCCAGGGGCGCTCGGTCACGTAGAAATCACCGCGATCCAAAGTTCGCGTCGGAGGATCGGCCAGGTCTCCAGGGCCTGGCCGATTCTTTTTCGGAGCGAATGGGAACGCGCGCCGCTTACGCCGCGCCGGCCCGCCGGGCTTTCGAGCGCCGCACCGGTTCGCGGCGGGCGCCCCGCCCGACACTCCGTCGAAGCGCCTCCATGAGGTCCACGACTTCGCCGCCTTCTTGTTCGGGCGCCGCGGTGCCTCCGGCGGCCGCCGCCTTGGGCTTCTTCGACGCGAGAAGTTTTTCGAGGGCCTTGCGGTACCGGTCGGGGTGCGCCGCGGGATCCCACCCGTCTTCGGAGAGCCGGTCCACCAGCATTTCGGCGAGCTTGACCTCCGCGGGCCGCTTGCCGTCGGAGGGCAGCGGCAACCGACCCGGATTGCGCATCTCCTCGAAGGGACGAAGCGTCACGAGCGTGAGGGCCCGGGCGGAAGGCAAGAGCGCTCCCAGATGCGGCCGCTCGCGCAGCGCCAGCCGCACGATACCGGCGCGCTTGCGATCGGCCAGCGCCTCGCGGAGAACCGCATACGCCTTTTCGCCCCCTTTGCGGGGCGCGACGTAGTAGGGCTGGTCGATCGAGAGGGGATCGATCGACTCGGGCGGAACGAACTGGAGGACCTCGATCGCGTCGCGCTCCTCTCCGGGCGTGGCCTCCGCGGCCGCCTTCTCGAGCTCCTTCTTTTCGACGACCGTCCAGCGGTTGCCGGTCTTTCGTCCCTTCACGATTTCGTCGTTGGAGACTTCGACGTCCTCGCGGCTGCAGAATTTCTTGTAGCGGATCGGCGCCATGTCTTTGCGGTGCAGAAAGTGGAAGGAAATCCGCTCCGAAGATTCGACCGCGCTGTAGAGCCCGACGGGAATCGAGACCAGGCCGAACGAGATCTGGCCACTCCACAGCGGCCTCGCCGAAGAACCACGAGCCATGAGTCGCCTCCGATCCGGACGAAAAGGGCGCCTCTCCGGCGGAGACGCGCCGAGCGAACGGAGCCCGGCGAGGTTCCGCCGGAGAGGCGGGGCGAGGATCTACTCCCAGTACGGCCGGTGGCCGTAGTAGCGGTAGATGCCGGCTCCCCAGGACCGGTCGGCGAAATCCGGCCAGTTGTCCTTGTCGAAGCCGGGAGCCTTCTTCAAGACTTCCTTGTCGACATTCAAGACGAACTCGTGCCTGTCGGTGTCGAGCCGGAGCGCCTCCCAGGGCAGGGCGAACAGCTTGTTGCCCATGCCGAGGAATCCGCCGAACGAGAGGACGGCGTACGCGACCCTCCCCGTCTCGAGGTCGATCATGAACTCTTCGATATTTCCGAGATCCTCCCCGGCGGCATTGCGGACCGGGTCTCCCTTCAACGTCGACGCGGAGAGCACTCTCGGCTGATCCAGAACCTTGGCCATTCCTTTCCTCCTTGGTTGGTATTTCGACGGGCGGACCCTCCGTCCGTCGCGAAATCGCTTGCCTCGAAACTCGAAGGATCAGACGGCGGCGCAGTCGGCGTGTCCGCACGGACAGTGCGCGCCGTGGCGTCCCGTCGTCTCCATGTCGGCGCATGCCTCGCTGCAGAACTTCCTTCCTTCGAGTTCGACGGTGGTTTCCTGACAACCACATCCGCGGTGTTGGCACGTCATGGTGAACTCCTCCGCCGAGATTCGAAGCAATTCGCCTGCCACCGCTCCGACCTCGCGAAATCCGGCACGGTTTTCGCACCTCGAGCTCTGGAAATGGCGATTCGCTCCTCTTCAGGAGAATCTCGTTCCACGTCCGCGCGGCGGCCCCGCGAGCGACGCAGTTCCACGCGCGCCCTCCTCGACGTCTTCTTCGCGGCGCTCCGCGAAGCGCCGGCGCGCGTCCTGATGGTCGACTACGACGGCACGCTCGCGCCTTTCCGCGGAGGGCGCGAGCTCGCGCTCCCGCACCCGGGGGTTCCCGAGGCGATCCAGCGCATTCTCGAAGCCGGCGGCACGCGGCTCGTCGTCGCAAGCGGGCGGGCGCTCGCCGACCTCGAGGCCCGCACCGACTGGATCGTTCCGAGGGCGGATCTGTGGGGGTCCCACGGCCTCGAGCGCCGAGCGGCGGACGGTTCGCTCTCAGCCCCTCCGATTCCGCTGCCGCTCACGGACCTTCTCGATCGAATCGGCCAGTGGATCGAGGAGCGAGGGTGGCTGGATCTCTTCGAGAGAAAGCCGTTCGGTTTCGCCCTCCACGAGCGCGCCGATCCGGAGCGATTTCCCGAGGCGCGCACGGCACTCGTCGAGTGGTGGCGGTCCTCGCTCGACCGACGGGGACTCGTGGCGCTCCCCTTCGACGGCGGGCTCGAGTTCCGTCCCGCAGGGTCGAGCAAGGGGCGGGTCGTCGAATCGGTGCTCGCCGAGCTTCCGCCCGGCGCCTCCGTCGCTTATCTCGGCGACGACCGAACGGACGAAGACGCCTTCCTCGCGCTGCGCGGCCACGGGTTGCGCGTTCTCGTTCGCGACCGGCGGCGGCCGACGGAGGCGGACCTGTGGCTGCGGCCTCCGGAGGACTTGATCGGCTTCCTCACGCGATGGGAGCGCGCCGCTCGGGCCGAGGCGCGACTCCCCGCCGGCGCGAACGGGGGAGCGGCATGAGACTCGTCGTCGTCTCCAACCGTCTCCCCTTCACCCTCGCCCGCGAAGGGGCGGACTGGCGGATCGAGCCGGGCAGCGGCGGCCTCGTGACGGCGCTGCGGCCCGTGCTGCAGAATCGCGGGGGCCGCTGGATCGGGTGGAGCGGCGTCGTCGAAGAGGAGCTGGCGGATCCGCGAGCGGTGCTCGCCCGGTCGGCGGAGCGGTTCGGCTACGAGCTCGTGCCCGTGTCGCTGACGGCCGCGGAGCGCGACGGCTTCTACCACGGCTTCTCGAACGAGGTGATCTGGCCTCTCTTCCACGACCTCCTCTCGATGTGTCGCTTCCATCCCTCCTATTGGCAAGCCTACGAGGCGGTCAACCGGAAGTTCGCAAAGGAGACGGCCGCGGGCGCGCAGCCCGAAGACTTCATCTGGGTGCACGATTACCACTTGATGGGGATGGCGGGCGAGCTTCGCCGCCTGGGCGTCTCCTCTCGAATCGCGTTCTTCCTTCACATCCCTTTTCCGCCGCTCGACATCTTCCTGAAGCTGCCCTGGCGCTTTCCGATCCTGCGATCGCTCCTCGAGTTCGACCTGGTCGGGTTCCAGACGATCCGCGACCGGCGGAATTTTCTCCAGTGCGCCCGGTTGCTCCTGCCGGAAGCGTCGATCACCGGAAAAGGGGCGGTGGTGCGCGTGCGCTGGGAAGGGCGCGAGGTGCGCGTCGGCACCTTTCCGATCTCGATCGACGCGCGCTCGTTCTCGCGCCTCGCCCGGCGAGCCGACGTGATCGAGAAGACGGAGAGCTTGAAGCAGGACGAGGGCGCGAGGCAGATCGTGCTCGGGATCGACCGCCTCGATTACACGAAGGGAATTCCGCAGAAGCTCGAGGCCTTTCGCTGGATGCTTCAGAAGGACCCGGAGCAGCGAGGAAAGGTGACGCTCGTGCAGGTGGCCGTCCCCAGCCGCGAGGACATCCCCGGGTACCGCGAGCACCGAGCGGCGATCGAAGGTCTCGTCGGCGAAATCAACGGCCAGTTCACGCGGTCGGGCTGGGTCCCGATCCACTACATCCATCGCAGCCTCGAGGGCCCGCGCCTGCCCGCGTACTATCTGGCGGCCGACGTCGCCCTCGTCACGCCGCTCAAGGACGGCATGAACCTCGTCGCCAAGGAGTATTGCGCCACACGGCTCGCCGATGACGGCGTCCTGGTCCTGTCGGAGTTCGCCGGGGCGGCGGCGGAGCTACAGACCGGCGCCCTCCTCGTCAACCCGTACGACGTCGAAGGGGTCGCGGAGACTCTCCGGCGGGCTCTCACGATGCCCGACTCGGAAAAGAAGGAGCGGATGCGCCGCCTTCGGCGCATCGTCCGCGAACGCGACATCTACCACTGGCTCGACGCGTACCTCCGCGCGGCGATCTCGCGGGATCTGTCGGAATTCCCGCGCGCGGAGGACTATCTGCCGGCGGCGCTCGCTTCATGAGCTATCTGCCGATCGAACATCACGGGGTCATCGGCGACCTGCACACCGCGGCCCTCGTCGGCATCGACGGCTCGATTGACTGGCTCTGCCTGCCGCACTTCGACTCTCCCTCGCTCTTCGCATCGATCCTCGACGACGAGAAGGGAGGCTTCTTTCGCATCGCGGCGACCTCGGAGGAGGCGCGCCGGCGTCAGATGTACCTTCCCGATTCGAACGTCCTCCTGACGCGCTTCCTGACCCCCGACGGCGTCGGAGAAGTCGTCGACTTCATGCCGATTCACGTGAGCGGGGGAGGAAAGAAGCCCGAGGATCATCAGGTCGTCCGGATCGTGCGCGGAGTGCGCGGGTCCCTTCCCTTCGAGCTCTCCTGCACGCCGGCGTTCGACTACGCGCTCACCGGCCCCCGCTGCGAGCGAACGGCGTCGGGCATTCGCTTCTCGGGCGGAAAGCGAGCGGTCGATCTCGTCACGCCGCTGCCCTGCGAGCCGCGGGACGGCGGTGTCGTCGGCTCCTTCCTCTTGAAGGAGGGGGACGAGATCCCGGTCGTCCTTTCGCAGGCGGATTCCCAGCCTCCGCCTCCTCTCGAGGGCCTCCAGAAGCGATGCCACGAGGAGTTCCGCGCGACGCTCCGTTTCTGGCAATCGTGGATCTCGCGCAGCCAGTACGAGGGGCGGTGGCGCGAAATGGTGAAGCGGTCGTGCCTCGCCCTGAAGCTCCTCACGTACGTCCGGACCGGGGCGATCGTCGCCGCCGCGACGTCGAGCCTTCCGGAGCGAGTCGGCGGGAACCGCAACTGGGACTATCGCTACACCTGGATGCGCGATGCGGCCTTCACGCTCTACGCCTTCCTCCGGGTCGGGCTGACGGAGGAAGCCGAGAGCTTCATGCACTTCCTCGAGGCGCGGTGCCGCGAGATCGATCCCGAGCGAGGCCTCCAGGTGCTCTACGGGATCGACGGAAGGACCGACGTGCCGGAGTCGACACTCGACCACCTCGACGGCTATCGCGGCTCCCGGCCGGTGCGGGTCGGAAACGACGCGAGTCGTCAGTTCCAACTCGACATCTCGGGCGAAGTCATGGACGCGGTCTATCTCTACAACAAGTACGGCGAGCCGATTTCGCACGGGCTCTGGGTCGGCGTGCGGGCGCTCGCCGATTGGGTGTGCGATCACTGGCGCAAGCCGGACGAGGGCATCTGGGAGGTCCGCGGAGGACGTCACCAGTTCACCTTTTCCAAGCTGATGTGCTGGGTCGCGCTCGACCGGGCGCAGCGGCTGGCGGACAAGCGCAGCCTGCCGGCGGACTTGCCGAAGTGGATCGCCAACCGGGACGCGATCTACGACATGATCATGGCGCAGGGCTTCTCGCCGCACCGCAACTCCTTCGTCCAGACGATCGGCGGAGAGGATCTCGACGCCGCCATGCTCCTCGCGCCGATGGTCAAGTTCGTTTCACCGACCGATCCGCGCATGCGGCGCACGCTCGACGCGATGCAGAACAACCTCGTAAGCGACCACCTCGTCTACCGATACGACCATCGCATTGCCCCCGACGGAATCGGAGGCGAGGAGGGGACTTTCTCGATGTGCACATTCTGGCTGGCGGAGGCGCTGGCTCGCGCCGGAAGGCTCGAAGAGGCGAGATTGACCTTCGAGAAGATGCTCGGCTATGCCAACCATCTCGGCCTGTACGCCGAGGAGATTGGACTGACCGGCGAGGCCCTCGGGAACTTTCCCCAGGCCTTCACGCATCTCGCTCTGATTTCGGCGGCCGTCAACATCAGCCGAGCCCTGGATGGAAAGAGTGGGGGGGTCCACTCGGGACCCCCTCCGCAAGCATGAGCGGACGAACGTCCGCCCGACTCAGTAAGGCTTCTTGGCCTGAACGTCGATCGACGTCGCCCAGGTCTTGCCGTCCTGCTCGCGGGTGTCGATCTTCACCGTAGACCCCTCCCGCAGATCGCCGCTGACCCGGGTCGCCTCGTTCCAGTAAACGGTGACCTCGTTGCCAGACGCGTCCTTGACGACCATCGACTTGGCGTTCATATCCACGCGGGAAATCACGCCACTGACGGACTTCGTATCGCTCTGGCTCGGATCGGGCGCCGCCACGGCAAGAGTCGCCAGGCAGACGAACGCCAGCGCCGACATCGCGGCCACGAGTCTGTTCCTCATCAAATGCTCCTTTCGCTTCGGCGACCGCTCCATGCGGTCCCGAACGAGGAAGCCTGAGCAAGGAACATGCCTCCCGGGAACCGTCCGGGAAGAGGCACGCCTTCTGCATCAGGATGCCCCGGGACGTGTCGGTCGGGTCCGGCGGCGCCCCAAAGAGAGGAGGAAATCCGATGCGAAGGAAGCTGATGGCGATCGCTGCGGCTGCGGCGCTCGGTTGTCTTTTCGCGGGCGGCTGCGAAAAGAAGACCGTGACCACGACGGAGACCGAGAAGACCACCGACAGCGGCGCGCCGACACCGGGGACGACCCCGATGATGGCCGAAACGCCCGTCCCTCCCGCAACGACTCCCACGCCATAACGGTTGGAGCCGACCCCTACACCGTATCGAGATCCGGAGGAGTCGCCCACGCCTCCGGTCGAGGAGCCTCGGCGGGAAATTCCCGCCGAGGCCCCTCCCTTTCCCGACGGAAATCGATCTCCGCGGCGAGAGCCGGAAGAGCCCGATCCACCGCACGAGCCGCCGGCCGCGAAGGCGGTTGGATTGACGATTCGGAACCCAGGACCAGGGACTTCTGATGCTTTGAGCGGCGGAAGTCCCTGATCCTCAGCTGGCGAAAAAAAGGGCCGCCTTCCGGCGGCCCTCGTCGTTCGACTCTCCTTCTTGCTAGGGCGAAGTGATTCTGTTTGCCGCCGTCAGACCCAGCAGCAGAAAGACGAGAAACAGGACGCCGAAGATCAGCGCGAAAATCTTCGCGATCGCGAACGAGGCGCCCGCGACCCCCGTGAATCCCAGAAGCGCCGCGACGAGTCCGATCGCCAGGAAGATTAGAGCGAGTCGAAGCATCTTTGCCCCCCTTTCCTATGCGCGTTCCTCAAGGGAGCGCGCCCTCACGATTTCGGTGGATTGCTCACCTGAAGGTTGTTGATGACTCTCTTGACGCCCTTGACGCTGCGAGCTTCGGCTTCGGCGTCGGCCTTGACCTTGGCGTTCGGCACTTCGCCGGCGAGAGTCACGACGCCGTTGGTGACGTTGATGTCGACGTTCGTGATGTTCGAGAAACGGTCGGCCGTCAGCTTGGACTTCACGGCGGTGTGGATCGAGGCGTCGTCGATCTGTTCGCCGGGAGTCTGCGTGGTCGTGCAGGCGATGCCGACGGCGACCACTGCGGCCACGACGGCCGCCAGGAGCCTGGAGTGGTTACGAGTCATTTGCGTTCCCTCCTCGGACCGGCGGACCGAACGCCCGCCAGCGTATATGGACGCGGTCATTCCGCGTCTGGCAGAGCAGGGAAGCATGAGACGTGCCATTCGGCGGAAGTCTCAGCTCGATCGCGCTTTTCCACCCGCCTTGACCGTCTTGCGCTCGTGCCGGCGCTCCGCTTCCTCCACCGAGTGGGATCGCGTGATCGTGGCGTCGGCCTCGGCCATCTTCGACAGCTTCGCGTAATGGAGCCGGAGAACCTCGAGCTCGGCTTCGGTCAGGTCCTCGGCGCCGACGAGATGATTGCTCGCTCCCTCGAGGGCGGCGACGATTTCGTTCAACTTGAGATGAATCGCGCGCGACTCCTTGTTCTGCGCGCGCTGGATCAGAAACACCATCAGGAACGTCACGATGGTGGTGCCCGTGTTGATCACGAGCTGCCAGGTGTCGGAGTAGTGGAACACCGGACCGGTCAGCGCCCACACGAGGATCACGCCGAAGGCGACGGCGAAGGCGGGGGAGCTTCCCGCCCATTCGGTAGCCCGAAGCGACAGCCGCTCGAGCGGAGACCGCCTCGGAAGGCGGCCCGAGCCTTTCTTCGCCATGGAATCCCCCGTCTCCGGGAGAGCAAGTTCCGTTCCATTCCCGGCGCGGTGGCACCCGCCTTGCTTGGGGTTTCCCTCAAGGTTCCATGGAAGACTCGAACCACCCCTCCTGCAACTCCCGCACGGCGGCGCGAGAGCGGCGTCGGCCGGGGGCCCTCCACCCCAACCATCCCGCCCGCGGAGGTCTTTTGCCTCGTCGCCCCGAGCCTGCGGGGCGGTCCGCCTTCTTGGCGGCGCGGGCTGGAGCCTGCCTCGCTGCGCTCTTCTACAGTCTCTTCGCGCGCGCGCAGGGCAACCTGCGCATCGGTTCGATCGACATTCGAACGGTGGACATCTTCTCGTCCGAGGAGGCCGCTAACGGCTGGCTCTATCGCGCGGCGAACTGGCTGCACGTGACGACGCGGGAGAGCCTCGTCCGGCGGCTGCTGCTCTTCGATGAGGGGGACCCCTTCGATCCTGACCGTCTCGCCGAGACCGAGAGAAATCTCCGAGCGTCCGGCTTCTTTCAGAGGGCCTCGGTCATCGCGACCGAGCCGCACGACGGCTTGGTGGACGTCCGCGTCGAGACGCAGGACGCCTGGACCCTTCTCGTCGGAATCGCCGTCGGCCGGGACGGCGGCGAGATGCACCAGGGGTTCACGCTGGGCGAGAAGAACCTGCTCGGCACCGGGCGGCGGGTGTCCGTCTCCTACGGCGACGACATCCACCGCTCCTATCGCGTCGTCGAATACTCTGATCCTCAGTTCCTCTTGCCGTACGGCCGCGCCCACGTCGTGTACGCATCCAACTCCGACGGAGAGGAGCGCCTGCTCGAGCTCGAGCGGCCGTTCTATTCGATCCGGGCGCCCTGGACGGCAGCCGCGCGCTTCGACGACGGCCGACGCCGGGAATCGCTTTACCGCGGGGGCGAGGAGGTCTCCCGCTACGAGCGATCCTTTCGGCGGATCACGGGACGCTGGGGATTCGCCGCCCGCGCGAGCCCCGATCGCGCGCTGAGATTCGGCATCGGGCTCGACTGGCAGGACGACCGTTTCTCGGAGACGCCGGGGTGGGAAGGGACGGAGAGACCGGCGCCGCGAACCTATCACGACGTCTTCCTCGAGGCCCAGTTCGTGCGGCACGACTACCTGACGTGGAACTACGTGGATGAGGACCTCCGCTACCAGGACTTCAACGTGGGCCGCTCGATCACCCTCGACGTGGGAGTCTCTCCCGCGGCCTTCGGCGCGCCCGTCAATTCGACTCTCGCGCGGCTCGACTGGCAGGAGGGCTTTCGGCTCGGAGGGAATTCCTTCGTCCTCGCCCGGCTCGCGGGAAGCGCCCGGCGGGAGAACGACGCCTGGCGGAACACGATCGTTTCGGGCGAGCTGCGGTTCGTGCGCCGCTTCGTGGGAGCCCGGCCGCAGACCCTGCTCGCGCGCGTGGCCGCGGCCCGGGGCTGGAATCTCGACGCGGACCGGCTCCTCTACGCCGACGGCGCGACGGGGCTGCGCGCCTCTCCGCTCTACGCTTTCGAAGGAGACCGCCGGGTTCTCGCCAACCTCGAGCACCGCATCTTCTGCGGCTGCGAGATCTTTCAGCTCGTGGCGCCGGGCCTCGCGGTGTTCGTCGACGCGGGCGCGGCCGCCCCCCCCGGCGAATCGCTCAACTGGTCTCGATTGAAAGCGGACGCCGGAGTCGGGCTGCGGTTCGCGATCGCGCGGGCGTCCGCGTTCCTGCGCGTGGACCTCGGGTACGCCTTCCAGCCCGATCCCCGCGGTCGGAAGGGATGGCTCTTGTCCTTCTCGGGCTCTCAGGCTTTTTAGCCGTGACGGTCGATTCGGCGTCTGAGTAGGGGCGACCCTTGCGCCCGCCGGCGAGGGGTCATCCCGAGCGATCGCGAGGGATCCCGGACTCGGCAGGCCTGAACCTCGAGATGGCATCGCGCGTCGAAGCTCGGGATTCCTCGTCGAAGACTCCTCGGAATGACCGGTGCCGTCTCCAGGCGCCCGAGCAAGTCAGGTGACTGGTTTGGCAGACGGATTGCAAGATTTTCGAGTGGCAGTTCTTTCACCCGGGCCGCGGCCGCACACCGCGGCCTATTTTTTTGCATTCGCTCGCCTCGCGGAACGCTTCTTGCAGCCGTTTCAGCGCGCGGCATGGTGCCGTGTATTCAATTCAAGGAGAGACCTCATGGCCGAAAGAGAAGATCTGCGCCGTGACGACAAGCATCGTGAGAACGAACCCGAATCGCCGCGAACCGGCTCCCCGTCGAAGGAGCCCGGTCGGCAGGGCAACGAGCCTGGTCGGCAGGGACAGGGCGGCAAGGAGTACCCGGGGCAGACCAACCCGAGCGGCGAGCCAACCCCCGGCCGCCGGGGAACCGGATCGGAGAGCGACGAAGAGGAGTAGTCTCACCGTCTTGCGGAGAGGCGGGCCCGCGATGGGCCCGCCTCTCTTTTGATCAGCCCTCCGAGCCGGAAGGCCACCGCCGTCGGCGCGATCGTCGCGACGCTTCTGGTGGTCTTTTGGTTCTCACCCCCATCTCCCCCGAAAGAATCTCGAAACGTCGCGCCGGCGCCCGTGGACCAAAAGGCGATCGAACGCGCGGCGGGACTCCTGCGCTCGCAGCTCTGATCCGCGACCGGTCGGAAAGCCCCGCCGCGCCGCGGCGACGAATCAGTTCGAGACTTCGATTTCGGCGAGCGTACTGAGCAGCTTGCCGATCTGAACGGGTTTCGTCAGGTGGTGCGCGAAGCCGGCAGCGCGGCTCTTGGCGACATCCGAGTCCATCCCGTATCCCGAGAGCACGATCCCTTCGACCGGACGGATCCGGCGCAGCTGTCCGAGCAGCTCGTGCCCGTTGCCGTCAGGCAGCCCGAGGTCGGTGATGAGCAGGTCGTAGGAGTTGGCGCGGAACGCCTCCAAAGCGGCTTGCGTCGAGTCGGCGATCGTGACGGTGTGCCCTTCCTGCTGAAGGAGATCGGCCAAGGCTCCCGCGGTGTCGGTGTGATCCTCGACCAGAAGGATCGCGAGCTTCCGGGCGCGCCGCTGGTCGTCTCGGCGAGCGGCCGGGGCGATCGCCTTCTCGACGAACGCCTCGAGCTCGACGGAGAACGTGGAGCCTTTCCCCTCGCCGTCGCTTTCGGCGCGGATCGTCCCCCCGTGGAGCTCGATCAGAGTTCTCGAGATCGAGAGGCCGAGGCCGAGCCCCGAAAGCCGGGGGCTGATCGTCTTGGGACCCCGCTCGAACGGATCGAAGATGCGCGGGAGAATCCCCGCGGGGATCCCGATTCCGGTGTCCTTCACCGACAGGCGGATCCGTTCCGTCTGTGGGTTCTCGCTTCGCAGAGAGATCGAGCCGCCGACCGGCGTGAACTTGATCGCGTTCTTCAGGAGATTCCAGAAGACCTGCTGGAGCCGCGCCGGATCCCCCTCGGTGTGATGAATGGCGGCGGCGAGCTCGACCGAAAGAATCTGGCGTCTGCCATGGAGGTCGCTCCGGCAGATGTCGGCGACCTGTCGGACGAGCTCGTGAACGTCCACGCTTTGGCGCCGGATCTCGACCATCCCGCGCGCGATCTTGGTCAGGTCGAGGAGGTCGTCGACGAGAAGGGCCTCGAGCTCGACGTTGCGGCGAATGAGCGAGGCGGACTGGCGCGCGTCTTCGGGCAGGTCGCGACGGCGCTCCAGGGTCTGCGACGCGACGAGCGCGGGAGTCAGAGGAGTCCGAAGCTCGTGCGAGAGCACCGCCAGGAAGCGGTCTTTCGCGTGCGCCGCGTCCTCGGCGGCCTCCTTGGCCTTTTGGAGCGCCGATGCGGCCGTCTTCAAGTCGTCCACGTCGGCGGCCGTGCCGACCCAGATCGGGCCCGATCGGCTCGGAATGAGCGAGGTCCGCGCCGCGAACCAGCGGTAGGCGCCATCCTTTCTCCGCAGGCGCACGTCGCCGACGAAAGGCTCGCCGTTCACGACGCAGACTTGCCACTTTGCGAGCGCGGCGGGCAGATCGTCCGGATGGACGATCGAGGTCCAGGAGTCGGGCGTCCCCCCCTCCTCGTGCCCGGTGAATTCCCGCCAGGGCCGATTGACGTACGTCAACCGGCCCCGCTCGTCGCTGGCCCAGACGAGAGCCGCGACGGCGTCGGAGAGGACGCGGAACCGCTCTTCGCTCGCGCGCAGGGCGATCTCGGCATTCTTGCGGTCCGTGATGTCGCGGACGACCTTCGAAGCGCCGATGACGGCGCCGTCGAAATTCCGGATCGGCGAGACCGAGACCGAGACCGGCACGCGACCGCCGTCCTTCGTGACGCGCGTCGTGTCGAAGACCTGGACGCGCTCGCCACGACGGATCCGTCCGAGGCGGGCCCCGGTCGACTCCTCGAATTCGGGCGGCTCGAGCAGGCCGATGTGCTTGC
Source organism: Acidobacteriota bacterium (assembly GCA_046735265.1). Taxonomy (GTDB): domain Bacteria; phylum Acidobacteriota; class Thermoanaerobaculia; order UBA5066; family Gp7-AA6; genus DATBFU01. The sequence continues at coordinate 16,671 of JBKPSZ010000011.1, read as the reverse complement.
CCATCACGTCGGCGCTCGAATAGCCGAAGAGCCGCTCGGCGGCCGCGTTCCAGTCGGTGATTTTGCCGTCGAGCGTCTCTCCCACGATCGCGTCCTCGGAGGAAGAAACGATCGCCGCGAGCCGCTGCAAATCGCGTTCGGCGGACCTTTTCTCCGCGATGTCGCGGAAGACGAGGACCGCGCCCTTGATCTCTCCCGAGTCGTTTTGGATGGGGGCGCCGCTGTCGGCGATCGGGATGCGCTCTCCCGTCCGCTGGATCAGGACCGTCTGGTTCGCGAGACCGGCCGCTCGACCTTCGGCGAGGACCCGAGTGATCGGGTTCTCGACCGGCTCCCCGGTGGTCTCGCTCGCGACCCGGAAGACTTCCGAGACAGCGCGGCCGATCGCCTCGGCTTCCGGCCAGCCCGTCAAGTTCTCGGCCACCGTGTTCATCAATACGATCCGGCCCGACGTGTCCGTCGCGATCACGCCGTCGCCGATCGAGCGGAGCGTCGTGCGCATCTCGGCCTCGGAGAGGCGAAGCTGTTCTTCCGCCTCGTGCCGCTTCAGGAGATCCATCCGCAGGAGCGCTCCGATCAGCGCGAGGAAGACGAAGAGGAGCACGGCGCCGATCGCGAGCGCGATCAGCGCCTCCCGCGCCACCCGCTCGAAGTTTCCAGTTCGCGTCGATAGGAGCGAGCGCTCGGCAGCCACCATGTCGTCGGCGACTTGCTCCACGACCTCCATCTCCCGCATTCCGCGCCCCTCGGCGACCGACCGGGCACCGGCCTCGAGGCCTCCCGAGTCGCGCGCCGCGACGATCTGCTTCAGGGCATCGAGCCTCTCGGCGAGGTGAACACGGAGGTCTTTTGCCCGCGCGAGTTGTTCCGGGCTATCCCGAACGAGCGACTCGATGCGTTCACCGAACGCCGGAGCCTCGATCAGGGCCTCTTGATAGGGTTCGAGGCTGTCCGTCTGGCCCGTCAGGACGTACGCGCGGGCGCCGGACTCGGCCTCTTTCAAGAGCGCGCGCAGCTGGTCGAGCTGCCCGATGACGTCGCGGGTGTGCTCGACCCAGCGCCCGGCCTCGATCACGCCGCGGACGTTTCGGTAGGTGACGACCACGAGAGCACTGAGCACCAGCCCTGCCAGCGCGATTCCGGCGCTCGTCCGAACCCCTCTGGCGAGTCTCATCCCGGGTCGAGCATAACCCCCGACGCGGGGCCGGCGCGGGGTCAGCCCGCTCGGGCCTCGAGAGCGCGAAGCGCTGCGCGGTGGAGGAAGTCCGCGCTCCGTTTGATGACTCCGCGGTCGCGGAGAATGCGGTGGTGCCCCAATCCCTGCGTGCGCACGAGCCGGGCGCCCGGCCACGTGCGCGCGATGGCCGCGCCGTCGCGCAGCGGGACGCGCGCGTCGCGCGAATCGTGGAAGACGAGCATCGCGGTCTTCGGCGGCGGGCCCGAGATCGAGGCGAGACGCAGGCGTTCCCAGCGGATTCCGTAGCGATCCTCGAGACGCTGCTTCAGGAGCTCCCGCGTGCGCTGGGGAAGCGCGAAGCGCCGGGCGAAGCGAGGCAGATAGGCGCCGAGATCCGCGGGAGGTGCGATCAGAACCGCGCGCTCGAAAGTCACACCTCGACGCATCGAGAGGACCGCGGCGCTCGCGCCCAAAGAATGCCCGATGACGCCGGTGAAGGGGCCGTATCGGTCGTCGAGCGCGCGAATCGCGTCGATCAGCTCGAAGATCGTCCCGAAGCGCGTGCTCGACGCCCCGTGCCCCGGCGCGTCGAACGCGATCACGGAAAAGCCGAGCGCCGCCACGGGCGCCGCGAACTCCGCCAGCCGTCCCGCGTGGCCTCCCCAGCCGTGCACGAGAAGAATCGCGGGGCCTTCCCCCCAATGCCAGAGCGCGAGTCGGCCGACCGGTGTTCGGGAGAACCCGGGCCGGCCGGAACCGAGCAGGCGCCGTTCCCGCGGGGTCAGGCGCGCGGAAGGCGGCGTGCGGAGAAGCGTCTCGGCGCACTGAGCGGCCACACAAGGGCTGATCCGATCGAGCGCGGCGAATCCCGAGCGAATGGCGAAGAGCGCGAGGCGTTCGAGTCGGGCCTTCGAGGCGCGGGCGCGTGCGGAGAGATTCATCGCCGGTCGGCGGCGGGACGGAGCGCGGTCGGGCACACGGGGTGTCGATCGAGGCCGTTTCGCGGCTCCGGGAGGAGAGCGGGAATCGGAGGATGTCCGATCGCGGGCTGGCTCTGCATGTCGGTCGTCGCGGTCGAGGCGTCCTCCGGAAGCGCGCGGCGCTTCTTTTTTCGAAGCTTGCAACCGAGGTGCCACAGTCCGGCGCGGAGCGAGGACTCGCCGCAGGGATGGGACTGCTTCTTGCAGAGACGCTTCCCGGGAGGTGCCGATGCCCGTCCGACCCACGAGAAAGCCACGCGACGAGCCGAAACGCGTCCGTTACGCGGTCGTCGGTCTCGGCTACATCGCGCAGATCGCCATCCTTCCCGCTTTTGCGCACGCGCGGCGAAATTCCGAGCTGGCCGCTCTCGTGTCGAGCGATCCGGTGAAGCTCCGGCGTCTCGCGAAGAAATACTCGGTGTCCCGGACGTACTCGTACGAAGAGTTCGCGGCGTGCCTGGAAGACCAGGACATCGACGCCGTCTTCATCGCCCTGCCGAATTTCCTGCACCGCGACTACGCGGTCGCCGCGGCGCGCGCCGGAAAGCACGTTCTCTGCGAGAAGCCGCTCGCGGTGACGGAGAAGGAGTGCGAAGACATCATCCGGGCGGCGGACGAGGCCGGTGTGCGGCTGATGACCGCCTACCGCCTCCATTTCGAAAAGGGGAACCTGGAAGCGGTCGCCCTCGCCCGGTCCGGCCGCATCGGAGATCCGCGCGTCTTCCAGTCGCTCTTCACGATGCAGGTGGCCCACGGCAACATCCGGCTCCAGGGGGAGGAGCAGGGAGGCGGACCGCTGTACGACATCGGCATCTACTGCATCAACGCCGCGCGCTACCTCTTCCGCGCCGAGCCGTTGGAGGTCATGGCGTGGAGGGCCAGCTCGCGGGAGCGCCGCTTCCGCCGCGTCGCCGAGACCGCGAGCGCGGTGCTGCGATTTCCGGGGGACCGCCTCGCGGCTTTCACCTGCAGCTTCGGCGCCTCCGACGCCGGCTGGTACCAGCTCGTCGGCACGAAGGGGGACTTGCGTCTCGATCCGGCCTACGAATACGCCGAGCCACTCCATCTGAGCGTGACGACGGGAGGCAAGACGCGCGAACGGCGTTTCGGCAAGCGCGACCAGTTCGCCGCCGAGCTCGTGGAATTCTCCGATTGCGTTCTCTCGCGGCGCGATCCGGAACCGTCCGGCCGCGAAGGGCTCGCCGACGTTCGCGTGATCCGCGCGCTTCTCCGTTCCGCCGACGCCGGACGGCCCATGAGCCTCTCCGACTTCGCGCGATCGCGCCGCCCCGGTCCCGAGCAGGAGATCGCGCGACCCCCCGTCTCGAAACCTTCCCTCGTCCACGCCGAACCCCCGTCTCCGTCCTGAGGTCCCGGTGGCGAGCGTGATGAGCGAGTGCCGTCGGGAGCGCGAACCGGGGGAGAGACTCGGCCGATTCGAGATCCAGGAGCGAATCGGCACGGGCGGGTTCGGCAACGTCTACCGTGCGTGGGATCCCTCGATCGGCCGCGAGGTCGCCCTGAAAACGTGCGAGAGCGAGGACACGTCGGTCCGCGAACGGTTCGCGCGCGAGGCGAGGCTCGCGGGCGGACTCGACCATCCGAACATCGTCCGGATCTTCGACTTCCAGGACGTGGATCCCCCCTGGTTCCTCGTGCAGGAATTCTTGGACGGCGAGGATCTCTCGACGCGCCTCGGCGGCGGCCCGCCCCTTTCCGACACCGACAAGTTCCGGATCCTGGATGAGACCGCCCGCGGTCTGGCATACGCGCACAGCCGGGAGATCGTGCACCGGGACATCAAGCCGTCGAATCTGCGGCTCCTGTCGGACGGGTCGATCAAGATCTTCGACTTCGGAATCGCGAAGTGGATCGGAGGAGACCAGTCCATGACTCGGCCCGGCGTCACGATCGGTTCCCTGGGATACATGGCCCCCGAGCAGATCGAAGGGGGAGTGGTGGACCAGCGAGCCGACGTCTTCGCGATCGGGATCGTCGCCTACGAGCTCTTCGCCGGCCACCGCCCCTTCCCGGGTGAGGGCATCGGCGAGCTTTTCCAGCGGATCCTCTTCGACGAGCCCGAGCCCTTGACTTGCGTGGCGCCGGATCTTCCGGCCGAGCTCGATGCACTCGTGCTGCACTGCCTGGAGAAGGCCCCGGCGCGACGTCTGTCCACCGCCGAGGAGTTTCGCGTGCGTCTGGCCGAGGCCGCCCGCGCGGCGGAAGCGCATCCTCGAGTCGGCCCGGCGGGGCTTTCCGGAAAGGGAATTCGAAACGATCGCAACGACCGATTTGCATAAGGAGAAAACCGATGTCCACTTACGAACTGCCGGAACTCCCGTACGACTACGCCGCCCTGGAGCCGCACATTTCCGGGCGCATCATGGAGCTGCACCACGACAAGCACCACGGTGCTTACGTCAAGGGCGCCAACGAAACGCTCGAAAAGCTCGACGAGGCGCGGTCCAAGGAGGACTTCTCGAGCCTGGGCAAGCTCGAAAAGGCGCTCGCCTTCAACCTCTCCGGGCACGTGCTCCACTCACTCTTCTGGCGAAATCTCGCCGCGAAGAACGGAGGGCGTCCCGAGGGAGAGCTCGCCGAGGCGCTCCGCAAGGATTTCGGCAGCTTCGAGAAGTTCCGGAAGCAGATGTCGCAGGCCGCGGGCACGATCATGGGCTCCGGGTGGGCGGCGCTCATCTGGGAGCCGGTCGCCCAGCGGTTGCTGACCACGCAGATCTACGACCACCAGTCGAATCTCGCGCAGGGCGGGCTCCCGATCATGGTGCTCGACGCCTGGGAGCACGCCTATTACCTGCAGTACCAGAACCGCAAGGTCGACTTCTTCGAGGCCGTCTGGAGCGTCTGGAACTGGCAGGACATCGCCGAGCGGTTCGAGGCGGTTCGCAGCACCGCTCCCGCGCTGGCTTGAGCGAAAGGCGAAAGCTTCAACCGGAACGGAGGGGGCGCGCGGACGCGCGGGGGAATCAGGAGCGGGTGGATCGGGTGGCGAGCAAGGCTCCGCCGAAGGAGTACATGCGGAAGTCGTAGCCATTGGCGGGCGGGGGAGTGCTCCAGACTTCCAAATACTCCACTCTCGCGACCTCTTCGGCGGGCATGCCGGCGCCTTGCGGCTCCGTGCCCCGGGCGCGCTCCCGCGCGGCCACGCCGGTCAGCCGTTCGTAGAGGATGACGCGGCCCGATTCCAGCGTCCGATTCGCGACGACTTCGATCGGAGCTCCGCGCTCGGTCGCAGCCGGCCGGACGGGCTGGGATCTCGGGGCCGTCTTCGAGGCCGGCGGCAGGGCCGCTGCGGCGTCGACCGGCTCCGACTTCGTCGGGGTCATCGAATTCATCACTCGAAATGCGCTCAGGAGATGAGAGGACGTTAAGACTTCGTGAGGAAAGGTTCAATAGCCACTGGGTGCTGGACCGAATGGCACCAAAGTGCCACCGGGGGGAGCCGCAGCACCTCTATATCAATTCTGATATAGACTTCGATTCGGACCGTTTCCGCCACTTCGCGGGACGCTCCCGGGGGGGGCGATGGGCGACCCGGTCGGGTTGATCGTGAACCGGCTGAATCAGCTCGGGATCCCTCTGGAAAGCTTCAGCAACGACATTACAGCGCCCAAGGACCAGAAGCTCACGAAGATCGAGTTCATCTGGAAAAAGGATCCGGGCGGGCCCGTGAACGTCTTCCGCTCCTTCCTGAATTTGATCAACCTCAACTATCACTTCGCAGCCGACACGGTGCTCGGCTCGCGGCTGCACCCCAACGACGTCTGCTTCCGTGAGGTCAACTCGTTCGACAGCCTGCACGTTCTCGTGAACAGCAAATGGGGAGGGCAGGTTCACATCGATACGGTCTCGCCCGTCCGCGGACGCGACGAGAACGGCTTCGCCGACTACGATCTCGGAAAGCTCCTCGAACACTGGGCGGCCGACGTCCAGAATCACCCGGAGCTCATCTTGCCTAGCAGCCGGAACGGGCTGAGCTTCGGGGTCCGGCTCTAGCGGTCGCGCGCCCTCACCCGCAGCGGGCCGATCGAGATCCCGGCTCTCACTCTCCGCACCGCGGGCGTCGCACCGGCCCAGCCGTTGACGGCGTTCCAGTTGTAGGCGCCGACCGAGCCGATGACGACCAGGTCGCCGGGCCGGACCGGCGCCAGGAGCTCACTCCGCGCAAAGACGTCCACACCGACGCCGAGCGGTCCGGCCAGAGTGGCGGCCCTCCGCAGACCTCGCCTCCGCGGGATCGTCTCGATCGGATGCCGGCCCCAGCCGGCGAAGAACGCGTGCGAAAGCCGCGACGCGTCGAGGAAGACCGTGCGGCGACGCTCGGATTCCTTCACGCGGAGGACGCGGGCGACGAGCCGGAAGCTCCGGGACACGATCGCGCGGCCCGGCTCGAAGAGGAGCTCGACGTCGGGCCCGAAGAGACGGCGCGCCTCCTTCCCGAGCGCCTCGACGAGGACCTCCGGGTCGATCCCGACGCCGAGCGGCCGGAGGCGGCCGTCCAGGCGCGATTCGGTCTGCGCCGCGAAGCCGCCTCCGAGGTCGAGCTGCGAGATCGAGATGCCCGACGCGGCGAGCTCTCGCGCGACTTCGGCCGATTGCTCGAGAGCCTTCCGGTACGGGAGCGTCGAGGGAATGCCGGTACCCAGGTGGAAGGCGAGGCCCGCGGGAAGAAGGGCGCGATCGCGGCGCAGTCCGCGAGCGAAGGCGACGAGATCCCGGCCCGTAAAGCCGAACGGCCGTTGTTCGGGCCTCGAAGAACCGGGCGAGAGACGGAGCAGCCAGCGAGGCCGGCTCGCGGACGCCTTCGCCCTCGCGAGGATCGCCCGCCCGTCCTCGGCCCCGTCGGCGACGAGGAGCGCGCCGGCCGCGAGCGCCGCGTCGATTGCGTCCCGCGTCTTCGCGGGCCCGTGCACGACGATGCGGGTGCCCGCGACGCCCAGCGCTCGAGCCGTGCGGAGGTCGTCGCGGGTCGCCACCTCGGCGCCGAGTCCGGCACGGGCGAGCCGGCGAACGACGGCCGGGTGCCGGTTGCACTTGTAGGGATAGAAGACGTCCGCGGGACCGACGGCGGCGGCGGCCTTCCTCCAGGCGGCGGCGCGGCGGTCGATCTCCCCCGGGTCGAAGAGAAAGAACGGCGTACCGTCCTCCGCGAGCCGCTCGACGGCTCGGCGGAGGCCGGCGCTCAGGGCGTCTCGAAGCACCGGGCGGCCGCGCCGCGGTCGAGCTTTCCGCCCGGAGCGCGGGGCAGGCTCTCGACACGGCGCACGCGCTTCGGGCGGGCGAAGAGCGGAAGACGCGCTTTCAAGTACTCGCGCACGCTTGGCAGAAAGGAATCGGAGTCGTCCTCGGTCACGAGCAGAAGTCCGAAGGTCTCCCCGAGCGGCACCGCGGCGGCTTCGGTGACTCCGGACTGCTCGAGAGCGACGCCTTCGATCTCCTCGGCGCAGAGGATGCGTCCGCCCACGTGCAGGCTCGCGGCCTCGCGGCCTCGCACGTGGAGCTCGCCCGCTTCGTCGAGAAAGCCGAGGTCTCCGGTCCGCAGTCGTCCGGCGGAATCGAACGGGGAAGCCTCGGCCGGGTCGACGTACCCCCGAAAGACGCTTCGGCCGGAGATTCGGATCTCGCCCGTCTCGCCCGGGGGCACCGGAGACCCGTGGGGCGCCACGATCTCGACTCGTAGCCCCGGGGCCGGCAGCCCCGAGCTGCCCGGGCGTCGCGGACGATCGAAGTGCTGGCGCGATCCGAGGGCCGAGGTCTCGGTCAGTCCATATCCGAATCGCAGAGGGACGGCCCGGTCGGCTTCGAGACGTCCCGCTCCGGCTTCCGCCACCGGTCCCCCGGCGGTCAAGGCGCCGCGCAGTCTCAATCGTCCGGAGGCGTGCGCCGAAAGACGCGCCTGCGCCGGCGAGAGAAGCACGAAAGTCGCCCCCAGCCGATCCGCCTCCCCGAGCGGATCCCGCCGCGGCGAGTAGAAGAGCACCTCCGCTCCGACGAGGAGCGAATTCACGATCCCGCGCAGGAACCCGAAGACCTGACCGACGGGGACCGCCACCGCCACGCGATCGCCGCACCGGATGCCGGTCCTCTCGGGATATGCGAGAGCGGAGAAGAGGAGCTGTTCCTCCGAGAGCGGGATGGCCTTGCCGCGCGAGACGCTGCCGGACGAGAAGAAGACGGTTTCCGAAGAGCCGGGCGGCATTCGCCCGGCGAGCCGCTCTTCGCGCTCGCCCTTCAACCTCTCCGGCACCCCCTCGCCGTGGATCACGGCGGTGCGTCCCAGGCGCCGCGCCGCGAAGAAGTCGACGGCCAGGTGGATCGGGTCCGAAGCGTCGAGCGAGAACGGGAGGCGCGGCGTCTCTCGCGCGATCTCTTCCGCGCGCGAGTCGACGCGGGCTTCGAGCGCCGCGCGGTCGAGCGCCTCCTCGCCGCGGCGGAGCGCGGGCCGGCGCGGTTCGCGGGAGAGAGCCGCGCTCACGGCGTCGGAGAGGCTCATTGCGCGAGCCCCAGCCGGTGCCACCACGTGTACCCGTCGATCTCGAGCGGAGTCTCTTCGGCGATTCCCGCGAGCGATTGCGCGAACGCGGCGACGGCGTCGTCCTCGTTCCCCGGCAGGGCCGGACCGATCGTGATCGTGAGCCGGCCTCGCGGGGAAGTCAGGAAGAGCGGTTGGCATCGGACGCGCGCCAGCCGCGCGAGGCGAAACGGACGGGGATCGAGGCGGAGGCTCCCCCCGAGACAGGGGAAAGCGCGGGCGTCCTCTTCCGGCAGATCCGCCGAGACGATCAGGCTGCCCCGCTCGAGCGCCGAGCGCAGCCGGTGCGGCTCGCGCGAGGAAAAGGTCTGCGGGAATTCGCCCGGGCCGCACCGCTCGAACTCGGGATGCGCATCGCCGCCGGTGCGTTCGTCCGGCCGGATGACGGTCGCGATCGGAAGCCGCGGCCGGAGGAGATAGCGGAGGCTCCGCAGGTCTCCGACGTGAGCCGTCGCGTAGACGCCGGGCTCGGGCTCGGGAACTCCTCCCCGAAACACGAAGTCCGAACGTCCGTTCGCGAGCGCGCGGCCCACGAGCCGGCCGTAGCGCCGCCGCGCTCTCGCCGCGGCGGGCCCCGGATCGCCTCCAAGCCCCGGAAAGGCGCGGCCGAGATCGCGCCACTGTCCGCGCGTGAGCCTCGTGGCCCTCCGGATTTCGGACTCGAGCAGGCTGCCGCCCAGAAGGGCCGAGACGGCGGCGAGCACCGTTTGCGAGAGGACCGCGGCGTTCAATCCGGACTCGCCGAAACGAACTGCATCGTCCAGGGGATCTGGAACCCGGCCGGCCCCTCCGCGGCGCCGAGCTCGGCTAAGGCCAGTTCGATCTCGAGGTCGGTCGTCTCCGGGACGAGGCCGAAGAGGTCTCGAAAGAAGACGACGGCGTCCCGGCGCGACGGGAGAATCCACTGGATGCGCAGGCGCTCCGCGCGCCGGTCGCGCGTGCCTCCCGTCGACAGGAATCTCTCGAAGTCCTCGAGCGAATAGAAGCGGCCGTGGTGGCCGCTCTCCGTTTGGCGATCCACGAATCCGTTCAAGAAGCGCGAGGCTTCCGAGCCGCCCGCCACGTCGCCGATCGCCGCCCGGCCTCCGTCGCCGGTGACCCGGAGGAGCTCGCGGCATGCCGCGCCCGGATCCTCCGCGTGGTGGAGCGCGGCGAGACACGAGACGGCGCCGAAGAGCCTCGCCCGAAAGGGGAGAAGACCGGCGGCGGCGACGCATCCGCGCAAGGACGTGCCGCCGGAGAGGAGAAACGGAAGGGAGCCGTCGCAGGCGAAGCGGGCGGGAGGCAGTCCCTGCGCCCGGGCGCGCTCGGAAAGATATCCGCCGCCGGCCGAGACGTCGAGCCAGACGGAGCCGGAAGACAGCGCGAGGTGAGAGAGGATCGCCGAGGCCTCTTCGGCGCGCGCCTCGGGATAGAGACGATTCGCGCGGCTGTACTGCCCTCCGCGCTGATCGAAGAGAGACTGGTATTCGAACAGGATGATCTCCCGAGCCGGGTCGCCGGCACGCAGAGGATAAGCGCTTACCCTCCCGGGAGAGAATCGCGAAATGAAGCGCGAGCTCGCCGCACGCCTGCCGGACGCGCCCGAGTGGGTCGAGATGCGCGGCATTCTCCTCTCGGGGCGCGGCGAGCTCGTCGGGCCGCCCGGACCGGGCCCGACGGACTTCGTCGTGCAGGGAACCGACTTCGGACTCATCTGCGTCTCCGGAACGCCGGAGCTCTCGGGCCTCGGCGCGGAGCTCGAGCGCCACGGCGGACGGGCCGTCCTTTGTCCGACCGCAAGCGCGGAGCGCGTCGCCGCCGCGCTGGCGGGCTGGCGCCCCTCCCGGGCGCTTGTCCACGTGCCGTCCGGCGCATCCGCCGTAGCGGCGAAACGCTCCGCCGGCGCCGCCGTCGCGATGCTCTCGCCCGCGAATGCTTCTCTCGGTCACCTGCCGCCCGTCCTCCGCGACGAGGTCGAGACGGCGCTCGGGTTCACGCACGTCGCGGCGGCGTTCATCGGAGATCGGCCCGTCTCGTTCTGCTACGCCGGCTACGAGACGGAGAAATTCTGGGATCTCTCGATCGACACACTCGAAGAGAACCGGGGACGCGGACACGCCCGCGAATGCTGCGAGTACATGATCGAGCACATGTCGAGACACGGGAAAGAGCCGGTCTGGGGCGCCCTCGAGTCGAACGTCGCCTCGCGCAGGCTCGCGGCGTCGCTCGGATTCGAGCCCATAGCCGAGTTGGTACTCTTCGAGCCTCCCGTCGCCGCTTGAGCGCGCTCGACGTTCTCGCCGCGCGGCTCGCCTCGGCGCGCCGCCTCACGGTGCTCACCGGCGCCGGCGTCTCGGCCGCGAGCGGGATTCCCACCTTCCGCGGGCCGGAAGGGCTCTGGCGCCGCTTTCGCCCGGAGGAGCTCGCCACCCCGGAAGCTTTCGCGCGCGATCCGCACCTCGTCTGGGAGTGGTACGCGTGGCGGCGCGAGCTCGTCGCGGCCGCGCGACCCAATCGCGCCCACGACGTGCTCGCCGCCTGGAGCCGGCGTTTCCCGCGATTCGCTCTCGTCACCCAGAACGTGGACGGGCTGCACGAGCGGGCCGGCACGCGAGGCGTCGTTCGCTTCCACGGCTCTCTCTGGGAGCTTCAGTGCTGGAACCGGTGCGACGCGTCCCCCGAACGGTGGATCGACGATCGCGCGGCGCTGCCGGAAGTGCCTCCGCGCTGTCTCCACTGCGGCGGACTCGCGCGGCCGGGCGTCGTCTGGTTCGGCGAACCGATCCCGCCCGAAGCCTACCGGCGCGCGGTCGAAGCGCTCGATTGCGACGTCTGTCTCGTCATCGGCACCTCGTCGGTGGTCCATCCGGCCGCGGCGCTCGCGGGGCAAGCCCGGCGCCAGGGCGCCTTCACCGCAGAGATCAATCCCGAAGCGACCGCGGCGTCGTCCGGGGTCGACCTCGCGATCCCGGAGAAGGCGGAGACGGCGCTCGACGAGATCGACCGGCTTCTCCCCGCCGCCCGCCCGGAGAGACCGGCGAGCGGCTCTCTCTAGCCGGCGACCGCCTTCGCCGGCGCCGCCCGCCCGCGAGTGAGAACCGAGCGCGCCTCGAGGACGCGGGCGAGCGCGTTCCCGGGCGACTCGTCGAGCGCTGTCAGATGCCCCATCTTGCGCCTCGGACGCGGCTCGCTCTTCCCGTAGAGGTGGATCTTCACGTCCGGGTATCGCGCTGCGGAGACCCAGTCCGGCTCCCCCCCGGACCACACGTCTCCGAGGAGATTCGCCATCGCGGCCGCGCGCAGATAGCGCGTCGAGCCGAGCGGCAGGCCGCAAACGGCACGCAGCTGCTGCTCGAACTGGCTCGTGACGCAGGCATCCACGGTCAGGTGTCCCGAGTTGTGGGGGCGGGGCGCGAGCTCGTTGACGAGGAGCTTTCCGTCGGCGGTCACGAAGAGCTCGACGCAGAGGACGCCGACGAGGTCGAGCGCCTCGGCCACGGCGCCCGCCATCCGGACCGCATCGCGCGCCACCGGGCTCGAGGTCTCCCCCGAGGCGACCGAGTAGTCGAGGATGTGATTCGCGTGCGTGTTTTCGAGCAGCCCGAAGTCGGCGATGCGCCCGTCGAGCGAGCGCGCCACGATCACCGAGGCCTCCCGTTCGAAGCGGACGAAGCCCTCGAGGATCGCCTCCCGGCCCGCGATCGCCTGCCAGGCACGGGGAGCCTCGGACGGCTCGTCGATGCGCGACTGGCCCTTTCCGTCGTAGCTCAACGTCGAAGCCTTGAGCACGGCGGGACAGCCGATCGCGCGAATCGCCTTTTCGAGGTCGGACAGGGATCGGACCTCCTGGAAGGTCGTGACCGGGAATCCCGCCTTCGCGAGGAACGTCTTCTCGCGAAGGCGATGCTGAGTGGTTTCGAGGATCGCGCCGTCCGGACGCACCGGGACGATTTCCGAAGCCGCCGCGACGGCGGCGGCCGGCACGTTTTCGAACTCGAAGGTCACCACGTCGACGCCGCGCGCGAAGGCGCGCACCGCGTCGAGGTCTTCGTAGGGCGCCGTGACCTCTTCGTCGGCGACCTGCCCCGTGGGCGTGTCGTAGTCGGGCGACAGCGTGTGCACGCGGTACCCCATGCGCCGCGCAGCGATTGCGAACATCCGCCCGAGCTGTCCGCTCCCGAGCACGCCGACGGCGGCGCCCGGGAGCACCGCCGGGGTCAAGGCAACTCTTCCTTGAGGACTCTCTGCGTCTGCTCCTCGCGAAACTGTCGGAGCCTCTCGGCGAGGTCCGGCCGCTTCGCCGCCAGGATCGAGACGGCGAAGAGCGCGGCATTGACCGCCCCGGGCCGTCCGATCGCGAACGTCGCCACCGGCACGCCGCCCGGCATCTGAACGATGGAGAGAAGCGAATCGATCCCTTTCAGCGACGCGCTCTCGACCGGGACGCCGAGGACGGGAAGCGAAGTCTGGGCCGCCGTCATGCCGGGCAGGTGCGCGGCCCCGCCCGCCCCGGCGATGATGACTTCGAGGCCCCGCCCCGCCGCCCCCGATGCGTACTCGGACATCCACGCCGGTGTGCGATGGGCGGACACGACGCGGCATTCGTGCGAAACCCCGAACTCGACGAGCGTCTCCGAGGCATGTCGCAGCGTCTCCCAGTCCGACCGGCTTCCCATGATGATTCCGACGAGCGGGCCGTCCATGGGGCCAGTCTAAGGGGTGCGGCCCGCGATCGAGCGTCCGGCCGGGATCGGAACGGAGCCGACGCGAGCCGCGTCGCGGGTCTTCGAAAGGTCGCAGGCCGCCGGGCGGCTCCGCGGGATCGAAGTTCGGCTCGCTGACGGAACCCCCGTAAAGATTAAGGGAGGGGGGCGATTGCCCCTTTCGAACGCCTGTTTCTTCGCGGCTCCGACCCAACGAATTGGAGATAAGATCGAAATCGGCGAATCGGAGGATGAAAAAGGCAGCCTGGGTCGGGGTGGCGATCGCGATCGCGGTGGCGGGCGCTTGGGGATACGGCGCCCTCGTTCGTCAGGAGAACGACATCGGCGCGCCGGTCCGTCTTCTCGCGATCGCCGAAGACCAGACGCTCGATCTGTCGCTTTCCCGCTCCGGACGCGTCGTGACGCGAGTTCCGGACGAAGGCGAGTCGATCGCCGCCGGCGACGTCGTCGCGAGAGTCGAGCAGCCGGGGCTCTCCGAGGACGCCGCCGACTTTCAGCGCCAGCGCGCCGAGCTCACGGCGCGCGAGCTCACACGCCGCCAGAACGTCGAGAAGGCGAAGGCCGAGCTCGCTCAGATCGCGAGCGACGAGAAGCGCCTCGCCCGACTCGTGAAAGAGGGGATCGCGCCCGCGGCGGACTTGGAGTCGCTGCGCCATCGACGCGACGCGACGGAGGCCGGAATCCGCGCGCTCGAGACCGAGAGGGATCAGCTCGAAGCCCAGGACAAGACGCTCGCCGTGCGGGCCGACAAGGTCAAGCACTTCGAGAAGGAAGGCACGCTCGTCTCTCCGGTGGCCGGCACCGTGCTGACGCGCCATCACCGGGAAGGGGAGTGGGTCGAGGCGGGACAGCCCCTGTTGACCCTGCAGGTCGGCACGCCCTACCTCCGCGTGGAGGTTCCCGAGGAGCGGCTCTCGACATTTCCGGTCGGCGGCAACGTCCAGGTCTGGCCGCAGGCGCGCCCGGTGGATCGCTTTCCGGCTCGGGTGGTCTCGGTCAAGCCGCGCTCCGAGTTCGCCACGCGTCGCAACTGGGGGCTTCAGAGCCGGGACCTGAAGACCTTTTCCGTCCGTCTCTCTCCGCAGGGCGCCTCGGTGATCTCGGGGCAGACCTTCGTCGTCGAAGCGGGGAAGAGTTGAGCGCCGGGGAGCGCTCCTTCGAGCCGCTCCTCGAAGTCCCCCCTTTCCTGGACGAAACCGGCCGGCTCGCGGCCGCCCGGCGGCCCGCTTCGATCGAAGTCGAGCGGCTGACGAAGCAGTTCAACGGCGTCGCGGCGGACGACGCCATCTCGTTCACGGTGCCGGAAGGGGAGACGTACGGGCTGCTCGGGCCCAACGGCGCCGGCAAGACGACGCTCGTCCGGATGCTCACGACGCTCCTGCCTCCGACGTCGGGCACGGCGCGCATCCGCGGAAAGGACATCGTGCGCGACCGCCCGGCGGTGCGCGCGTCCATCGGGACCGTCTCGCAGGCGGTCACGACCGACGAGAACCTGACCGTCGCTGAGAACCTGTCCGTTCAGGGAAAGATGTACGGGCTCTCCGGCCGCGGTCTCGCGCGCATGATCGACCGCCGTCTCGCGCAGGTCGGGCTGACCGAGCGGCGCCGCCAGATCACACGCGAGCTTTCGGGGGGCATGCGGCGACGGCTCGAGATCGCGCGCGGCGTTCTCCACTCTCCCCACGTCCTCTTCCTGGACGAGCCGACGACGGGCCTCGACCCGCTGAGCCGGCGCTCGATCTGGGAGATGCTCCAGGAGCTCAAGGCCGCCGATCCCGAGCTCGCGATCATCCTGACGACGCACGCCATGGACGAGGCGGACTATCTCTGCGATCGGGTCGCGATCCTCGACCAGGGACGGATCCTCTGCGAGGACTCTCCCGCCGCGCTGAAGCGCTCGCTCGAGACGGGCGAGCGCACGCAGATCGAGATCGACCGCGCGCTCTCGCCTGCCGACCGCGAAGCGATCCTGGCGCTCGGCGGGAGAAACTGGCGCTCGAACGCGGCCGACTCCTTCGAGTTCCAGTCCCGTCCGGGAGAAGGCATCGGGCGGCACGCCGCCGACCATCTGGAGAAACGGGGCTACGGCGTCCGATACCTCACGATCTCGCCGGTGACGCTCGAAGACGTTTTCTTCTCCTACACTGGCCGGGGCCTGCGCGGCGATTGATGGAGCGCCAGGACACTCCGCGGCCGGCGCGCGGGCCGGTGCGCGCGCTCCTCGGGATCGCGGCGATCTGTCAGCGCGCCTATCTGACTCTGTGGCGTCAACCCGTCCTGATCGTCTCGACGATGCTCTTCCCGCTCGTCTATCTCCTCGTGCTCGGCAATTCGCTCAACCGACAGCTCCGGCATCTGCCGATCGCCGTCGTGGACGAGGCCGGCAACGCCTTCTCCGCCTCGTGCCGGCGCGGCGTGCTCGCCCTCGAATCGGGGCGGGAGCTCGTGGACGCCGTCTTCCTCGTGGACCGCGAGGAGGCGCTCGCGGGACTGCGCCGCGGGGCCTACCGCGGCGTCTGGATCCTCCCTTTCCGTCTCTCTCCGAAGGGGCCCGCTCCCGCCTTCATCGGCGACAACACGGACCGCTTTTCCTACGACGCGCTCGAGGGAGCCCTGCGCCAGGTGTGGGAGGAGGTGGCGCGCGGAGCGGCCGGAGGGACGGCCTCGGCCGTGCGCCTCGAGGCCTACCCCTATCTCGACTACCTGACCTACCTGGGACCCGCGGTCGTCTGCCTCTCGATCTTCATGGGCTCGATGGTGTCGGGAGGTCTTCAGGTTCTCGAGGACCGCATGTACGGGTACCACGAGGGGTATCTCGTCACCCCGATCTCGACCGGCGCGCTCGTGACCGGCAACGTCCTCGCGGGGACGATCGTCGCGTCGCTCGCCGGCCTGCTCGTCCTCGCCGCTGTGCTCCTCGTGACGCCGGTTCCCATCACGAACGGCCGGTCGGTCGTCGCCGGCGTCGTCACGGTGTTTCTGACGGCGCTCGCGATCTCCGCGATTTGGTTCCTGCTCTTCGCGCGCGCGCGAAGCGTCTCGGTCCTGCGCGGGATGTTCGGCATCATCAACGCGCTGCTCTTCTTTCCCTCGGGCGCGCTCTATCCGGTCGAGTCGTATCCGAAGTGGCTGCAGGCGATCTCTCGCGCGGATCCGCTGACCTACGGCGTCAACGGCCTGCGGGACCTTCTCCTGCGCGGGAGCACGCCCTCCGCGGTCTTTCCGGACTGGGTCTTTCTCCTGACCTTTGCCCTGGTA
>JBKPSZ010000010.1:0-6736 GCA_046735265.1 Acidobacteriota bacterium | reverse complement strand
GCCACAGCCAGAATCCCGCGACGAGCTCCTTGGTCTCCGCAAACGGCCCGTCGATGACGGTCCTCTTGGATCCGTCGAAGCGCATGCGCACGCCTTGCGAGCTCGGCTGGAGGCCCTCCGCGGCGAGCACCACGCCGGCCTTGACGAGCTCTTCGTTGAACTTGCCCATCTCGGACAGGGACTTCCGATCGATCACCCCCGCTTCCGAGTCCTCGTTCGCCTTCACGATCACCATGAACCGCATGTTCTTTCCTCCTCGATGTTTTCGAAGCGGGACGCCGGCTCCCGCGTCCGCCGGGCCCACCCTCCTACTTCTTCTGGGCGGCGATCTCCCGGCGAAGCCTCTCGACCCGCTCCCGCATCTCGGGCGCTTCCGTGACCATGTCCTCCGCCTCGTAGACCCGACGGATCTCGATCTCCGTCCCGCCGTCGAACGGGGCGCGTTTCAGCCACTCGAGCGCTTCTTCCTTCGACTTGCATTGCCACAGCCAGAATCCCGCGACGAGCTCCTTGGTCTCTGCGAACGGACCGTCGATCACCGTCCTCTTGGATCCGTCGAAGCGAACGCGGGCGCCTTTCGAGCTCGGCTGAAGCCCCTCGCCGGCGAGCATGACGCCGGCCTGGACGAGCTCTTCGTTGAACTTGCCCATCTCGGACAGGATCTTCCGGTCGGGAAGCACCCCCGCTTCGGAGTCCTTGTTTGCCTTCACGATCACCATGAACCGCATGTTCTTTCCTCCTCGTGTTTTCGAGTCGGGCCGTCGGTTCCGTGTCCGGCCGGCCCGTCCTCTGTTTACGCGACGAACGGGGAGCGCCGAAATCGACACCCCCGAAATAGCATTCCGGAAAATGATCGTGCACCTCGTGGACGGCACCTACGAGCTGTTCCGCCATTTCTACGGCCTGCGCCGCTTCCACGAGGGGGAGGATCCTCCGTTCGGCGCGGTCAACGGGGTCCTCCATACCGTGCTGCAGATGCTGGAGACCGGTGCCACCCATCTGGGCGTTGCGACGGATCACGTCATCGAGTCGTTCCGCAACCGGCTCTGGGACGGGTACAAGACGAGCGAGGGCATGGATCGCGCCCTGCTGCGTCAGTTCCATCCGCTCGAGGAAGGGCTCGTCGCGATGGGCGTCGCCGTCTGGCCGATGGTCGAGCTCGAGGCCGACGACGCGCTCGCCTCCGCGGCGCGCCTGGCTTCCGAGAATCGGGACGTCGAGAAGGTCTGCATCTGGACGCCGGACAAGGACCTCGCGCAGTGCGTGCGGGGCGACCGAGTCGTGCAGGTCGATCGTCGCAGCCGGAACATCCGCGATGAGTCAGGCGTGCGCGAGAAGTTCGGGGTCGGACCCGAGCGCATTCCGGACTGGCTCGCGCTCGTGGGCGACGCCGCCGACGGCTATCCCGGAATCGCCGGCATCGGGCCGGTCACCGCGGCGCGTCTGATCGCGAAGCACGGCCCGATCGAGGACTTCCCGCCAGCCGTTCTCGGCGACCGGCGCGATCTCGCGCTCCTCTTCAAAGATCTCGCGACGCTGCGGACCGACGCGCCGCTCTTTCAAGACGTCGAAGACCTTCGCTGGCGCGGTCCGAAGAGCGAATTCGCGCCGATGGCCGAGCGTTTCGGGGACGCGCGCCTCCTTGAACGCAGCGCCGCGGCCGCCGCGAGACTCGAGGCGCCGGCGGCTCCTAATGGCGGCTCTTCCGAAGGGCGGCGTCGAGGCTCCAGCGTCCCCCGCCCCGGCAGGCGATGAAGAGAAACAGGAAGCAGAAGACGAGCGCGAGCTCCCCCTTGTTCACGATGGGGAAGAAGCCTTCGTCGAAAGCGAGCTTCCAGTGCTTCTGGATGTAGGCCACCGCCATCTCGCCGCTCGAGAGGAAGGCGGCCCAGGCGGTGAAGAGCCCCAGGGCGATCGCGGCGCCGGCGAAGAGCTCGATGACACCCCCGAACCAGGCCTGGGACCCGACGGGAGGCCGGGAGTCCGAGAGCACGCCGAAAAGCTTCTGCAATCCGTGGAAGAGGAATGCGATCCCCACGATGACGCGCATCAGCGCATACGCATGCTCGGTCCATCGGGAGAGAAAGCGCGAGAGGGGATCGGACGCGGGCCCGGAGATGTATGCCAATGGCCGGCCGACCTCCCGGACTGCTTTGTCGGACGGTGCGATCATGGGACGTTCCGTTTCTGGCACACTCACGTGCATTTTTGCGTCTCCTTTCGCCCGGTTTTTCGGGCATCGCGGCCGTCCGAGCGTCGATTGCCGCCGGCCGCACTCCGACGAGGTCGGCTTCTGCAGGTCGCGTGCCCGCACGGGACCGGAACGGCTAAGGCGCGATTTCCCATGGCCTTGGAGGCCACCGTCGCGGCGGCGCAGATGCTTTCGGGAGGACTTCGATGAAGACCCGGGCGACGACCCTCTACCCGTTCGTCCCGTCGGGGCCGCAGTTCGAACAGGCGATCGAGTTCTTCGAGGCGCTCGGGTTCCGCGTGGAGTGGAGCGAAGGGGGTTATGCCGGGCTCCGATTCAGTGGGGCCTACTTTCTTCTCCAGGACATCGACGTCCCGGAGTGGCAGAAGAACCAGATGATCACCTTCGAGGTCGCCGACCTCGACGCGTACTGGTCCGAGCTGGCGGAACGGGATCTCCCGCGCTCGTTCCCCGGCGTGCGCGTGCGCCCGCCGACAGACTTCCCCTGGGGACGGGAGATCCACATCGTCGATCCCGCGGGAGTCTGCTGGCACGTGCGACAGAGCCCCGGATGAGTTCGGATCTCGCCGCGGCCCTCGCGATTCTCCGGACGCGGTTCGGCCCGCCGGAGCGACCTCCGACCGCCGACGCGTTCGAGCTCATTCTCCTCGAGAACGTCGCCTACCTCGCGAAACCGGGGCGCCGGCGCGAGGCTTTCGAGGAGCTGAAGAGGAAGGTCGGGACTTTGCCGCGCGTTCTCGCGCGGGCGAGCCGGGCGTCGCTCGAGAAGATCGCCTCGCGAGGC
The DNA here is from genome assembly GCA_046735265.1 of Acidobacteriota bacterium. Classification (GTDB taxonomy): domain Bacteria; phylum Acidobacteriota; class Thermoanaerobaculia; order UBA5066; family Gp7-AA6; genus DATBFU01. Next base: position 3,740 of record JBKPSZ010000010.1, on the reverse strand, counting down.
ATTCTCCCGGCCGCCTTTGCGGAGAAGCTACGCGAGTGCGCCCGCATCGTCCTCGAGGAGTTCGGCGGAGACCTGGCGCCGGCGCTCGACGGGACCCTCGCCGCCGCGAAGAAGACGCTCCGCCGGTTCCCCGGAATCGGCGAGCCGGGCGCCGAGAAGATCCTCCTCTTCTCCGGCCGCCATCCGTTCCTCGCGCCCGACTCCAACGGCCTGCGCGTGCTCACACGGCTGGGCCTCGCGCTCGAGGAGAAGTCCTACGCGAAGTCGTACGTGGCCGCCCGCGCCGCCGCGTCCTCGCTGCCCGCCCGGATCCCGGTGCTGCAGGAGGCGCATCTGCTCCTTCAGCGGCACGGGCAGACGCTCTGCCGGCGCAACGAGCCGCTCTGCGAATCGTGTCCGCTGCGGAAGATTTGCGCCTACGCGATCGAAGGAAAGCGCGTCGTCCGAGGGCGGCGGAGCTGAGCCGGCGGCCGTCCCCGGAATCGAGCTAGCGGCGAGCGGCCTCCGCGGCGCGGCGCTCGAAAACGGCCCTCGCGGCTTCGATGCGCGCCAGGACCTCCGCTTTTTCCCGGTCGTCGTTCCAGCCGGCGTGCGCCTGCGCGCTCTCGGCGACGCGTTCGACCCACCGCTCGAAGTAGCGGGCGTCCGCTTCGCTCCGGATCTCCCGGCCGTCCACGATCACGTAGATCGGACTCGTCGTCGCGAAGGGGTAGATGTCCAGGATCGGCTCGGCCGCGCCCGAGGACATCGCGCGCAGTGTGAACCAGCCGCTCTCGCGGACGGGGATCGAGAGCGTCGTGTCGGCGCGCGTCCCGCCGGCCGAAAGGGGAATGGAGGCGACGGCGCGCCCGCCCGACACGATCTCGAGCTTCTCCACCGGCACGATCGAGCGCAGGCTCACCCGCGCCTCGAGGTTCCCGCCTCCCGCCGGAAGGCGGATCTCGTCGCCGATCTCGCGTCCGCCGAGAGTGAAGGTCAGGAGCGGACCGTTCGTCGCGAACGTTCGCCCGGCCCGGAGCGCGTCGAGCCAGCCGCGGTAATCGAGCTTCGGACCCGAGCGCACGAAGACGCGGTTGATCCCGACGGGACCGCGCAGCGACGCGAAGTTCGCCATCGCGTCGGTTCCGGCTCCGGCCGGAAGCCGGAAGCCCGTGTTCAGGAGGCGATACCAGACCTCGGCCGTCGCGCGGTGGTCGTTGAAGGAGACGATCTCGAGGTAGTCCGCTTTGCCGAGCGCTACGTCGACTGGCAGGCCGTGCGTGATCGGCTCGCGAGACTCCGGATCGGGCGGCGGGGCTTCGAAGGGGTGCACGTATCCGGAGATCCCTCCCTGAGCGCGGGTCAGATCCGAGATCGTGGCGTTGTCGGGAAAGAGGCTTCCGAGCGGGCCCGGCAGGTAGCCGGCGAGGATCGGGAGGATCAGGTGCTTCGTCAACCCGAGATGCGCGGTGTGGCCCCACCATCCGGTGTGGTACTCCTCGTCGTGCTTCACGATCGTCGCGGCGGTCGAGACCGGGTCGGGGCGATCCCCGAAAGCCGCGACGTCCGGGATCCGTTGCTCCTTGTTGACGATCAGATCTTCGACGACGTGAAGGTCTTCGGCTTCGGCCTGAGCGCGCAGGCGCTCCGCGTCGTTCCTGTAGGCGCCGCCGTAGTTCATGTGGACGTGGAGGTCGCCGCTCCACCATCCGCGGGCGGGAAGATCCGCGAGGCGATCGAGCCGCAGCGTTGCGGACGCTTTCGCCCCCGCGGCGACGGTCACCGCGCGCGTGAGAGCCGCGTACTCGAGCCCCCGCGTCGCGAGCACGCGATATTCGCCCGCCGGCACGGTGAGTGTCGCGGGACCGTTCGTCTGGAAATAGGAGAGCTCGAAGGGGCGGATCTTCCGATCGAATCCGTCGTCGGCGTGGCGCCAGGCGGTGTCGGGCGCCCAGCCTCGGCCGTCCGCGCCGGAGACCGACAGGCGCGCCGGCATCGGCGCTCCGGAGGCGTTCGTCACCGTGATTCGAAGCGTTCCCGCCGGACGGAGGTAGCGCCGGGTCGCCGCCCCGACGATTTCGACCGATCCCCCTGGAATCGCGAGGACTCGGAGAGAGACGTTCCCACCCTCGTTGCTCACGAACGCGATGCGGCGCCCGTCGGGGGACCAGCGCGGGCGCGTGTGGTCGCAGTCGCAGTAGGTCAATTCGAATGGATCGCCGCCGTCGGCCGTCGTGAGCCAGAGCTGATTGCGCTGGCGGCCGAGGTAGGAGCTGTACACGACGCGACGTCCGTCGCGAGCCCAGTCGGGGCGCGCTTTCCAGTTGGTCTCCTCGATGCGGATCGGGCGCATCGGAGCGCCCGGGCGCGCCTCCATCCGCCAGATGCCGCCGCTTCCGAAAACGGCGCCCTTGTTCGAGACGAGGATGAGCTCGCGCCCGTCAGGCGACCAGGAGGGCGACAAGTAGTGGTCGAAGCGCGAGTAGTAGATGCGGGGAAGCCCGCTGTCGACCTCCTCGGTGATCCGGACCGGCGCGCCCGCGGCCCGTCCGTCCGCGACGGACACGAGGAAGACGTGCCACCGCCCGTGTTCCGCCGTCGAGACGTAGGCCACCTGCCGGCCGTCGGGGGACCACCGCCCGTCGAGGTTCGCGGCGCCGTTTGAGACGAGGGCGGCGTCGGTTCCCTTCTCCAGGTCGAGGATCCGCAGCTCCAGCGCGTCGTTCCGGTACGAGGTGTAGAGGATGCGGCGGCCGTCGGGCGACCAGTCGGGCTCGGAGTCGTAGCCCGGCCCGTCGGTCAGCTGGACGGCCTCCTTCGACTCCGGCTTCTGGCGCCAGAGCGTCCCCTGCCTCGCGTAGACGAGCTCCTTTCCGTCGGGCGACCAGGCGGCGGCGTTCGGCCCGCTCGTGACCTGCGGCAGGTACATCTCGCGGTAGTAGTAGTTGTGCGGTACGTCGATCTGCCGGAGCACCGGTTCGCGCTCGCCCCGGGCGAAGGAGCCAAGTAGCAGGGCGAGAACCGAGAGGGCGCCGGCGCGGCGCCGTGGGTCGCGCAATTTCATGCCGCGGACTCTCCCACGACGCGGCTCGCGGCGTCCACGCATGTCGTGCCGGACGGGCCCGCCGCTCGCGGGGCGTCGGATACCGTCCGCGGAGAAGTCGGAGCCCTTCGTCACATTTCCGCGCGACCGGCGGGAGACGTGCGATCCTTCGCAACGTCATGGCAGGTCGAAACGGATCGTTTCGGCTCCGGCGGACCGGGCTCGCGGTTCTGGCGGTGCCGCTCCTCATCGCTGCCGGGTCTCGGTCCGCGAAGGAAAAGGATCCCCTCGCCGCGGACGTCGAGCGCTGGGAGAAGTACGTCCGCGAGAACCCCTCGAAGGACGAGTTCTGGACGCAGATCAAGGATTCGGTCACTCCCGCGATCGCGAGAACACAACAGGCTCTGAAGGAGGGGCGGCGGCTCCTCGCCCTCCAGCGTCTCGCGAGCTGGAGGGCGAACCTGACCGGACAGGTCTACGTCGAGAAGCTTCCGGCCGCGCAGCGGACCGACGACAAGACGTTCGAGACGGAGTGGACGCGCGTCGGGAAGGAGATTCCGAAGACGTCGGGCTCGGCTTCGAGCGCGCCGGTGGCGAATCTGCGGCCGGCGGCCCTCCGCGCGATCGGCGAAGCGGTTCTGCCGCAGGTGCGCGGGTTCTACGACGCGAGCCTCGAGTACGGCCGCAACACGATGGCGAACTTCGGGCTGTTCTACAT
>JBKPSZ010000009.1:0-4844 GCA_046735265.1 Acidobacteriota bacterium | reverse complement strand
GGGGATGCAGCCGTCCGATTCACCTACGGATTCCAAGTGACCTTCGAGAACTGAGTCGCGACCCCAAGCGCCGCTGGCTCGGCGGCGCGGCTTCTATATCAAATATTGATATAGCGGTTGAGCCTCAAAGCACGTCCGCGGCTTCCATGGACGCCGCGAACGACGTCTTCCAGATCTCGGCCAGCGCCGCGACGGCCTCGTTGATGACGGGTCGGGCACCGATCGAGATCGCGAGACGGTCTCCTCCCACCCGGCCGATCCGCGCCATGGGGACTCCCGCCGTCTTCGCGGCTCCGGCGACGGCGGCCTGCGCCTCGGGAGGGAAGCTCACGATCGCGCGCCCCGTGCTCTCGCCGAAGAGGAGCGCCGAAGGCCGGATGCCGGAGTCCTCGAGTGACACTTCGACGCCGATCCCGCGCCGCATCGCGCACTCGGCGAGCGCCACCGCGAACCCTCCGTCGGAGACGTCGTGCGCCGAGTCGAGGAGACCCTTTTCCGCGAGCCCGGCCAGGAGATCCACGAGTCTTCGCTCGTGCGGGAGGTCGATCTCCGGGCACGGGCCTTCGTCGCGCCCCCGGATCGTCCGCAGGAACTCGGATCCGCCGAGCTCCTCGCGCGAGATGCCGAAGAGCGCCACGACGTCCCCTTCCCGCTGGAACGCGAGGCGCACGCGCTTGCCGACGTCCTCGATCAGGCCGACCATGCCGACGGTCGGGGTCGGAGGGATCGCGCGGCCGTCCGTCTCGTTGTAGAAGGAGACGTTTCCCGAGACGACCGGGATCTCGAAGACGCGGCAGGCGTCCGAGAGCCCGCGCACCGCCGCCTCGAACTGCCCCATCACCTCGGGCTTCTCCGGGCTGCCGAAGTTCAGGCAGTCCGTGATCGCGATCGGCCGCGCTCCGGTGCACGCGATCGATCGTGCCGCCTCGGCCACGGCGATGGCGGCGCCGCGGTACGGGTCCAGAGCGCAGAAGAAAGGATTCACATCGCTCTTCAACGCGAGCGCTTTCGTCGTCCCCTTGACGCGGACGAGCGCGGCGTCTCCGCCGGGACGCTCGACGGTGTTGGTCCCCACCATGTGGTCGTACTGCGTCCAGATCCAGGACTTCTCGGCCACGTTCGGGGAAGCGAGGATCCGGCGCAGGCAGTCGCCGTAGTCGGCCGGCTCCTCCTCGGTGACCCAGGCTCCCGGTCCCGCCGGCGTCGGGGCCGCGCGCGGGCGGTCGTACACGGGCGCCTGGTCGGAGAGCGGCGCCGCCGGCAGGTCGGCCACGACCTTGCCTTCGAACGTCAGGACGACGCGCCCCGAATTGGTCACCTTCCCGATCTCGACGGCGGCGAGCTCCCACTTGCGGAAGGTCTCGAGGACCTCCTTCAGCTGGTTGCGGCGCGCGACCAGGAGCATCCGCTCCTGCGACTCGGAGAGCATGATCTCGTACGGCGTCATCCCCTCTTCTCGAACCGGGACCTTCGAGAGATCGATCTCGATGCCGCTGCCGGCGCGGCCCGCCATCTCGAAGGTCGATGAAGTCAGCCCGGCGGCGCCCATGTCCTGGATGCCGACAATCGCGTCGCCGGCGAAGAGCTCGAGACACGCCTCCATCAGCAGCTTCTCGGTGAGCGGATCTCCGACCTGAACGGTCGGTCGCTTCTGCTTCGTCTCGTCGCCCGCGAATTCCTCGGAGGCCATCGTCGCGCCGTGGATGCCGTCGCGGCCCGTCTTGGATCCCACGTACACGACCGGGTTGCCCGCCCCCTCCGCACGACCGCGGAAGATCTTCTCTTTCGGCAGCACGCCGACGTTCATGACGTTCACGAGAATGTTGCCGTTGTAGGCGGGATGGAACGTCGTTTCGCCGCCGACCGTCGGGATGCCGATGCAGTTGCCGTAGCCCGCGATCCCGCGAACCACGCCGTCCACGAGATGCTTCATGCGCGGCGCGGAGAGAGCGCCGAAGCGGAGCGAGTCGAGCGACGCGATCGGTCGCGCCCCCATGGTGAAGATGTCGCGGAGGATGCCGCCGACGCCGGTCGCCGCCCCCTGGTACGGCTCGATGTACGACGGGTGATTGTGCGACTCCATTTTGAAAGCCACGGCGAGTTCGTCTCCGATGTCCACGATCCCGGCGTTCTCGCCCGGGCCCTGCAGCACGCGCGGTCCGGAGGTCGGGAACCCTTTCAGGTGCACGCGCGACGACTTGTAGGAGCAGTGCTCGCTCCACATCGCGGAGAAGATTCCGAGCTCGACCAGATTCGGCTCTCGCTCGAGGATCTCGAGGATGCGCGCGTACTCCTCCGAAGAGAGGTTGTGCTCCTGGATCAGCTCGGCGGAGATCATCGGCGGAGAAGCTCCTTCGCGCGAAGCCGGTCGCGGGATCGCGGAGTCCCGACCCGATCCTTCAACGGGTGGCCAGAGCGGCCACGACCGACTCGAACATCCGACGCCCGGCCTCGCTGCCGAGAATCCCCTCGGCGCAGCGGTCCGGATGGGGCATCAGGCCCACGACGTTTCCTTCGCGGTTGGCGATGCCCGCGATGCCCCGCTCGGCGCCGTTGGGATTGGCGCCTTCCGTGACGCGTCCCTGCGCGTCGCAGTACCGAAAGACCACGCGGTTGCCCCGTTCGAGCTCCGCGAGGACGTCCGGCGGCGCGGTGTAGTTCCCTTCCATGTGGCCAATCGGCATCGAGACGACCTCGCCTCGCTGGTAGAGGCGTGTGAAAGGCGTCTCGACGTTCTCGACCTTCAAGAAGACGTCGCGGCAGACGTAGCGCAGGCCGCGGTTCACCCGCACGGCTCCCGGCAACAGGCCCGCTTCGAGCAGCACTTGAAAGCCGTTGCAGATCCCGAGAACGGCGCCTCCTTCGCGGGCGAACCGCGCGACGCTTTCCATCACCGGAGAGAATCGGGCGAGCGCGCCCGCGCGGAGGTAGTCGCCGTAGGCGAACCCCCCCGGCAGGATCACGGCGTCGGCGTCTTTCAAGTCGGTGTCGTGGTGCCAGACGTATTCCGCCTCGCAGCGGAGGAGATCCCGGGCGATGTGGTAGCAGTCCTGATCGCAGTTGGAACCGGGGAAGACGACGACCGCGAATCTCAAGGCGTCACCACGCGGACGTCGTACCCCTCGATGACGGTGTTCGCCAGCAGTTCCTCCGCCATCTTCCTCGCGTCGGCTTCGACCTGCTTCGCGTCGTTTCCCTCGACCTCGACGAAGAAGACCTTTCCGGCGCGAACGTTCCGAACGGCGGCGTGCCCGAGGCGGCCGAGAGCCGCGGCGATGGCGCGCCCCTGGGGATCGAGGACCCCCTCCTTCGGATAGACGCGGACCTCGACCTTCATGCCTCGAGCGCCACGGTGCCCGCGATCGGGTCGGCCGCCTCGATCGGGATCTCCCACCCCGAACGCTCGAGCGCTTCGGAGAGCGCCGTCAAGGCGAGTGCCGGCGTGTTGTTCGTTCGCGAGAGATGCGTCGCGACGACGCGCTTCAACGAACGTCCCGCCGCGTGCTCGACGACCTCCGCGGACTGGCGGTTGGAGAGATGGCCCCACCCCCCCGAGATCCGCTTCTTCAACGGCCAGGTGTAGGGGCCGTCCCGGAGCATGTCCTCGTCGTGATTGAACTCGAGGAGGAGCGTCGTGGCTCCTCGGACGAAGTCGACGAACCGCGATTCGGCACGGCCGAGGTCCGTGGCGATCACGATCCGCGCAACGTCGGCTTCGAAGGCGAACGCGACCGATTCGTTGGCGTCGTGCGGCGTCCCGAACGTCCGAAAGCCGAGGGCTCCGACCCGGCCCTCCCGGTTGGCGTCGATCCGGACGAAGGGGGAAAAGAGGTCCTCTTCGAGGCCGATCGCCGCCGCGGTGCCGGCCGTGGCGAAGATGGGACAGTCGAACCGTGCCGAGAATGCGAGCGCGCCGGAGGAGTGGTCCTGATGCTCGTGCGTGACGAAGATGGCGTGGATCGATTCGGGCTCGAGAGACCGGGCTCTTAGCCGGCGTTCGATCTCCCGCCCAGAGAGCCCCGCGTCCACGAGAACCCTCGTGCCGCCCGACTCGACGACGCAGACGTTGCCGCCGGAGCCGGATGCGAGCACGGTGACGCGCACGCCGGAAGGGTATCAGGTGGGAAACGAGAACGGTAGGTCCGCTCTCACGAGCCAGTTTCCGCGAGACCCGAACCGCCCTCCTTCGGCGATCGCGTCGCACCGTCGAGCGCCGCGGGCGACGTCATGAACGAAAATCGATCGAAAGCGAATTCGATCCGTCCTCCCGGCAGCTCGCGCCGCCGCGCCCGTCCCGAGCGCACGGCGGCGACCGCGTCCCGCAGAGCGAGAAGGAGACCCGGGTCGGAGACTGCGCTGTTGTGCGCCGGCAGGACGCGACGGACTCTCGAAGCGAGCGAGACGAGACGCGCGACGCTCTTCTCGTAGGCGGTCCAGTCGGTCTCCGGCACGAAAAGCCAGATCGGTCCCTCGTAGAAAGTATCCCCGGTGAAGAGCAGACCGGCATCGGCGTCGAGGAGCGCGGCGGCGTCCGGCGTGTGGCCGGGCACGTGAAGGACTTCGAGCTCGCGGCCGCCCAGCGCAATCCGATGTCCGTCCCGGACGAACTCCGTCGGCGTAAACGGCCGGATCCGATAATCGCCGGCCGAAACGTCTGCCGGAAGCCCGCGGCAGAGCGCCTCCGGCGCGACCTCGCCCGCGACGACCGCGTGGGGAAAACCGCGGGCGTTCGCGCGCGTGTAGTCGGTGTCCATCGCCAGGATTCGCTCGAAGTCCGCGTTTCCGCCGACGTGATCGAAGTGCGTGTGGGAGTTGAGAACGGTGACCGGCCGGTCGGTGAGATC
>JBKPSZ010000008.1:0-4314 GCA_046735265.1 Acidobacteriota bacterium | reverse complement strand
GATCAGGCCGGCGTTCGTCGTCGAAGGCACGCCGGGCGCCTGCCCCTTCTGGAAGGGGGTCTCCACGAAATAGATGACGTCGTCGATCAGGATGTCGCAGCCGGCGGCGCGCAGGTCGTGGATGTTCTGCGCCATCGACGCGAGGCCGTCGTTGGCGGTCGCGAAGAAGAGCTGTGCCTTTGGAGCGAGGTCGTGCACGATCTCGAGGATCGCCGCGCCCTCGTTCCCGGAGCCCGCCTGCCGGGGAAGGACGGTGACGCCGGGCGGAAGATCGCCCGACGCCTGGAGGCTCGCGAGCGAGTCGACGCCGTCGGAGAGAACGCCGATCCGGATGTTCGCGCCCGAGACGCCATAGGTTGCGCGCGCGAGGTTGGCACGATGCGTGACGTCCCCCTGAGAGACGTTGACGGCATCGGCTTCGAACGGAACGGCGGATCGAGCGCTCCCGACTCCGGTGCCCCGGTCCGTGTCGGCGAGCCGAACCCGGGGCCGCCGCGCCGGCGCGACGAAGAGGACCGACGGGTCCGCCCCGACGGATTCGAGCGCGGACAGCGGCGCGCGCGCCCGAAGGCTCCGAAAGCCCGGGTGGGTGTCCAGGATCTCGAGCCCGAGACCTTCGAGCCGCCGGAGGAGCGCGTCGTCGACGACGGCGGTGATGTCCACGACCGTCGTGCCCAGCGAGTCGACGAGAACACCCGTCGCGAGCCTTCCGGCGCCGGGAGCGGCTTCGAGTCCCCGTACCTGCCGCGCGGCGTAAAGGAGGTTCGAATCGAGCTTGCGCTGCGCCGGTGTGCGCGACTCCTTCTCGGCGAGAAGCGCCCGGACCCGCGCCGCCGCCTCCGGGCCCGGCTCTTCGCCGAAAGCCGGCCGCGCGCCAGCGAAGGTGCAAGCGAAGACGGCGGCGAAGACCGCGATCCCTGCCGTCAGGCCGGAGGTTGCCGGCCGGCTGGAAACCGTCATGGCGTGCGAACCCTACTGGAACACGCCGCCGAGGTCGAGACGACCCGGGATCTCAAGAAGTGGGCCGCTCACTCGAAGTAGCCGTCGACGTCCAGCAGGAAGTGGACGCCCCCGGAGGCGGCGTCGCAGCGGACGCTCACCTCGCCGGTCGAATTCAGGAGCAGCACCGCGTTGTTGGCGCGCGTCTGCCCCTTGCGGAAATTGATCACGCTCGCGGAGGGCAGCGCGGAGCCCGCCGGAAAGATCCGGAGGTCTCCGCTCGTCCCCGGAGCGACGACGGTCACGTTGACGGCGACGGAGCGCGCGCCGGCCGGCACGTTGCACTGCTCCGCCAGCCGGAAGGTCCGATCGGTCCCCGCCGCGAGGGCCGGGCCGCCGAAGTCGCCGGCCGGGTTGCGCGTGTCCACGATGCGGCACGGAGCGACGGTGTGGAATCGAGCAGAGGGAGGATTGATGCGGTAGATGCGGCCGGTGTCGATGGCGGCGTAGTAGAGGAGGCCGTCCGGCCCGTTGCGAAACGCGACGGGCGATTCTGCGGTGGTCGCCAAGTCCTGGGCGCCTCCGACCGGCGCGTTGTTGGAGTCGAACTCGAGGAAGTGGATCCAGCTGTCCACGTAGTCACCGAAGACGTACTTGCCCTCGAGGCCCGGATAGGCGCTGCCCGTCACGAAGACCCCGCCGATCACGGCGCGTCCGACGCCGTGGTCGTAGGCGAAGACGGGCGCCGCGCATCCGGCACAGGGTGTGAGCACGAGCGTTCCCTCGGCCGCCGGCCATCCGAAGTTTCCGCCCGCCGTCACGACGTCGATCTCCTCGAACGTGATCTGTCCGACGTCGGCGGCGAAGAGCGCGCCGTTCGATGGGCGAAAAGTGAAGCGGTACGGATTTCGGAAGCCGTAGGCCCAGATCCGCGCTTCCTTCGTCGCGTCGCCGGAGAAGGGATTTCCCGCGGCCGCCGATCCGTCGAGCTCCATCCGCAGGACCTTGCCGGAGAGCTGGCCCGGAGCGAGATTCTGCGACTTGTCGCCGCCGGTGCCGGAGTCCCCCGGAGCCGCCCAGAGCTTGCCGTCGGGACCGATTGCGAGAGCGCCTCCGTTGTTCTCGCCGGACGCGGCGTCGATGTTGTCGAGCAGGATCGTTTCGCTCGCGGGCTCGATCACGTTGCCGGAAACGTGGAAGCGCGAGATTCGATTCCGCGGCACGGTCGGCGGCGTCGTGCGGAAGGTGTAATAGAGATAGACGAAGCCGTTCGAACCGAAGCTCGGGTCGACCGCGATGCCGAGAAGCCCCTGTTGCGAGAAGTTGTCCACCTGCGCGGTCAGGTCGAGCGCCGGATCGGCCTCGAGCGCTCCGCCGACGATGATCCGAACGCGCCCGTCCTTCTCGAGGACGAGCAGCCGTCCGTCGGGGAGCCACTGGAAATCGGTCGGCGAGGCGAGGTTCTGAACGACGGCCGTGTCCGAGAGGCCGGCGACCGAAAAGGTCGCCGCCGCGGCCAGGCGCGGCTCGAGCGCACAGAACAGCGCGAGGGCCAGAGCGCCGCGCCTCGCGGCCGCCAGACGGCCTTTTCCCCGCGCCGCGGGGATCTGTCGCATGGAGGTCTTCAGTCTAGCAGGACGCCCCGCCGGCGGTGAGGCACCTTCCGGCTACTCGTAGTAGCCGAGGACGTCGATGAGGATGTGGACGGCGCCGGCGGCGGCGTCGTAGCGGACGGTCACGTCGCCGGTCGAATTCAACGCCAGAACCGCGTTGTTCGCGCGCGTCTGACCCGCACGGAAGTTGATCACGCTCGCGGACGTCAGCGACCCGCCGGCGGGATAGAAGCGGAGATCCCCCGCGCCTCCGGGCCCGACCACCGTCACGTTGACGGCGACCGTGCGCGCGCCCGGGACGACACCGCATTGCCCCGCGAGGCGGAAGGTGTGCGAGGCGTTCGCCGGGAGCGCGGGGCCGCCGTAGGAACCGGCGGGTTTGCGCGTGTCCACCACGCGGCAGGGCGCGACCGTATGGAAGCTCGATGACGGAGCGTTGATCCGATAAATCCGTCCCGAGTTGTACGCCGCGAAGTAGATGAGGCCGTCCGGACCGATCCGGAAGGACACCGGACCTCCGGCCCCCGTCGCGAAGTTCTGGAGCGCGCCGGTGACCTGGTTGCTCGCGTTGACATCGAGCAGTCGGATCCAATCCGACGAGAAGTCGCCGACGAGATACTTGTTCCGGAGCGCGACCGGGTAGGCGCCCGACGTCGCGAAGACGCCGGCCACGATGCACTGTCCCACACCATGGTCGTAGTCGTAGATCGGCGGAAGGAACGGCGCCGAGCACGACACGCCGGCCGGCGGCGTGTGGCCGAAGGAGCCCTCCGTGCACGGCCATCCGTAGTCGGCGCCTCCGATCCCGGCCGGCGTCGACGCCGGCGTCGCGATCGCGTTCAACTCCTCGTGCGCGGCGTCGCCGACGTCGGCGAGAAACAGCACGCCGTTGGGCCGGAAAGCGAATCGAAACGGGTTCCGGAAACCGTAGGCCCAGATCCGCTCCTCGATCGTCACCGAGCCGAGGTACGGGTTCCCCGCGGCGGGAGAGCCGTCGAGCTCCATCCGGAGCACCTTGCCGCTGTAGCGTCCGGTCGAGAGGTCCTGGGCCTTGCCGCCGCCCGTTCCCGAATCGCCGGGCGCCGCCCAGAGCTTCCCGTCCGGACCGATCCGGATCGTGCCCCCGTTGTGGTTGCCCAGGGTCGCATCGATGCCGTCCAGGATCACCGTCTCCGACGCCGCGGAAAGCGTATTGCCCGATACCGTGAAGCGCGCGATCCGATTATTGGGCGTCGTCGTCGTGTAGTAGAGGTACACGAAGTGGTTCGTGTCGAAGTCGGGGTCGACACAGATCCCGAGCATCCCCCTCTCGGAAAAGCTGTCCACGTGAGAGACCCAGTCGAGCGCCGGTGTCGCCTGGAGCACACCGTCGACCACGATGCGAACGCGGCCGACCTTCTCGAGAATCAGCATCCGTCCCTCCGGCAGCCAGTCGAAGTCGGTCGGATTGGTCAGATTCTGGACGACGGCCGTGTCGGAGACGCCCGCGATCGAGTAGGTCGCGCCGCGGGCGAGGGCGGCGCCGCCGGCGCCGATCGCCGCGACGACAAAGCCGTATCGCAGCGCGGCAGTGAGGGCCCCTCCTCCCCGCGCCAGGGAAATCGACCGCATGTAGCAAAGAGTGTACCGACCCGTGCCACTCCGCCGAAACTGGTCCCGTGAGCAGGCGACGGCGACCGAAGTTCGGTGTCCCGACAAATCGAAGGCGAAGCGAAGCGAGGCACGAGACTGTGCATTGAGATGCGGCTGCCGTCGTTGTTGC
>JBKPSZ010000007.1:0-6665 GCA_046735265.1 Acidobacteriota bacterium | reverse complement strand
CGACCTTAAGAAAGCGATCGAGTCATACGACAAACGAATGGCGCAATGAGGACGCGGTAGCCGAAAGCGCGGAATCGGACCCGGCGGAGAGATAGGAACTGTCGCTCTGCCTAGGGAGCGGTCGGATACTCAGGCGTGCCGAGTTAGTGCCAGGTTAGTCCGACTTTCCGCGAGACTTTCCGTAAAGTGCCCGCCTCCGACCGCCTTTTCGGGGGTGGCTGGACGCCCGACGGAAAAGAAAAACCCCCGGTTTCCCGGGGGTTTGCTGCGATAGGAGGCGGACGCTTGGCGGAAGCGTGTGGGAGTCGAACCCACCCGTCCCGGCAGAACCGCGACGCCGACGGATTTGAAGTCCGCGAGGGTCACCGGACCCCGTGCGCTTCCGCGAGGGCGCGATGATGTCACGTTCCGGTTCTCAGCTGGGGCCGGGAAGCCTGCCGAGCTCGGGATCCCTCGCCGTCGCTCGGGATGACCGCGAGAGGCGCAGGAACCTGCGACTCTACGTCTCCTTCACTCCGCGCGCGCCGGCGGAAAACATCGGACCGATCGCGGCGAGCCACGGCAGCAGGAGCGCCAGCGCCTGGATCCACCCCTGCTCGTGGGCCTCGCAGGATCCGGGCTCGACGAGCCCCGTATGCCGGAGCTTCAAGAGCGTCCCCCCGGCGCGCGGCTCGAGCTCGAAGGAAAGGAGGGTCTCCTGGTCCGGATACTCCGGCGAGAACCACGTCAAGACGAGGCGCCGCGGCGGATCGACCTCGCGCACGACGCCGTGCACGGCGCACGTCTCCCCTTTCTCCATCCGGAACTCGAGACGATAGGCGCCGCCCGGCCGCAGGTCGAAGCGCGCCGTCGAGACGCCTCCGACGCCGGTCCACCATCGCGCGAGCTCGGAGGGATCCGTGAGCGCGCGAAAGACGCGCTCGGGCGGAGCGGGAAGCTCGCGGGTCAGCTCCAGGATTCCGGAATCTCGATCCATGCTCATGGCCGGCTCCTCTCCTTCCGCTCCTCTTCCCGCTCGAGGTAGGCGGCGAACGCGTCGAGCTTCTCGGTCCAGAACACCTCGTACCGGTCGATCCAGCGCGCCGCCGACTCGAGCGGGGCCGGCGTCAGCTCGTAGACCCGGTTTCGCCCCTCTCGACGCGCGCGGACCAGGCGCGCCTCGCGCAGAACGCGGAGGTGCTTGGCGATCGCCGGCCGCGAGGCGGGGAACCGCCGCGCGAGCTCGCCGGCGGTCCGGCGCCCGCGGGAGAGCTCGTCCAGGAGCCGCCGGCGGGTCGGCTCGGAGATGGCGTGGAAGACGGCCTGGCGTCGATATGTAACCATTTGGTAACATATTACGGGAGACGCGAGGCGGAGAGCAAGAGCGGGATTTCCAGAAATGCCGGGAGCGCGGAGCGGGCTAGTTGGTTCTGCGGACGTCCTTCAGGACGCCTGCCTTGCCCCGAAACTGCTGGGCCTTCACGTGCCCCTCCTCGTCCACCGACAGCGCCGCTTTCGTGAAGATCTTCCCGTCTCCGCGACCGAAGTCGGGGACCTGGAACACGAGAACGGTGAACGGGTAGTCCATCGAGCGCGCCCCGTCCACCACCTCCTCGTACTGGAGCTGGCGCGTCGTGACGACGCTGTACTTGACCCCGTTGTCGTTCGGTTCGGCGACGATCACGTCGATCGGGTACTCGACCATGCCGAGGAGGAAGCTCCCCCGACCCATCCCGCGGATCGAGTTGACGAGCGCCTGCTGCCCTCCCTCGTGAAGGATCTTCTTGTAGGGGAGCGTCTCTTCCATGGTCATCGGGTGCGAGACGACGACCGTGAAGCCCATCTGGCGTGTGCCGGTGGAAGTCTCGACGACGGCCATGGCGGCAAAGGAGCCGTCGACGCTCTTGTCGGCGGCCGCAACGGGCGGGATCGCCGCGACGAGCGAAATCAGGCAGGCTGCGGCGATCGAGCGCACGGCGCTCACACTATCAGCCGGGGTGGCCCGGCACGACCGGCGAAGCGGCTTGACGCCCCCCATCCCCCGCCGATAGAGTCTTTCTGTCCCGGTCGCCGCCTTCCCGAAATCCCATCGGCGAAGAGATTCGGAGCGCTGCTTCGATCTTCATGTTTCCGGCGTAGACGGGAAGTTTCTGTGCGGCAGGACGTTGCAGGTGATGGCCGCCCTGCCCTCGATCGACGCGAACCCCAAGGGCCTGGTTTCGCGTAGAAACGGGAATGGGAATACTCGGACCGGACGCTTTCGACTCTGATTCGCAGTCGGCGCCGCGGCGAGGCATCGCGACCGACCCCGGCATTTCGCGAGCCGGGCTTCGGGTGTCGCGATCAACCGCCGAACATGAAGGCGGCGTGAACCCCACGGGACGGAGGTCTTCGATGGCCAAGCGGATGATTCTGATGTTGCTCGCGGTCGGACTCTTCGTGGGGGCGATCGCGGCCGTCAAGACGAAACAGATCAAGACGGCGATCAAGCAGAACTCCTCGTTCCGGCCGCCGCCGGAGGCGGTCACGACCGTCGTCGCCAAGCAGGAGGCGTGGTCGGACAACATCTCGGCGATCGGCACCGCCGTCGCGGTGCGCGGCGTGACG
Source organism: Acidobacteriota bacterium (assembly GCA_046735265.1). Classification (GTDB taxonomy): domain Bacteria; phylum Acidobacteriota; class Thermoanaerobaculia; order UBA5066; family Gp7-AA6; genus DATBFU01. Next base: position 4,079 of record JBKPSZ010000007.1, on the reverse strand, counting down.
GTCAGCGCGGACCTGCCCGGGATCGTGGACAAGATCGCATTCGAGTCGGGTCAAGCGGTCCGCCAGGGAGCCGTCCTGGTCGAGCTCGACGTGCGGCAGGAGAGGGCTCAGCTCGCCGCGGCGGAAGCGCAGCGCGACTTGACGCGGCTGAGCCTCGAGCGTCAGAAGGGGCTCTCCGATCAGGGGATCGCGCCGAAGGCGGATTTCGACAAGGCGGAGGCGGAAGAGAAGCAGGCCGTCGCCCGGGTGGGCGAGATCAAGGCCACGATCGAGCGCAAGACGATCCGGGCCCCGTTTTCCGGGGTGCTCGGGATCCGCCAGGTGAACCTCGGCCAGTACCTCGAGGGCGGAGCGGCGATCGTGCCGCTGCAGGCGCTCTCCCCCATCTACGTGAACTTCTCCGTGCCCCAGCAGCGCCTGGCCGAGCTCCACACGGGCGAGGCGGTCCGCGTCACGGCGGAGGCGGCCGGAGTCTTCTCCGACGGCAAGCTCACGGCGGTGGACTCCATCGTGGACGCCGCGACCCGCAACGTGCAGGCGCAGGCGACTCTCGCGAACACGGACGGAAAGTTGAAGCCCGGCATGTTCGTCCAGGCGAGCGTCGGCGTCGGGAAGAGCCAGAGCGTCATCACGCTGCCGGCGTCCTCGATCAGCTACGCCCCGTACGGTGACTCGGTCTTCATCGTCGAGAACATGAAGGATCCCAAGAGCGGGGAGTCGTACAAAGGGGTGCGCCAGCAGTTCGTCAAGCTCGGCATGGGGCGGGGCGACCAGGTTGCCGTCCTCACCGGTGTCAAGCCCGGCCAGGAGGTCGTGACCTCCGGGGTGTTCAAGCTCCGTTCGGGCGCGGCCGTGCAGGTCAACAACAAGGTCCAGCCCGGCAACAACCCGGCGCCGAAGCCGGAGGACAGCTAAATGAAGCTCACCGATCTCTTCATCAAGCGGCCGGTCCTCGCGATCGTCGTCAACCTCGTCATCCTGATCGCCGGCATCCGGGCGATCCGCTCGCTCTCGGTGCGGCAGTACCCGCGAAGCGACATCGCGGTCGTCAGCGTGACGACCGTCTACGTGGGCGCCAACGCCGACCTGGTGCGCGGTTTCATCACGACGCCCCTCGAGCGCGTCATCGCGAGCGCCGACGGCATCGACTACATCGAGTCGTCGAGCGCCCAGGGCGTCTCGACGATCACCGTTCACCTGAAGCTGAACTACGACACGAACGCCGCCCTGACGCAGATCCAGGCCAAGGTCGCTCAGGTCCGAAATGATCTGCCGCCGGAGGCGCAGGCGCCGGTCATCGACCTTCAGACGGCCGACAGCCAGTTCGCCTCGATGTATCTCGGCTTCGGATCGAACGACCTCGACCAGAACCAGATCACCGACTATCTCGTGCGCGTCGTCCAGCCGAAACTGACGGCTGTCAGCGGCGTCCAGCGCGCCGACATCCTCGGCGACCGGACCTTCGCGATGCGGATCTGGCTGAAGCCGGACCGCATGGCGTCGCTCGGCATCTCGCCGTCGCAGATCCGGGACGCGCTCGCGAACAACAACTACCTGTCGGCCCTCGGCCGGACCAAGGGTTCCATGGTCTCGGTCAACCTCGTCGCGAACACGGACCTGAAGACGACCGAGGAGTTCCGCCAGCTCGTCGTCAAGCAGGACAAGGGAGTCATCGTTCGTCTGGGCGATGTCGCCGACGTCGTGCTCGGCGCCGAGAACTACGAGTCGGACGTGCGGTTCAACGGCCAGACGGCCGTCTTCATGGGCATCTGGGTGCTGCCGACGGCGAACTCGCTCGAGGTCATCGGCCGGGTCCGCGAGGCGATGAAGGACATCCAGGCGCAGCTTCCGGTCGGCATGACGGGCGGAATTCCGTACGACTCGACGCTCTACATCCGCGACGCGATCCGGGAAGTGCTGAAGACCCTCTCCGAAACGTTGCTCATCGTCATCATCGTCATCTTCCTCTTCCTCGGATCGTACCGATCGGTGCTCATCCCGATCGTCGCCATTCCAATCTCGCTCGTCGGCGCGGTCTTCCTGATGCTGCTCGCCGGCTTCACGATCAACCTTCTGACGCTCCTCGCGATCGTGCTCTCCGTCGGTCTCGTCGTCGACGACGCCATCGTCATGGTCGAGAACGTCGAGCGCCACATCCAGCTCGGGCAGAAGCCGTTCGAGGCGGCGATCGCCGCGGCGCGTGAGCTCGTCGGGCCGATCATCTCCATGACGATCACGCTCGCGGCGGTGTACGCGCCGATCGGTCTGCAGGGCGGCCTGACCGGCTCGCTCTTCCGCGAGTTCGCGTTCACGCTCGCGGGCGCGGTGATCATCTCGGGTGTCGTGGCGCTGACCCTCTCTCCGATGATGGGCTCGCGGCTGCTCCGCGCCGGGGACGCCGAGCACGGTTTCGCGGGATGGATCAACCGCCGTTTCGAGCAGGTGCGGCGCGGGTACGCGCGGGCGCTCGCCTCGACGCTGCAGTATCGGCCCGTCGTCCTGACCCTCTGGGCGATCGTCGCGCTCCTGATCGTTCCTTTCTACCTGTTCTCCGCGCGCGAGCTCGCGCCGACCGAGGATCAGAGCGTCGTATTTGGAGTCGTCCAGGCCGCGCCGAATGCGACCCTCGACCAGACGATGCTCTTCACTTCGGAAGTCAACGACGTCTATGCGTCGTTCCCGGAGAAGGAGAGCATCTTCCAGATCACGCAGCCGGGCGGCGGCTTCAGCGGCATGGTGACGAAGCCGTGGGGCGACCGGAAGAAGAACACGCGGCAGCTGCAGATGGAAGTCTCGGCGCGGATGGGGCAGATCCCCGGGGTGCGGGTCATCACGCTCGTTCCCCCCGCGCTCCCCGGCGGCGGCAGCTTCCCCGTCGACTTCGTCATCGCTTCGACCGCCGACCCGGAGCGGCTCGCCGGGTTCGCCAACGACCTCGTTCAGAAGGCATTCGCGAGCGGTCTCTTCATGTACGCCGACTCGGACGTGAAATTCGACCAGCCGCAGACCGAGGTCGTCTTCGACCGCGACAAGCTGCGATCCCAGGGCGTGGATCTCTCGCAAGCGGGCAAGGATCTCTCGACGATGCTCGGCGGAAACTACGTCAACCGCTTCAGCGTCCAGGGGAGGAGCTACAAAGTCATCCCGCAGATCCAGCGCGCGGAGCGCCTGACGCCCGACCAGCTCTCACAGATCTACGTCACGGCCGCCGGCGGCAAGCTCGTGCCGCTTTCGACTTTCGCCTCGCTCAAGACGACGACGGAGCCGCGGGAGTTGAAGCGGTTCCAGCAGTTGAACGCCGTGCACATCCAGGGGGTCATTCCCCAGGGCGTGTCGCTCGACAAGGCGCTCCGCTTCCTGGAGGACAACGCGAAGCAGATGCTGCCGAGCGGCCAGGGATATACGGTCGACTACGCCGGCGAATCGCGGCAGCTGCGGACGGAGGGAGGCAAGTTCCTCGGAACGTTCGCGCTCTCGGCCATCCTGATTTATCTCGTGCTCGCGGCGCAGTTCGAGAGCTTCCGTGACCCTTTCATCATCCTGGCGGGCTCGGTGCCGCTCGCGTTGTCGGGCGCGCTGCTCTTCTCGTTTCTCGGGCTGACGACGCTGAACGTCTACAGTCAGGTCGGTCTCATCACGCTCGTCGGACTCATCGCGAAAAACGGCATCCTGATCGTCGAGTTCGCGAACAACCTGCAGGAGAAGGGGCAGGCCAAGGTCTCGGCGGTCGTCGAAGCCGCGGCCACCCGGCTTCGGCCGATCCTGATGACGACGGCCGCGACGGTCATGGGACATATGCCGCTGGTCTTCGCCCGCGGTCCGGGAGCCGGCGCCCGCAACTCGATCGGAATCATGCTCGTCACCGGCGTGATCATCGGCACCGCGTTCACTCTGTTCGTCGTGCCGTCGATCTACGTGCTCGTGGCCAAGACGCATAAGAAGATCGAGGGAGCGGAACCCGAAGCCGAGATTCGGGAGCTGAAAGAGGCGGCGGTCTAACCGTCGCCTCCGCTTGCTCGGGGATCTGGCGTTGCCACCGGCGCGCGGCTCGCGGACAGGGCTCGACCGCGCGCCTGATC
>JBKPSZ010000006.1:0-17256 GCA_046735265.1 Acidobacteriota bacterium | reverse complement strand
GGTCTCGGCCGCGAGCAGCTTGAGTCTCTCGGTTCCCAGGAACGTGTAGAGGCCGGGCCAGGGGGAGAAGGCGCGGAGGCGCCTCGCGATCTCCTCGGCGGGGGCGTTCCAGTCCACCTCTCCGTCCTCGCGGCGAAGCGGCCGGCTGTGCGTCGGCTCGCCTCGCTGGGCGACGGGCTCGAGGCTTCCCCTCTCGAGGCCGCGGAGCGTCTCGACGAGAAGTCGGGCGCCGTCGCGCGCGAGCCGGTTCGAGAGGAGCCCCGCGTCGTCGGACGGGCGGATCGCGACGCGATGGGCGAGATAGAGGGGCCCCGCGTCGAGCTCTTCGACGACGCGCATCGTGACGACGCCCGTCTCGGCGTCCCCCGCGAGGAGCGCCGCCTGCACGGGGGCGGCGCCGCGGTGCCGCGGCAGGAGAGAGGCGTGGACGTTGACGAAGCCGAGAGGCGGCACGGCGAGGATTTCGTTCGGGAGGATCCGTCCGTAGGCGACCACGACGCCTGCGTCCGGCGCGGCGGCACGCAGCTCATCGAGAAGCCCGGCGTCGCCGCGGACGCGCCCCGGCTTCGCGACCGTTAGACCGGCCTCGAATGCACGTTTTCCGACGGCGGAGGGCACGGGCTGCCCGCTCCTCCCGAAGGGCCGGTCCGGACGGGTCACGACCAGCGAGACCTCGATCCCCGCGTCGAGAAGGGCCTCGAGCGACGGGACCGCGAACTCGGGGGTGCCGAAGAAGACCGTCTTCAAGGGAACCGACCGGTTCGCTTCAGCGTTCGCGGGGCGCGCCGAGCTCGAGGGATCCCTCGTTCCCGCCGGGCCGAAGCGGCGGAACCGGCGGGGCCGATCCGCGTCGGAGGATCCAGAGAGCCCGGGCCGCCGCGAGACCGGAGACCGCGAAGAAGACGAGGGCCGCGCCGCTGACGACCCCGAAGGCGATCCAGACGCGCGGCCAGCGCCGCTCCCAGCCGAACAAGAAGACCGGCAGGAAGACGAGAAGCGCGTACAGGGCCGCGAGGATCGACCGCTTGAGCTCCTGTTCGCGGGAGGCCGGCGGGTCGAGGAACCCGAGGCCCTTCGCGAGGAAGTAGGCGAGATAGGCCGCGACGGGCGCGGCGAGGATCGCCGCGAGGAGGAGCACAGTGGGTCGGCTCATCGCGGCTGGCGGTCGACTTCCTCGAAGTAATCCTCCGACACGAGAACCTCCCGGGGCTTGGAACCGCGCGGGGGGCCGAGCAGGCCGTCGCGCGACATCATGTCAATCAGCTTGCCGGCCCGAGAGAAACCGACTCCCATGCGCCGCTGGAGAAACGAGATCGAGGCCATCTTCTCGCGGACGACCAAACGGGCGGCCTCGTCGTAGAGCGGATCGCTCTCGTCCCCCGCGTCGTCGCGCGTCGTCGTCTCCTCCCGGTCCTTGACGATCGCCTCGTCGTATTGCGGCTTCGACTGCTTGCGCAGGAAGCGCATGAGCGCAGCGGTCTCCTGGACCGAAACGTACGCGCCATGCACGCGCCTCAGGCGCGAGGTCCCAGGCGGGAGGAAGAGCATGTCGCCGCGCCCGAGGAGGCGCTCGGCGCCGTTGCCGTCCAGAATCACGCGGGAATCGATCTTCGAAGAGACCTTGAACGCGACCCGCGACGGAAGGTTCGCCTTGATGAGCCCCGTCAGGACGTCCACGGACGGGCGCTGCGTCGCGACGACGAGGTGGATCCCGACGGCGCGCGCCTTCTGCGCGAGGCGCACGATCCCCTCCTCGACTTCCTTGGGCGAGGTCATCATCAGGTCCGCGAGCTCGTCGATGACGATCACGATCAGGTGCATCGGCTCGAGCTTGAAGTCGGGATCCTCGGGATGCTGCGCCCGGACGCGGGCGACCTCGGCCGGATCGCGGAGGGCGGCGTTGTACTGCTCGGCGTTGCGCACCTGGCCGAACTCCGAGAGCGTCGTGAACCGCTCTTCCATCGTGGCGACCGCCCACTTGAGCGCGTTCGCCGCCTTCCGCGGGTCGGTGATGATCGGTGTGGCGAGATGCGGCAGGTGCTCGTAGATCTCGAGCTCGATCATCTTCGGATCGATCAGGATGAGCTTGACCTCGTCGGGACGCGCCTTGTAGAGGATCGACGTGATGAGCGCGTTCAAACCGACGCTCTTTCCGGAGCCGGTCGTGCCGGCGATCAGGAGGTGCGGCATCGCCCGCAAGTCGTCCACGATCGGCTCTCCGTGGATGTCCTTGCCGAGCGCGAGCGTCAGGAGCGAGCGGGAGCTCGAGAAGCGTTCGGACTCGATGACGTCCCGCATCGAGATGATCTCGCCGCCTCCGGGGTTCGGCACTTCGATGCCGACGCTCGCCCTTCCCGGCAGGCGCTCGATCCGGATGGACTCGGCCGAGAGGGCGAGCGCCAGGTCCTCCGAGAGGCCGATGACCTGGTTGACCTTGATGCCCGCGGCCGGGCGGAACTCGTAGGTCGTCACGACCGGGCCCGGGTGGTACTCGGCGACCTCCCCTTCGACGCCGAACTCCGCGCACTTGTCGGCGATGAGCTTGCCCGTCTCCGCGAGGAGCTTGCGGTCCACCGCCCCCGCCCTCTCCCGCTTCTCGAGGAGGGACACCGGCGGGTACGTGTACCCCGCGACGGAGAGAGGCAGGCTCTGCTGCGGGTCCGGCTTCTTCTTCGGCGGCGGCGCGGCGGGCGCCTTCTTCGGCGAAGGCGCGGAGGCCATCACCTTCTTCAAGGAGAACTTCCCCTCGCCCGGCTTCTCCGCGAGGAACGGCGGCGGCTCCTCGTCTCGAGCGAACGGGATCTCTTCGAGCGTGACCTCCTCGCGCCGCGACTTTTCGAGATGCTTGGCGACGACGGAGCGCCGCAGGCGTTCCTTCGTGCGCTGGTCGCGCCGCCGGACCCAGCGGGCGTTCAGCCTTCCGAAGAGCGAGACGAACCGGACGCGCAGTCCCATCGAGACGTCCGCGAGGGAGACCTGTGTCGCGAGCGGCACCGCGAGCAGCGCGACCGCGAACACGAGGAGGAGCGCTCCGGCCATCCCGAACCGCGCTCTGGCCGCCTCGCCGAGCGCGCGGCCGACGACGCCCCCGGTCTCCATTTCGGCACCGAAGAGGTAACGGCGGCCGAAGAGGAGGTCGGCGAGCGAAGGGACGGCCAGGACGAGCATCGTCACTCCCGCGGCCTTGGAGCCGGGGTTCTCGACCGGGCGCTGCCAGAAGCGGCGCCACCCCCAGTAGAAGAGGGTCAGAGGGATCAGCCAGGCCGCCACGCCGAGCAGCGCGTAGAGCGCCGAGGAGAGGGAGGCACCGAATCCGCCGATCCAGTTGCGCGGCTCGACCGGGTCGCCCGTCGTCAGCGAAAACAGGTTCGGGTCGTGGCTGTCGTAGGACACCAGGGACAGACCCATCAAGGTTCCGGCCAGAAGCAGAAAGATGCCGAGCGCTTCGCTCGCCCACCGGCTGCGCAAGAAAGACCCCACCTTCAAGCTTCGTTCATTATCGGACGGATTCGGCGGAAAGGTAAGGCGTGCAGGGTACGATCGCCGCGTGCGCCGGCGAATCCTCTTTCTCTGCACGGGAAACGCGGCGCGAAGCCAGATGGCCGAAGCCCTGGCGAGGCTCGACTGGCCGGAGGTGCTCGACCCGGTCTCCGCCGGATCCCGTCCGACCGGCTGGGTCCATCCGCTCGCGATCCGGGCGATGGAAGCTCTCGGCGCCGACATGACGGAAGCCTTCTCCAAGTCGGCGGATGAGTTCCGGGAGCAGGACTTCGACGTCGTCGTGACGGTGTGCGACTCGGCGGCAATGGACTGCCCGACGTGGCCGGGCGCGCAGCGGATCGAGCACTGGTCGATCGAGGACCCTTCGTTCGGCCCCGACGATCCCGCGACCCGGTATCAGCGATTCATCGAGACGCGGGACGATCTGCGGGAGCGGATCCGGAGGCTCGTCGAGGAGGGGTCGCTTCGCGACTCCCCCCGGGACGCGGCGTCCTAGGCGCTCTCCGCAGGCTTGCGCCCGCGCCCCGGGACGGCCGGACGATCGACAAGACAACGGCGAGCGACAGGAGAGCGACGCCGACGCCCAGCCGAAACGACGCCGGGGCGTAGACGAGCTCGACGCGATGCGTGCCCGCGGGAACCGCGACGGCCATGGGTTCCCCGGGCCGCAGGCCGGCCGGGACGGAGGCGCCGTCGACCCGCGCCGTCCAGCCGGGAAAGAAGGGATCGGCCACGACGAGCGTGCCGGGACGGTCCGCGCGGACCTCCGTCCGCCAGAGACCGGGCGCACGCTCGGCCAAGCGCACCTCTCCGGGCACGTCCAGTCGGACCCGGGGGCGAACCCGGCGGTTGCGAAGGATCCGGCCGTCCGGGCCCTCATACACTGTCTCGAGATCGAGCCCCTTGCGGGAGTTCAGCTCGGCGGCCCCGAAGGCGAACTGCGGAGGAAGGAGCAGGTATTTGACGTTCCAGTCGTCGAGCGCCGCGCCCCCCGGCGCGAGGTCCCACGGCTCGATCGCGTCTCTCTGGGTCGGCACGTCGGCGAACCGGCCGATCGCCCCCCGGCTTCTGCGCCAGGCCGCCGGCGCGAGCGCGTCGTAGCCGCGGACGTCGTCGAGGGCGTAGTCGGTCGCGCTGTCGGGGGAAAGCGTCGTGTGGAGCGGGAGGATGCGAAACGGCTCGCGGTCGGCAGCGAGGCGATCGAGCATCGGGGTCGACGGCGCGATCCAGGCGGGAGGCGTCACGGCGTGGACGCCGCGAGCGGCCATGAGGAGCTCGCCGGCGACGACCGCCGCCGCCGCGAGCGCGGCGAGGCGGGAGGCCGCCGGGCTCCACGTTCTCGCGAGGCGCTCGCGCACGGCGTCGAGACCCCAGGCCGCGAGCGCACCGAGGGGGAGGGGAAGAAGGATCAGGAAGCGCGTCCAGTAGACGGGGGTCGAGAGCGCGAGGGCGCGAGACAAGGGGTTGCCGTAGATCACCGCGAGCAGGATCGCCGCGGCGATCCCCCAGAATCGGACGCCCCGGTCGCGCCTGCCGAGCCAGAGGCCGGCGGCGGCCAGGACCAGGGCCGCGATCGAAACCGTCGCCGCCGCCTCGACGACGTTCGAGTCGGGCATCCGCGGCTCGACGAAGCGCAGGAGGTCGCGCGCCGCGAGAACGAAGGGACGCCTCCCCTCGCCCGCGCGCGCCACGGAGTGGCGGAAGTACTCCGCGAACGTCAGGATCAGCGGAGCCGCGAGGCCGACGCCGAGGAGCGCGCCCGAGGCCGCGTGCATCCAGCCTCGGAGCGTGGGCCGCGACGCCGCGACGATCGCGAGCGCGAGCAGCGAAACCATGAGGGAGGTCTCCGGGTGCCCGCCGGAGAGGACGAGGTACGTCGCGAGTCCCAAGCCCGCGATCGAGGACGCGGAGGGCCCCCGAGCCGACCGCCTCGCGAAGAGCAGAACGAGCGGCGCCGGCGCCGCCGCCAGCGTCTGCGGGTGCTCGAGCCAGGCGACGAACGCGCCCGAGAGCGCGAACACAGCCGCGGCGAGCGCCGCGGCGATTCGCGACCGGCCCAGGTCTCTCGCGAGAAGGAACGCTCCGAATGCCGCCAGGAGGAATCGCGCGAGGAGCGACAGATTCCAGCCGGGATCGACGCCGAGGAGGAGGACCGGCCCGTTGAGTGGCGAGCCCAGGGCGGATATGGAGTTGCCCAGGAGGGGCACTCCCCCGTCCTGGTGCGGATTCCAGAGCGGCAGCCTGCCCGAAGCGAGCTCCCGGCGCGCCAGCCGAAGCCACGGCACGAACTGCCAGACCGGATCGGAGAGCGCCGGCGCCTGGATGCGCCGCTCCGTCAGGAAGGGAGCCCACGGCAACCGGCTCCCCTTGATGTCGCTTCCGAGGAGCACCCCCCGGTGCATCCCGAGAGCAAAGAAGAGGAGGACGCCGAAGGCGGCGAGCGCCGCCGCGCCCAGGAGCTTCCCGCGCCGGGACGGTCTAACGGCTCTCGTCGTAGGCCGTGGCCGCGTTGTCCTTGAAGCGGTCCTTGTAGCCCCCGAAATCCTTGTACGCGGGGAGGTCGACGTCCTTGACGAAGTCTTCCTTGGACGTCCCGGCCGCCTTCGCCCTTCCCGCGGCGTCGAGCACGTCGGCGATGTACTGGCGGAAGGCCCGGAGACCCGCCAGGTCCGTCACCTCGCCGTGACCCGGGATGATCTTCGCGTCCGCCGGGACCTTCGCGATCACCTTGTCGAGCGCCGCGAGGTAGCCCTTCGCCGATCCGCCCCCGCTCACGTCGATGAACGGGATCACCTTGTTGAAGAAGTCGTCTCCCATGTGAAGAACCTTCGCCTTCTCGAAGAAGACGACGCTGTCTCCGTCGGTGTGCGCGGGCGGCAGGTGCCAGATCTGGATCGTCTCCCCGCCGCCCGGGTGGATCCGAAGCTCCGAGTCGTAAGTCAGAACGGGGGCGGCGATCTCCTCGACCTTAACCTTGTTCGCCCACTCGATCTGCTCCTGGAGGAACTTCGCCATCGCGTCGTTGCCCGCCTGCTTCGCTTTTTCGAGGCGCGCCGGATACTCCTTCTTGATCGTCTCGGGCGAGGCGAGCATCCGCGTCCGGACGTTGTCCTGCGCGATGATCATCGCGAAATTTCGGAAGACCTCGTTGCCGCCCACGTGGTCGCCGTGAAAGTGGGTGTTGATCAGGAACTTGATCGGCTTGTCCGTCACCTTCTTGATCTCCGACACGATCCCGGGCGCGACCTCCTTGAACTGGGAGTCGATCACCGTGACCGCGTCCGGTCCGACGAAGAACCCGACGTTTCCTCCGCGCCCGTAGAGCGCGTACACGTCGTTTCCGAGCGGCTGGACCCGGAAGACCGTCTCGGGCGGACGATCGTGATGGTCCGGAGTCGGGGTGGGCGCCGGCGCGGGGGCCGCCCAGACGGCCAACGGGAACAGGGCGATTCCGGCGAGAGCCGCGAGTCGTCTCATGGGAAGTTCCCTCCGTTGGCGACGCACTCTACTTCGGTCGCGGCGGCATCGCCAAGACTCCCGCCGATAGAATGGCGCGCGCATGAAGCGCCCCCGGATCCTCTCTGGCGTCCAGCCGTCGGGAAAACTGCACCTCGGAAACTATTTCGGGGCGATCCGGCAGCACATCGCGCTCCAGAGCGAGGGCGAGTGCTTCTTCTTCATCGCGGACCTGCACGCCCTGACGACGATCCAGGACGCGAAGGAGCTCCGGGAGAACTCCCGCGCCGTGGCCCTCGACTACCTGGCGCTCGGCCTCGACGCCGCGAAGACCGTCTTCTTCCGGCAATCCGACGTGCCCGAGGTGACCGAGCTCGCCTGGGTCCTCTCGACGGTGACGGGAATGGGCCTCCTCGAGCGGGCCACCTCCTACAAGGACAAGCTCGCGCGCGGCCTCGCCCCGAGCGTCGGGCTCTTCACCTACCCGATCCTCATGGCGGCGGACATCCTGATCTACAAGTCGAATCTCGTTCCCGTCGGACAGGACCAGATCCAGCACATCGAGATGACGCGCGACATGGCGGGTTACTTCAACCAGGCGTACCGCACCGTGTTCCCGCTGCCCGAGGCGCGCCTCGACGAGGCTCCGCTCGTGCCGGGGGTCGACGGAAAGAAGATGAGCAAGTCCTACGGCAACACGATCGAGATCTTCGCGGAGGGGAAGGCCCTTTCCTCGACGGTGATGCGCATCGTGACCGATTCGACGCCGGTCGAGGCGCCGAAGGATCCCGAGAAAGACAACGTCTTCGCCCTCTACTCGCTCTTCGCCTCGGAGGAGGAGCGAACCGCGCTCGCGGCCCGGTATCGGGCCGGAGGGACGGGCTACGGCGAGGCGAAGAAGATGCTCGTCGAGAAGATCGACACGCACTTCCGCGACGCGCGCGCGAAGCGAAAGGAGCTCGCGGCCGATCCGGCCACCGTCGAGCGCGTGCTCGGCGACGGAGCGGAGCGGGCGCGGCGGGTCGCCTCCGAGACGCTTCGGGAGGTGCGGGAGGCGACGGGCCTTCGCTAGGCCTCCCGCGGCCTTCCCCGCGACTCGCGATGGATCCGCTCACCGGCTTCGGCCTCTTCGCCGTCGGCGCCATGCTCGTCTTCTACGCTCTCGAGGACCGGCATCCGGGCTACGTGCTCGGTTTCTCGGTCTCGTGCCTTCTGGCGTCCGCCTACGGATTCCTGCAAGGGGCCTGGCCGTTCGGTGTCGTGGAGCTCGTCTGGGCGGCCGTCGCTTTCCGCCGATGGCGGCGGCGCTCGCCGAAGACCGGGTGATGACTTACGCCCGATTTACGCTATAGTCGGAGCGTGCCGACCCGGGTCTCCAATCCTCCCAACCCCTGGGAATCCACTCACGCGGAATGGCTCGGAGAGCCGCCGGAAGCGAAGCTCGAGGTCTTCGAGGAGAAGGCGCGCTCGATCATCGCGGAGAACGACAGCCCCGACCTCTCCTTCCGCTTCAGCATCAATCCGTACCGCGGATGTTTCCATGCTTGTGCGTATTGCCAATCCGGAGACACGCCGATCCTCATGGGAGACGGCCGGATCAAGCCTCTTGCGGACCTTCGGGTCGGCGAGGAGGTCTACGGGACACGCCTTCTGGGTCGCTATCGCCGATACGTCAAGACGAAAGTCCTGGCGCATTGGAGCCGCATCGCCCCGGGCTACCGGGTCACCCTCGAAGACGGCACGGTGCTCGTCGCGAGCGCGGACCATCGATTCCTGAGCGAACGGGGGTGGAAGCACGTCGTCGGCGCCGAACGGGGGCGACGACGACGACCTCGTTTGACGACGAACAACCACCTTCTCGGGACGGGGCGGTTCGCTTCCCCGCCGCAGGAAACGGCCGATTACCGGATCGGATACCTCTGCGGGATCGTCCGCGGGGACGGTCTCCTCGGCGAGTATTCGTACGCCGGGCGCCGCCGGGCGACCGACACCCAGCATCACTTCCGACTCGCGATGATCGACGGCGAGGCGATCGCCCGGACCGCACGCTACCTGCGCGATTTCGAGATCGCCACACGGGAATTCCGGTTCGCGGCGGCGAGCGGCTCGCGCGGCGCCCTCGATGCGATCCGGACCCAGGCGCGAGCAAGTGTCCGGCGGATCCGAGAGCTCGTCGAATGGCCGACGGACCCGACGTCCGACTGGGACAAAGGCTTCCTCGCGGGGATCTTCGATGCCGAGGGCTCGTACAGCCGCGGGATCCTCCGCATCTGCAATACGGATCAAGAAATCGTTGGTCACGTCACGCGCGGGCTGAATCGTCTCGGGTTCGAGCACGTGGTCGAGATCCGCGATCGGGAAAGGCCCCTCTTCGTCGTCCGAGTCCGAAGGGGCCTGCGGGCGCACTTGCGCTTCTTTCACGCCGTGGATCCGGCGATCCCGAGGAAGCGTTCGATCGAAGGGCAGGCGATCAAGAACGACTCCCGCCTCCGCGTCTCCGCCGTCGAGCCTCTCGGAGTCGGGCTGCGGCTCTACGACATCACGACAGGGACGGGCGACTTCATCGCGAACGGTGTCGTCAGCCACAATTGCTACGCTCGTCCGAGCCACCAGTACTGGGGCTTCGGCGCCGGGACCGACTTCGAGCGGAAGATCGTGGTCAAGACGAACGCGCCCGATCTCCTGCGCCGCGAGCTCGCGCGCCGCTCGTGGAAGGGCGACGTCATCGTCTTCTCCGGGAACACCGACTGCTACCAGCCGCTGGAGGCCGTCTACGGCCTGACGCGGCGCTGCCTCGAGGTCTGCGCGGAGTTCCGAAACCCCGTTGCGCTCATCACCAAAGCCGCGCTCGTGCGACGCGACGTGGAGCTACTCGCGCGCCTGTCGAAGGAGACCCCGGTCTCGGTGACGCTTTCGATCGCGTTCGCCGACGACGCCATGTCTCGAAAGATCGAGCCCGGCACCTCGCCCCCCTCTCAGCGCTTCGAGACCCTCCAGATCCTCTCGGAGGCCGGGTTACGGACCGGAATCTCGCTCGCGCCCACCATTCCGGGGCTGAACGACGGAGACATCGCGGAGCTCCTTCGACGGGCCAAAGCCGCGGGCGCGCGCTTCGCGTTTCATGTCCCCGTGCGCCTTTCGGCCGAGGTCCTCCCCGTGTTCGAGCAGCGCCTGGAGGAGGCGTTCCCACAGCGCGCCGCCAAAGTCTTCCACGCGATCGAGGACATCCGCGGCGGAAAGAGGAACGAGAGCGCCTTCGGCGCGCGCATGCGCGGCATTGGCCCTCGGTGGGACGCCATCTCGACGCTCTTCGACCTCGAGTGCCGCCGCCTGGGATTGAACGACGATCGTCTGGCCGAGCCGCCTTCGGGGTTCCAGCGGCCCGAGCGGCAACCGGGTCTCTTTACCGAAGACCGGTGACCGGTCAGACCTTGCAGCTCGCGAGGCCCCGCTTCTCGAGATAGCGCTGGTGGTAGTCCTCCGCGCGCCAGAAAGTCGAGGCAGGCGTGATCTCGGTCGCGATCGGCCGGCGGTAGCGTCCGCTCTCCTCGAGCCGTTCCTTCGAGGCGACCGCGGCCTCCCGCTGCTCGGGGGAGTGAAAGAAGATCGCGGATCGATACTGGGTGCCGACGTCGGGACCCTGGCGATTCCTCTGCGTCGGATCGTGGTTCTCCCAGAAGACGTCGAGCAGCCGATCGTAGGAGACCTGCGCGGGGTCGAACGTCACTTCGACGACTTCGGCGTGTCCCGTCTCGTCGGTGCAGACGTCCTGGTACGTCGGGTTGGACAACTTGCCGCCCTCGTAACCGACCGCCGCGTCCACGACGCCCGGGACCTGCCGGAAGGCCGCCTCGACCCCCCAGAAACAGCCTGCGCCGAACGTGGCCTTCTCGAGTCCCTTTTCCATATTTCCTCCCTCGATGCCGTCGGACGGCGCGGGCGGCGCCGCCGGGTACCCCCAGAACCCGCGAACCGGTGGCGATGTTCCCGGCGGGATAGACTCGCGCCGCGTGGCCGGGGGGAACGCGATGGGCGCGATGACGACGCGGCGCTGGATCGAATACCTCATCGCGATCCTGGCTGGCAACGCGCTCTACTTCCTCATCCTCTACCCCGCGCTGCCTCCTCTCCTCCGGCATCAGCCCTTCCGATTCGACGTCGGTCTGGCGCTCGACTTCCTCCTCTGCGTGATCGTCTACGGCGTCATGAGCCTCGGGATCGCGCACGCGCGGCGCTGGAACGAGAGATCGGGCCGGCGGCGCGCCGGCTGAGAGGCGCTCTTCGTCAGACCGGAAACGGTCTGCTCGGGGCGGCGGTGTAGTCTCCGCGCGAATGCCCGCCCGCGCGTTCCCGATCCGATCCGTTCGGGCCCTCTTCCTCAAGCGGCAGCACCTGGACCGCCCGCGGGCCGTCCCGCTCACGCCGTCCCGCCTCGTTCGCTTCGCCGAGGACGTCGGCGGCATCCAGCTCGATTCGATCAACGTCGTCGACCGCGCCCATTACCTGGCGGTCTGGAACCGGTTCGGACCGTACGACCGCGCGCGCCTCGACCGCCTGGTCTATCGCCGACGGCTGTTCTTCGAGTACTGGGCGCACGCCGCGTGCCTCATCCCTTCGACGCTTCTCCCGTTCTGGCGCCGCGCGATGCTCGACTACCATCCGCGCCAGCTCGGCTGGGCGAGGTGGCTGCGCAAGAACACGAAAGTGCTCGCGCAGGTGAAAGCGGCGATCGAGGCGACCGGCCCCATGAGCAGCGGAGACTTCGAAGGACGCCGGCCGGGCGGCGGCTGGTGGAGCTGGACGCCCGCCCATCACGCCCTGCATCACCTCTGGATGACGGGCGTGCTCACGGTCGACTCCCGGCGCCACTTCCACAAGCGCTTCGATCTGCTCGAGCGAGCCGTCCCGGCCGCGCGGTGCGAGCCCGTCGCCTCGGAGGAGTTCGCTCGCTTTCACGTGCGCCAGTCCCTCCATGCCATGGGCGCGGCCACCGAGACGGACCTCGCCTGGTACCTCTCGTTTCCCCGGTCCTTTCGACAGCCGCGTCTCGCCGCGCTCCGCGCGATGCTCGAGCGGGGGGATGTCGCCGAGGTCGCCGTCGAAGGACGCTCCGATCGCTGGTACGCGCTGGCCGGCGACCTTCCGACCCTTCGCCGGGAGGCGCGCCATCCCTCGGCCTTCCGGGGAACGGCGATTCTGTCGCCCTTCGACTCCCTCCTCTGGTACCGCGAACGCGTTCAGCGGCTCTTCGGCTTCGACTACAAGATCGAGGTGTACACGCCGGGCCACCAGCGCAAGCACGGCTACTACACGATGCCGGTGCTCCACGACGGCGAGCTCGTCGGACGAGTCGACGCGAAGACGCATCGGGAAGAGGGACGGCTCGAAGTGCGCCACGTCCACTTCGAGCCGTGGTTCGCTCAGGAGAAGGAGCCGCCCCGCGGAGGACCGCTTCTCGACGGCGAGGCGACGACGCGCGGACTGGCCGAGGCGCTCGCGTCCCTGGCGGTGTTCGTCGGAGCGCACGAAATCGTCCTGCGCCGCGTGACGCCGCAGCGTCTTCGCCCGCAGCTCGCCCGGGAGATCGCCGCGAGAGCGACCGCGGGCTAGGCCGCGCATCGGAGCTCTTTCGCCCCCGAAGTCTACGACGTCGTCGATCCGCCCCCGGAGGACGGGGGTGGATCGGCCCGGGCCGCGATCCATCGATCGAGGGAGAACGCGTCGTCTTCGCGAGGTAGGACCAGGAGGAAGAGGAGCAGGGCGAGCCGCGGGATGACGTGCTCGTGGAACGGGTAGAGCGGCTCCTTGACGAGGTGCCCGAACGTCACCACGACGAGAACGACGCCGAGGGAGAGGAGCGCCGCCCGGATCCGCCAGCCCGCGATCAGGAGCGCACCGCCCGCGAGCTCGACGAACGGAATCAGCCATCCGACGAGCCAGAGCGACCAGACCGGCAGGAACGTGTCCCGGTAAGGCAGGAACCACCGGCGCACGTGCCCGGCCGGCGTCATCGTGAACACCTTGTAGACGCCGGCCATGAAGAAGATGAGGCCGAGGACGAGCCGCGCGAAGAGGCACGCCCAGGCGCGGGACCGCCGGTTCTCGAAGGTCCTGAGCTCGGGCCGGAAACCGGAGCTCACTGGTGATCCCGCGGAATCGTCTGCTCCCACTTCGTCTCGCGCACGAGCGCGCCGTCGCGCAGGAGCCGCCGTTGGCTCGAATAATAGAAGTTCTCCCGGTCGCTTCGCACGAGGATCCAGCACTCCCATCGGAGGGTCCGGTCCTTGAGCTTCACGGTCGTCGAGTACTCCCCTCGCACCGACGTCGCCTCGGGCTTGCCGTCCTCGGCCTGGTGGGTGATCGACTCCGTGTTGCGCTCCTCGCCCCACGGGTAGCGGGTCGCGCTCGAGTTCGTCGCGACGACCTTCGCGGCGCCCGTCTGCGGATTGCGATCGACCGAGGAGATCTCTCCGTAGCCCGAGGTCGTGCCGGTGTCGAGGCTCTCGTAGCCGGGCAGCTTGGCGTTCGACTTCTCGATCGGGCGGAAGTCGGGCGCCGGCCGCTCGCCGGCCGGCACGACCGGGAGAACGAGGCGCGTCCCGTCGGGCCCGAGGTAGAGCGTCGTCGTCATCGAGTAGGGGGTCGGCCAGATCATCGGCCACTGCGCGTTTCCGACGGCGAAGCGAATCCGGTGCCCCTTCGGAAAGATCCAGGAGGTGAAGTGGAGCTCGATGTCGAGGGAAAACCGCGCGCCGGGCTCGATCGCTTTCGGCTCGCGCGCCGAGACGCGGTGCGCTCCGTTCTGTCCGGCGCTCGCCACGAGCGTGACGGTGCCGTCGGGAGCGACGTCGTTGACGCGGGCGAACCAGTCGGCCTGCGGCGCGTCCGCGGAGACCTGGAGAAGCGCCCGCGGGAGCCCCAGGATCTCGAGCGTCTCCGAAAGGGGTCCCGTCTCGTAGACGAGGCTGAAGGCGTCCGTCGGACGCTGGTCCGGCGCCACGTCCCCGAACCACATGACCGGGCCGCCTGCCTCGACTCCGCTCGTCGGGACGTAGCGCAGCTTCTCCTCGGCCGCGGCGACCGGCGCGCTTTCCGAAAGGGAGCGGTTCGCGCTCGGAAAGAACGTTCGCTGTCGGATGCGATCGATGGGCCAGCCCTCTTCGTAGCGCCAGTGCCCGGGAGCCTCTTCGAGGTAGGGGCCGGGCGGGTGCCAGTCGCGCACGTACACGGCCAGGGGCGGCTCTTTCATGATGCCGGTCTCCCGCCCCTTGAGCCACTGGTCGAACCAGCGCAGCGCCTCCCGCCTCCAGTCGAAGCCGGGCTTCGGATAGGGCTCGTCCGGATACGTGTGGTTCCACGCGCCGACGACCGCCTTGACCGGCGCCTTCATGTGCTCGAGCATCCGGGGGACGCTGTCGCGGTAGCCGTCGTACCAGCCGCCGATCACGAAGGTCGGGATCTGGATCGAGTCGTAGCGCGTCTTGAGCGCCGTCCGGTCCCAGAACGGGCCATCGCGCTGGTACCGCTTGTAGGTGAGCATCCACGGAGGCTGGTCGAAGCGCTCGCGGAAGTAGTTCTCGTCGATCCGGTACTCCGGCGCGCCCGGCATCGCGTTGGCGAGGTCCTGGCTCATCTCCCAGGAGTCCACGTGCATCATGCCGTCCATGAAGTGCACGTCGTCCTGATAGAGGTCGTCCGTCGCGTCCACGGCGATGATCGCCTTCAACGCCGGCGGCCGCCGCATCGCCATGTGGATCGAGTTGAAGCCGCCCCAGGAGATGCCGAACATCCCGACGTTCCCGTTGGAGAACTCCTGCCGCGCGAGCCAGGCGATGACCTCGTCTCCGTCGCTCTGCTCGATCTCGCTGTACTCGTAGGGGATGAGCGTCCCCTCGCTGTTTCCCGTGCCCCGGATGTCCACGCGGGCCACCACGTAGCCGCGCCGGACGAAGTCGCTGTAGAAGGAGTAGCGCTCGCCGCGCCCCTCGGTCTTTCGATACGGCAGGTATTCGAGGAGGACCGGGAAACGGCCCGCGTCTCCCGAGCCCTTCGGCTTCCAGAGGTCCGCCGCGAGCCGCACCCCGTCCTTCATCGGGATGAAGGCTTCTTCGAGAACCACGTCGAACGCGGGTCGAGAAAGGGGCTCCGGAGCGCGAACCGGACCGGCCGAAGCGCGGGACAGAACGAGAAACGCGAAGACGCCGCTCGCGAAGAAGCTCAGGCGACGGCCCTCGCGACCCACGCGTGGAACTCGATGACGACGTGATCCTCCCGGGTGACGGCGTCGAGCGGGCCCTGCATGTCCTGGCTGATCGCCGCGACGATCCGCTCGCGCGCCCGGTCGTCGAGAGACTGCATCGTGGGAATCGACGCCGTATCCACGGCGATTCGCGACGTTTTCGAGACCGGCTCGACGTCGATCGAGCGGAAGCCCGCGCCTTCGATCGAGCGGGAGAGCTCGCCGGCGTCCCGCCAGGAGAAGATCTGCTCGAGCGAGGAGACCCCGGCACGGCGCTGGATCACCTCGTGCAGCGTCCGGTAGAAGGGGTGGCGATCGAGCGGCTGCCAGACCGCCAGAGCGAGACGCCCTCCGCTCTCGAGGACGCGATGTGCCTCGTTGAGAGCGGCGCTCGGATCGGAGAAGAACATCAGTCCGAACTGGCAGAGCACGAGATCGAACGCTCCGTCGCGAAACGGCAGCGCTTCGGCTCTCCTCTCCCGCCACTCGATCTTCCGGTTCTCGCGCGCCGCCGCCGAGCGCGCGACCGCGAGCATGTTCGGGCTGGCGTCGAGTCCCGTGACGGACGCCGCCGCTCCCAGACGCCGGGCCGCTTCGCGGGCCACGATCCCCGTTCCGCAGGCGAGATCGAGAATCCGCTCGCCCCTCCGCGGTTCCGCGGCCTCGACGAGATCGGAGGCCCAGGGGCCGAAGAGCACCGGCACCATGTCGCTCTCGTAGGCTTCGGCCGGATTGGTCACCGCATTTCCTCGATGTCGGACGACTCGCTCCTCGCGCCGATGGGACGAGCGCATCCTACTCCGCGCGCGCTCGGGAGGACGGCCGCTCCGGCCCGTCGCCGCTCCCTAGAGAACGACCGGCACGATGACCGGTCGCACCTCGAAAACGCGACGGCAGGCGCGCTTGGCGGCGAGCGCGGTTTCGGCGCGCAGCCAGTCGGGGTCCGCACGCTCTTCGTCGCTCGCCCGGGCGAGGACGGCCCTGACCGCACGGCCGACCTCGCCGACGAGCTCCCCCTCCGGCGCGGCCACGCCGCGCGCGACGACCGAGATCTCGCCGCGGGGATCGGTTGGCAGGAGAACCACGACGAACCCTTCCTCCGCCATCTGACGCCGATCCCGGACGACGTCCGGCCCGACCGCTTCCGGTCGCGAGTCGAGATAGATGCGCCCGGCCGCGACGACGCTCCGCTCGACCCCGGCGCCGGACGGCGAGAGCGTCAGACGATCTCCGTTGTCGAGCAGGTGGATGCGCTCCGTCGGGATTCCGCGCGCTTCCGCAACCTCCGCGGCCGCCGCGAGCATCCGACGCTCTCCGTGGACCGGCATCACGTGGCGCGGACGCGCGAGGTCGAGCCAGTCGGCCAGGTCGTCCCGATGCGCGTGCCCGGAGACGTGGAGCGGCGGATCGGCCTCCCGCAGAACGCGCGCGCCGCGCCGGGCGAGGTGGTCGGCGACGCGATTAACCGAGCGCTCGTGGCCCGGGATCGTGCGGGCCGAAAAGAGCACGAGGTCGCCCGGCGAAAGCGATAGGTCCTGATGCTCATCGAGCGCGAGACGCGCCAAAGCCGAAAAGGGCTCGCCCTGACTGCCGCCGACGAAGCAGAGGAGCCTCCGGGGCGGCTCCGACGAGAGATCCGCCGGCGCCACGCGGCATCCGGCCGGCAGACGGAGCCGCCCGAAGCGCTCCGCGATTTCGGCGACGGTTCGCACGCTCCGACCGAGAAACGCGAGCCGCCGGCCGAGAGTGAGGGCGGCTTCCGCCGCCTGAGCGATGCGCGCGACGTGGGAGGAGAAGGTCGTCAGAACGATCCGGCCCGGGGCGCTGGCGAAGGCGGCGGCGAGTCCTTGCCCCGCCAGCCGCTCCGAGAGGGCGCGGCCCGGGCGCTCGGCGTTGGTCGAGTCGAGGAGTGCCAGGTCGACGCCCGGCCCGATCGCGGCCGCGATCCCCTCGCGATCCGTCGACTCGCCGTCGGGGGGATCGGCATCGAGCTTGAAGTCGCCCGAATGCAGGAGGCGGACGCCGCCGGCTTCGATCAGCACGGCCGCCGAGTCGGGGAC
>JBKPSZ010000005.1:0-6515 GCA_046735265.1 Acidobacteriota bacterium | reverse complement strand
ACCCGCCGCGGCCCGTCCGGGAAACCCGGAGAGAAACAGGAGATCTCCGGCCCGGGCGCCCGAGCGCCGGAGGGGCCTGCCTTCGAGCCGCCCGCCGACGACGATCGAGACGAACGCGACCGGCGAGCGCGAGAGGTCTCCTCCCGCGAGGCCGGCGCCCGCCGGCGTCGCTCGCGAGAGCGCGCCGCGCGCGACCGCAAGTGGAAACGGCTCGCCGCGCTCCGGCGGAAAGCCGACCGTCAGGAGGAAGAACTCGGGACGCGCTCCGACCGCGGCGAGATCGGAGAGATTGACCGCCATGGCGCGCCGCCCGACGGCTTCCGGCGGATGCTCCGGGAGAAAGTCGACGCCCTCGACCAGGGCGTCGGTCGAGATCGCCCAGGGCCCGGGAAATCCGTCGAGAATGGCGGCGTCGTCTCCGGGGCCCACGAGGATGCGGGGCGAGCCGGGGATCTCTGAAAGCAATCGCCGGACGAACCGGTCCTCGCCGGACATCGAGGAAAATCTATCCCGAGACCGAGGACGGAAAGACGCGCCGGGACCGGGTCTACGCCCGGGGCTCCCGGTTCGCGCGAACGCGTCCGGGCTTGGCGGCGCGGACCGGAATCTCGGCCGTCGGAGCCGAAACCTCTTCGGGCGCGGGGGGCTCGGCCACCGGCGCCGGGGCGACATCGGCCGAAAGCGCGATCGCGAGCACCTCGTCGACGCGGTCGACGTATTGGAACTCGATGCCGTGGAGGATCCTCGCCGAGATCTGGGAGACGTCCCGCTTGTTCAGCCGGGGAAGCACGATCGTCCGAATCTTGGCCTGGCGGGCGGCCAGCACCTTCTCCTTCACCCCGCCGACCGGAAGCACTTCGCCACGCAGGGTGATCTCTCCGGTCATCGCCACGTCGCGCCGCACGAGACGCTGCGTGAAGGCGGAGATCATGGCGGTCGCCATCGTGATGCCGGCCGAGGGGCCGTCCTTGGGGATGGAGCCTTCGGGCACGTGCACGTGGACGTCGTGGGTCTCGAAGAAGTCTTCGGCGATCCCGAGCGCCTTGGCGTTCGCGCGCGCGTAGGACATGGCCGCCTGCGCGGATTCCTTCATCACGTCGCCGAGCTGTCCCGTCAGCCGCAGCCCGCCTTTGCCGCGCACGGCGAGCGCCTCGACGAACAGGAGGTCGCCGCCGACCGGCGTCCAGGCGAGCCCCGTCGCGACTCCGACCTGGTCGCGCTTGAGCAACTCTTCGGCGAGGTGCTTCGCAGGCCCGAGCATCTTCTCGACGGAAGCGCCCGTGATCCGGTAGCGGCGGGTCTTGCCCTTGGCGACGGCGACCGCGACTTTCCGGCAGATCGCGCCGATCTCCCGCTCGAGATTCCGGAGTCCCGCCTCGCGCGTATACGACTCGATGATCTTTTCGACTCCTCCTTCGGTGAACTCGAGGTTGGCTTCCGTCAGCCCGTTCTCGTCGAGCTGCTTGGGAATGAGGTGCCGGCGCGCGATCGCCTTCTTCTCCTCGAGGGTGTACCCGGAGAGGCGAATGACCTCCATGCGGTCGAGGAAGGCGGGCTGGATCGGATCGAGGATGTTCGCGGTCGCGATGAAAAGGACCTTCGAAAGGTCGTACGCGACGCCGAGGTAGTGGTCGCGGAACGAGTAGTTCTGCTCCGGATCGAGCACTTCGAGGAGCGCCGAGGAAGGATCGCCCCGGTAGTCCGCGCCGATCTTGTCGATTTCGTCGAGCATGAACACGGGATTCGAGGTGCCGGCCTGATGGATTCCCTGGACGATCCGGCCGGGCATGGCACCGACGTACGTACGGCGGTGACCGCGGATCTCCGCCTCGTCCCGGACGCCTCCGAGCGATAGGCGCACGAACTTGCGGTCGAGCGCGCGCGCGACCGAGCGCCCGAGCGACGTCTTCCCGACGCCGGGAGGGCCGACGAAGCAGAGGATCGGCCCCTTCAACGACTTCTTCAAGGCGTGGACCGCGAGATATTCGAGGATGCGCTCCTTGACCTTCTCGATGTCGTAGTGGTCCTCGTCGAGGATCCGTCGCGCCCGCTCGATGTCCTCCGAGTCGTTGGACGTAACGCCCCAGGGAAGGCCGGTCATCCAGTCGAGGTAGGTCCGGATGATCGCCGTCTCGGCGGAGTCCGGGTGGCTGCGCTCGAGCCGCTTGATCTGCTTCTCGATCTCGGCGGCCGCCTCGGCCGGAATCTTCTTGTCGGTCACGAGCTTGCGGTACTGGGCGAGCTCTTCGGAGATCTCCTCGCCTTCGCCGAGCTCCTGCTGAATCGCGCGAAGCTGCTGGCGGAGGTAGTACTCGCGCTGCGACTTGTCCATCTCCCCGCGCGCCTGTGAGGAGATCTCCTGCTGCATCGTCAGGACCGTGATCTCCTTCGACAGGCTCTCGTTGACGAGCCGCAGCCGCTCGATCGCGTCGGTGGACTCGAGGATGTGCTGGGCCTCCTCAAGCTTCAGGTCGAGATTCGACGCCGAGAGGTCCGCGAGCCGTGCGGGGTCGTCCAGGTAGGCCGCGATGACCATGACCTCGGGCGAGATGTTCTTTCCGAGAGAAACCGACTTCTCGAGGTTCTGCTTCACGCTTCGGAGCAGCGCCTCGTGCTCGGGAGGCAGCTCCTTCGGCGGGGCCGACTCATCGAGCTTGGTGATCTTCGCCTTGAAGAACGGCTCCTCGGCCAGGAAGGTATCGACGCGTGCCCGGGACAGCCCCTGCACGAGCAGCCGGATCCGGCCATCGGGCAGTTTCAACATCCGCATGATCGCGGCGACGGTGCCGACCGAGTAGAGCTCTTCGGAGCGCGGCGACTCGTTCTGGGCGTCTTTCTGCGCGACGAGCATGATGATGCGTTGCTCGGCGAGCGCGGCGTCCACGGCGTTGATCGACTTCTCCCGCGAGACCGAGAGCGGAAGGATGATGTACGGAAAGACGACGACGTCTTTCAGCGGAAGGACCGGCAGGATGTCCGGGATCGGGAGTTCGACGTCCCGCTCGGTGGCGATCTCTTTCTCTTCGACTTCCACCATCGGCCTATTCTTCCTCTCCCTTGACCGGAATCTCGTGCTCCTTCTCGCGCATGTCCGGCACGCGCGGGAGGATCACCTCGAGGAGGCCCTCCCGGAATCGCGCCTTCGCTTCGCGCGTGTTGACGGGGCGGGGCAGCGGAACCGACTTGACGAAGTTTCCGAAGTACCGCTCCATGCAGAAGAAGCGCATCCCCTCGCGCGGACGGATTCGCCCCTTCTTCTGACCGCGGATCGTGACCACGCGCCCCCGGATCGTGACCCGGACGTCCTCGGGCTCGACTCCCGGAAGCTCCAGCATCACGCGGATGGACTGCCCGTCGTCCAGAACGTCGAGGCTCGGGTCCCAGGAGCTCGAAGGACCGGCTCCTCGATTGTGGGTCTCGACGAAGACCTGGAACAGGCGGTTCAGCTCGCTCTGGAGCCGGGACAGCTCGACGAGCGGACCGTAGAGGCGGACGGGATTTCGTGCCATCAGGCGCCGCTCCTCAAGAAGTGGCCTTCGTCTCGGCTCGGTCGATCAGATTCTTCAGCTCCAGGAGGAACTCGTCGACGTCCTCGAACTTGCGGTAGACCGAGGCGAAACGGACGTACGCGACTTTGTCGAGCTCGCGCAACCGGTCCATGACCAGCCCTCCGATCCGGCTCGTGGCGATCTCCCTCTCCTCCGCGTCGTGCAGCAGCGTCTCGATCTCGTCCACGATCTCGTCGAGCCGGGCCGGCGGGACGGGGCGCTTTTCGCAGGCCTTCACCAGTCCCGCCCGGAGCTTCTTGCGGTCGAATGCCTCGCGCCGACCGTCCTTCTTGACGACCATGTAGGGAATTTCCTCGATCGTCTCGTAGGAGGTGAAACGGCGCCCGCAGGAGACGCACTCGCGGCGACGGCGAATCACTTCGCCCTCCCGGCTCTCGCGGGAGTCCACAACGCGGTCGTCGCTCGCGCCGCAGAACGGGCATTTCATTCCAATTCACAGTTTCCGATTTCCGGTTTTCCGCTCCGGAACGGAACAGGGAAAACGGAAAACGGGCACGTCTCTATCTTCCCAAGTTGCCGGCGTTCCGTCCACCGTCTTGCGGCTCCGAGAAAGAACGTCGCACGCTCCGGGTGCCCAGAGCGGCGAGACCGATCGCCGTGATGGGCACGAACGATACCGCCCACGCCAGCACCGCGACTCCGGAGGCCGGCGCGAGCGGAACGCCGTAGAAGCGGGTCAGTGCGTACTGCACCGCCGCCTGATACGAGCCAATCCCGCCGGGTGTCGGCACGGCGAGGCCGAGCACCGCGGCCGCCGTGACGACGAAAGAGGAGGAGAAGGGGAGAGCGATGTGGAACGCGCGCATCACCGAATAGATCTGCAGGTTGACCGCGAACCACATTGCGATCGAGGAGAGGGCGGCGAGAGCGGCGAGCCGGCGGTCCGCGAGCGAGGCGAAACCTCGAGGAAAGGCGGAAGCCGCGCCGCGGGCCTTTTCGCGCCAGGCCGCCGGCAGACGGCGTGTCAACCGCTCAAACGCGCGCTCGGAGGCCTCGCGGCGGCGCAGGAGAAACGCCGCGGCGGCGACGAGCGCGACGAAGAGTCCTGCGCCGAGGAGCGCGCCCGTTCGAAGGTGAGCGAAGGCGCCGCCTCCCGCGGTCGAGCCGGGAAATCCGAGGACGAGGGCGAGAAGGAAGAAAAACACCACCGAGCCGCCGTCGAGAGCCCGCTCGAAGAGGATCGATGCGAGCAGCGCCGAAAACGGAAGCCGGCGCATCCGAGCCAGGAGCGCGGGGCGGATGACCTCGCCCACGCGCGCGGGAAGATTGTTGGCGGCGAATCCGACCGCGGTGGCCAGAAACGACGGGAGGAGGGGAACGCGGCCGACGGGCCGGAGGAGCCAGACCCATCGGATTGCGCGCAGAACGAACGTCAGAAGCGAGATGCCGAGGCCTACCGCGAGCCAACCCGTGGAGGCCGAAGCGATCGCCTCGCGGAGGGGCTCGATCTCGACACGGCGCAGGAAGAGGTAGAGAAGCCCGGCCGCGAGCAGGAGCGAGAAGGCGACCTGGAATCCCCGCGACCGGAGGCCCCGGCGAGGGGGCGCGGGCCCGGGATTTACTGGCCCATCGCCCTCGATCGGGGACACTTGAGGCCGGTCCGCGCCGTTTTCGCCGCGGCCATCCCCCGAAGGCGATTGGCTCATTCTCAAACGGCCATTTTGCCTAAAAAAATGAGGCGAAGATACCCAATCGCTTGACTTTCATCCGAATATTTCGGATTCTTTTCTTAAATCCTCGGGAGGGATGTTATGTCGAAGAAGGCGCCCTGGATCCTGGCGCTTCTGGCAGGAGTGGCTTGGTCTCTGACCATGCCGGCCTCAGCCCAGTTTGCGCGCCGTGAGGGACGCTCGCCGGTCGCGGTGGATCGCGGCGACAGCCCCTCGGGGCCTTTGCTCGTCGTCGACGGCCCTCAACCCGGGCAGACGGTCGCCGGGTACGTGACCGTGAGCGGCTTTGCGCTGAGCCGGAATTCGATCGACAAGATCGAGCTCTTCATCGACGACGACGGCGTTCCGGTCAACCGGGCCGTGTTGAATCTTCCGCGACCCGACATCACCGGTGCCTTCCCCGGTTTCGCGGGGAGCCCGAATTCGGCGCCCGGCTGGATCACCTCCTTTCTCGCGCGCAACTATCTCGACGGTCCGCATCAGATTCGCCTCGCCGTCACGGAAGGGGGCACCGTGGACCCCTTCTTCTTCGGCCCGATCGAGGTCATCGTGGACAACTCGATCAACCAGGCGCCGTTCGGCAGCCTGGATCTGCCGGCTCCCGGTCAGAGCTTGAGCGGATCCGTCGGCGTGCTCGGTTGGGCCCTGGACGACATCGACATCGACCACATCGACTTCGAGCTCGACGGCCGGACCTGGGCGACGGCGGTCGGCCGGGGCGGCGTCGGCAACGCGGTGTTCGGCGGAACGCGGCCGGACGTGTTCGCCGCGTTCCCCGACAGGCCGGACTCCTTCCCGACGTCGCTCTTCTCCGGGTTCTTCGCGAATCTCGACACGACTCAGGTCGACGACGGCCTGCACACGATCTCGGTCCGCGCCACCGACAACCAGGGGACGTCCCGCGAGATCGGCTCCGTGACCGTTCAAGTGATGAACATTGGAGGAGGCTCCCTCGGTCCGTTTGGCGCGCTCGAGTACCCGATGGACGAGTCGACGTTGATCTGCGGACCGGCGGTTCCGTCCGTCCCGACTGGAGGACCCTGCCCCTCCCCCTGCTTCCCCGGCGGAGGCGGTGCCGTCCCAGTCAGTTTCTTCCCGAACGTGGTGAAGGGTTGGGCGCTCGACGACGGCATCCGTCCGGACAAGGGTCAGGTCTCCTACGTCGAGCTCCTGCTCGACGGAGCGATCCTGGCGAATACGCGAGCGGACTGTGTGATCAGCGGCACCGCGACCGCCAACTGCTACGGCCTCTCGCGTCCGGACGTCGCGCGCAGCC
>JBKPSZ010000004.1:0-7551 GCA_046735265.1 Acidobacteriota bacterium | reverse complement strand
GGTCATGATGGCGTCCTTCTGGCTTCCCGTGATGATGCCCTGCGACTTCAGGTCGTTGGTCACGCCCGACACGCAGCTGACGAATGACCCGCCCGCCGGGCACTGGGCGATCAGGTCCGAGATCGAGCAGCCGCTGTCGAGGAGCGTGTTCGGGACTCCCGAATTGCAGCTCCCGATGACGACCGTCGCCGCGAGGTTCGAGCCCGGGCACTGATCGTCGGCGTCGGGGACGCCGTCGTGGTCTGCGTCGGCGAACCATCCGATGTCCCCGAGCAGCATGAGCGAAAGATCCTGAGGAGGCCGGACGGAATGCGTCAGGTCCGCGTTGATGCTCGGCTCCATGATCTGGTTGGGCGTCATGATCAAGTCCCAGTGGGAGATCGAGGAGCCGGGCTGCACGGGGTTCGCGGCGAAGAGCTCACCGAATCCCAGGGGACTCACGCCGGCGCGGTGCGTCATGTCGAGACCGAGATTGACGGTGACGCCTCCCGCGAGCTGGGCCTTGATCGTGTTTCCGTCGGCGAGCGTGATGCGCCCGGACGGAATCGTGATCGTGGGATCCGCTCCCCCGAGGCCCGATGGCGGGTTGCCCGGGGCGTTGTCGGCGATGAGCGCTCCGATCGCTCCCGCGTTCTGCATGTTCTTCACCTTGACCACGAACGTGCAGGTGCCTCGGTCCGCCAGTCCGACGGTCCCCGTCAGGCTCCCGGCGGGAAGAGCGGTACAGGCGTCCGTCGTGACCCCGACTCCGTCGTTGACGAGTCGGAGGCTCGCGGTGATCCCCGGGTTGGAGAAAGGCGATCCGAAGCCGGCTGGTCCGACGAAGTACTGTCTCGCAATCGAGGGCGGCGAGGTGACGAGGACCCGGGGCTCGCCCACCTGCAGCACGCGCGGGATCTGAGACGTGACGATCGGCCCGATCCACGAGACGTGGCGCACGTCGAGCGCCGCGTTCTTCCGCTGGTTCTTGTTCATCTGGACCCAGGTGAGCCCGAGGGTCTCGTCGAACGTGAACTGGGAATACGCGTCGGGGAGGTTGTTCAAGAAGGCGCCCGTCGCGTCGTTCACGAAGTTCGCGAAGCCGAGCCCGTGGCAGAGCTCGTGGAGGACGACCGTCGCGAGGTCGTTCTGGACGCCGTGGTTGTTGTCGAGGCCCAGATAGAACGGGAAGTCGCTGCTGAACTGCGCCGCGATGTCGGCCCCGCCGGGATTGAGGTCCACGCCGACGAGCTTGTCCGCGAGCGCGGCTCCGTACCAGGTGCCTGCAAAAATGGCTCCCGGGAAGTCCCGGAACGCCGACGTCGCACCGGCCTGTCCGAGCACGTTCGCGCCCAGAGGATCGAACGAAGCGAAGACGCGAATCTCGACGTTGCTGTCGAGCAGCGATCCCCATTCGTCGGCCGCGAACTGGAAGACGTTCAGCCGCTGCTGGCCGACGGTCGTGCCGGGGTTGCCGCCGACGGGTGCCGCGGGCGTGGGATCGTTGAACCCTTCGTTCGGTCCGTCCACGTTGATGATCGTGATCGTCGCTTCGCCGAGAGCCGAAACGGCGGAGCCGAGAAGACCGATCATGCCGATTGCGAGGAGAAGCGCGAGGAGTCTATGAGTCTTCATGGCTCACTCCTTCTCCAGCGCGCTGGGAACGCCGGGGACCGCGCCTCCCGCGAGGAACGCCCGCGCGCTCTCCCAATCCGTCACGCAGCCGATGGAGACCGTGCCGTCCGGGTTCGTGCGGGCCAGGTAGACGTACTGAAACCGCCCCTGCAGGTCGATGGCGACCGTGCCGTTGCGAGACTGCACCTCTTTCAGACCTTCACCCGAGCGGTTCAGACGGAAAGCCTTTTCCAGGCCGGCCATCAGCTCGGAGCGCTGCTCGGCCGTGAGCGGGGCGCCCTTGGATTTCGCATACGCCTGCCGCAGGACCTCGGCCACGGCGCCCTGCACCGAGCCGGCTGCGTTAGGCGCGTTGATCACCCGCGATTTGAAGACGAGCGGCTTTTCTCCCTGTGACTTCTCCTGACCGGCTGCCGGGGCGGTTCCCACAGCCAGCAGGAGAAGGGCCGCGACGGTTGCAGCCTTGCCCGGAAATCTCGAGGGTGCTCTGGCTTCTCTCATCAAAGAACCTCCTAAAACGATGGGGCCGCGATCGTATGACCGCCCTCCGAATTGACGGGCGGGGTGCGCTCTACGCCTGCAAAAAACGGACCGCGGGATCTCGGCGCTGCGATTGCGGCTGCCGTCCGAAATGTAGGGTCGGGGCTCGTCCCCCCACACGTCCGACGAGCGGTCATCCCGAGGAGTTCGCGACAAGGGATCCCGAGCTGACCCGAGGGGGCCGGCCACGAGGGTGTGCGTTTACCGACGGCGTCTCGCGGCGCCGTCCGAAATGTCGGGGCGGGGCTCGTCCCCGCCCCGCCTACACAGACGTCAGGCCGCCGCCACGCGGCTGGCGTAGAGGTCCAGGAGAGTCCCCCATCCGCCTTCGGAATCGACGGCTTTCCGCATGGACTCCCATCCCTCGCCGTGCTTCGGGAAATTCCGGTGCTCGAGATCGACGCGCGTCGTCCCGTCGCTCTCCGGCACGAACCGGACCTCGACTTCGCTCGACTTCGCGAGATCGGGCTCGTACCCCCACTGGTGCGTGATCTGCCAGGCGAGGACGAGACGCCGCGGCGGATCCCAGACGAGGACCCTTCCCCAATCGCAATCGGTGCCGTCCTCCTGCTCGGTGTAACAGCGGCCCCCGGTCTTGCCCTCGAGGATCGCGCGCTTCATCGGCGACTTTCCGATGTGATGCGTGCGCGGCCACCAGTCGTCGAACTCCTCGGTGAACACGCGGAAGGCGCGCTCGGGGCTCGCCTTCACGCGAACGCTCTTGCCGACGGGAACGTCGGTCGTCGGATCGGTCGCGGTCGTCATCGTTTCCTCCTCGGCCGGCGCGCTTCCACCCTCTTCTGAAATGCGGACAGCGCGTCGGTCCAGAACTGTTCCAGATACTCGCGCAGGGATGCGAAACCGGCGGGATCGAGCTGGTAGAGGCGGCGGTTCCCGTCGGGCCGGTCCGTCACGAGGCGGGCGTCCTTCAGGATGCGGAGGTGCTGCGAGATGGCCGGCCGCGTGATGGGAAAGTCGCGGGCGAGGACGCCGACCGCGAGAGGGCCGTTCCGCAGGCGCGCCAGGATGGCGCGGCGCGTCTCGTCCGCCAGGGCGTGGAGCTGGGAATCTTGGTAAGCGTTCACTAACGGTAAGTATATACTTACATGTTGTTGGAATGTCAAGGGTGGCTTTTTCGGAGCGGCCGTGAAGCGGGCGGCCACAAGGGCCGCCCCGACAGGAAGTGCCAACGCACCGTTCCGGCGGAAATGCGCGTGTCGGGCTCCGGTAAGCAGGGCGGGGCTGGTCCCCGCCCGCCCCTACCCCTCCACCGGAAAAACGGCGGTGACGCGGTTGCGCCCGTCCCGGCGGTCGTAGCGTAGCTTCGGAGCAATCGCGCGAACGAGCATCAGGCCCCGTCCCCCGGGAACGGCCTCCCCGAGCGAACGAGGGGGCGGCGCGAGGGGCGCCTCGTTCGGATCGAACGGGCTGCCGTCGTCCTCGACCGTGATCACGAGCTCCGAAGGAGACCGCTCGATGCCGACCGTCAGCGAGTGCGGCGCGCCGTCGGTCCACGCGTAGCGGACCACGTTCGTGACGAGCTCGTCGAGGCAGAGCTCGGCGTCCGAGATCCGGGATTCGGAGAGCCCGTGGCGAACGCTCCGCAGCCACGCGGTCGCCGCGCGGGGAGCGGTGCGATCGGCCGGAAAGGTCCGAGACGTCACGACGCGAGCCTCATCAAGAGTAGCCGAAGCCTGCGCGACGTCTCTTTCGTCGGACTTCATGGCCTGCGGGGCCGCGCGCGAGCGAGGACTAAGCCATCCCCAGCGCCGCCGACCTCGCCGCGGCGAAGTCGCCGAAAACCGGAATGATCTGGTCGATCTGCGTGCGCATCAGGACGTCGGCGACGTTCGGTCTCGGTCCGAGCAGAACGAGCCGACCCTCTCTCGACGACAGCGCGCGCGCCACGCGAACGATCACGGAGACTCCGATCGAAGAGAGAAACTCCACTTCCGCGAGGTCCACGATCACGGAACCCCTTCGCACCGCGGCGAGGCTCGTCAGCTTCAAGTCCACCGCTTCGGAGCCCTCGAGATCCAGACGCCCCTTCAGCCGAATGAGGCGTACGCCGTCCTCCAGGTCAGTGTGCTCGAGCTGCATCAGACTTTCCCTCCAAGACGGCGGAAAGTACGGAGGTCGGGTAAAAAGCGCGTGAGGACGCCGTGAATGCCGCGGGAGGATCCGACTCCCGGGCGCTCGGAGCGGCGGAGCCGGGCGCAGCGTCTACCGAATCGGATCGATCGGTGTCCGCTTCGGCTCCTTCCCGAAACGAATTCGCGAACGCTCGATCATTTTCCGGATCTCGACGTCGCGGTCCTTCGGCGGCGCGCTCGTGACCCAGCCGTGGACCAGTTTCTCCGCTGCCGCCGCGACCTCGTCCACGGCGCGATCGAAGAGAGCCTCGTTGGCTTTCGACGGCTTATTGGCGCCGCTCAGTTTGCGGACGAATTGCAGCGAGGAGGCGCGGATCTCGGCCGTCGTCGCGGGCGGCGCGAAGTTGGCGAGGGTGCGAATGTTGCGGCACATGGGGAAACTGTAACGCGGGACCTTTCCCCGTGTCGGGGCGGGGCTCGTCCCCGCCCCTCGTTGATCGGCGGGTGCGCGCTGCGTCCACCGACATCGCCGATGCGGGCGGCCGCAAGGGCCGCCCCGACACAGACGGCGGATCGCGGCGCCTTCCGAAAATGTAGGGGCGGGGTTTGCCCCCGCGCGCATTAGGCGCGCCTACTCCGCCCGCAGCGCCTCGAGCGCATTCGCGGCAGCGGCGCGGCGGGCCGCGAACCAGGAGGCGGACACGGCCGCGAGGAAGAGAAGCAGGATCGCCGCGGCGTAGCTCAACGGATCGTGCGGCGTGACGCCGAAGAGCTGCGAGCGGAGCAGATTCGCGACGAGGATCGCGGCGGGGATCCCGACCGCGAGCCCGATGGCCGCGACGCGGACCCCCTGCCCCACGATGAGCGCCCGCACCTGAGCGGGGAGCGCGCCCAGGGCCAGTCGGACACCGAACTCCTTCCGGCGCTGCGCCACGGAGTACGCCACGACGCCGTACAGGCCGACGCCGGCCAGGAGCAGCGCGGCGGCCGCGAACGCGGCGGCGAGGATCATCGTGAACCGTTGCGCGCCGCGCGCGTCGGTCAG
This sequence comes from Acidobacteriota bacterium, assembly GCA_046735265.1. GTDB lineage: Bacteria > Acidobacteriota > Thermoanaerobaculia > UBA5066 > Gp7-AA6 > DATBFU01. The sequence continues at coordinate 2,259 of JBKPSZ010000004.1, read as the reverse complement.
GTAGTCCTCGAGCGGGCGCATCTCGGAGACCGGCAGCTGCGGATCGAGTCCGCTCACGGTCCGTCGAATCGCTTCGCCGAGCGCCGTCGGATCGCCGGTGGTCCGCACGACGTAGGCCACGGGGTTGCGCTGAATCTGGCGCTGCGGAAAGTAGATCTGCTCGCGAACCTCCTCGAGCAGGCTCCGCGTTCGCATGTGCCGGACGACGCCGACGACGGTCGCCGGAACCGACGGATGGCCCGACGACCGCGGATCGACGGCGATCTTCTTTCCGACCGCGCTCTCCCCCGGCCATGCGAGCTTCGCCACCCGCTCGTCCACGATCACGACCGGCGCGCTCTTCTGGTCGTCGGACTCGCTGAAGTCTCGGCCGGCGACGAGACGAGCGCCGACCGCCGAGAAGAAGCCGGGCGTCACCGCGCGGTAGTCGGCCATCGGCGCGGTTCCGTCGTCCGGACCCGGCCTCGAGAGGTACGGGCCGCCCCAATTGGGAATGTGGTCGAACGGGAGGTGACTCACCGCCGCCGCGGCGACGACCCCGGGAAGCCCCGACAGCTCTTCCTGGAACCGGCGCCCGAAGGCATTGAAGGTGTCGGGCTCGCCGTAACGTGTGCCCGGCACCGCGAGCCGGAACGAGAGCGTGTGATCTGAGCGGAACCCCGGATCCACGGCGAGGATGCGAACGAAGGTGCGCGCGACGAGACCGGCTCCCACGGCGAGCACGACCCCGAGCGCGATCTGTACGGCGACGAGGGCGTTCCGCGTGCGCGCCCGCGGCGCGCTTCCGCCCCGCTCCAGTCGCGTGATCGGCGACGTCCGCAGGACCTCGGCCAGCGGGACGAGCGACAGGAGCAGCCCCCAGAGGAGCGCGGTGCCGCCCGTGAACGCGAGGACGCGCCAGTCGATCTCCGCCGCGGTGATCCGGTGCAGGCTCTCGGGCCGGGCCGCGAACAGGAGGGCGAGAACGGCCTGCGCCACCGCGAGTCCGGCGGCCGCCCCGAGCGCCGAGAGCAAGAGCCCCTCGGTGAGGCACTGGCGGAAGAGCCGGCCCCGGCCGGCGCCGAGCGCGATTCGGAGCGCGATCTCTTCCCGCCGCGCGGCGGCGCGCGCCGCGAGCAGCCCCGCGACGTTGACGCACGTGATCAGGAGCAGGATCGCGACGCCGCCAAAGAGCGCCAGCAGGATCGGGCGGATCTCGCGGACGCCGTCGGCGTGGAGGCCGACCGCGTCGAAACGCCGGCCCGCGCTTCCGTACTCGGGGAACTCGCGCGAGATCCGCGCCGCGATCGCGTCGATCTCGCTCTTCCCCTGCGCGAGCGTGACGCCGGGCCGGAGTCGCGCGACGACGCGGAGGAACTGTTGCCCGCGGGGGTCCTCGGTCATCTTCGGCCAGAACGTCGCCCAGGCCTGCAGGTCGTCCGGGACGGCCGAGTCGGGCGGGAGGAGCAGGCGGAATTCGTCGGGCATCACGCCGAGGACCGTCGCCGGTTCGCCTCCGTAGAGGATGCGGCGGCCCACGATTCCCGGATCGCCGCCGAAGCGCCGCCTCCACAGCGCGGCCGAGAGGAGGACCGTCGACGGCGCGCCGGGGGCGTCGTCGCCGGCCCGGAACGTCCGGCCGAGCGCCGGCTCGGCCCCGAGCACCGAGAAGAAGTCGGTGGTCACGAGGCCGATCCGGAGCTGCTCCGGATCTCCCTCGCCCGTCAGCGAAGCGGTATTCGCCCAGATCGCGCCGAAGCCGGAGAACTGTTTCGCGCGCTGCCGGAGATCCGCGAGCTCGGGGCCGGAGAGCGGGGCCCGCGGATAACCCGCCTCGCTCATGTCGGACCAGACGAAGACGAGGCGCGAAGAGTCGCGATACGGAAGCGGCGAAAGCAGCATCGCGTCCACGACGCTGAAGATGGCGGTGTTGGCTCCGATCCCGAGGCCGAGCGTTGCGATCGTCGCGAGCGCGAACCCGGGCGATTTCCAGAGCGCGCGCCACGCGTAGCGCACGTCGCGCAGTGTGGACTCGAGCGCCGCTCCGGTCCGGACGTCCCGCGTCGCCTCCCTCACCGACTCGACGCCGCCCATCTCGATCGCCGCGGCGCGACGGGCCTCGGACGGGGCGAGGCCTTCGCGGATCTTGCGGTCCGTCAGGGCGTCGAGATAGCCGCGCACCTCGTCGTCGAGGTCGGCGTCCAGACGGCGACGCCGGAACAGGGCCGACCAGATTCTCGCGAAGCGGGATCGGAGGGACATGCGTGCGCCGTCCTAATC
>JBKPSZ010000003.1:0-2641 GCA_046735265.1 Acidobacteriota bacterium | reverse complement strand
GGCGGATGCGGGCGGCCGCAAGGGTCGCCCCTACACCCACCGCGCGGCGCATCAACGGTTGCGCGCGAATGTCGCGCCTCCGGGTGTAGGGGCGGGGCTTGTCCCCGCCCGCATTGATCGGCGACGAAAAGCCGCGTCCGTCGGCACCGACGACGCGAGCGGCCGCAAGGGCCGCCCCTACACCGACCGCGGCACGTCAACGGTTGCGCGGAAATGTCGCGCCTCCGGGTGTAGGGGCGGGGCTTGCCCCCGCCCGCGTTGATCGGCGACGAAACGCCGCGTCCGTCGGCACCGGCAGTGCGGGTGGCCACGAGGGCCGTCCCTACATCCGCACGCCGGCCGCCCTGCGGTAGAGTTCTGCCTCGCGGCGCAATCATCGCGGTTTCAGGAGGACAAGGTGCTCGGAACGACGGTTTCTCACTACCGGATCGTGCGCGAACTCGGTTCGGGCGGCATGGGCGTCGTCTACGAGGCGGAGGATACGCGGCTCCGCCGCAACGTCGCGGTGAAGTTTCTCTCGTCGGCGCTCGCGAAGGACGCGCCGATGCTGGAGCGCTTCGAGCGCGAGGCGCGCGCAGCTTCGGCTCTGAGCCACCCCGGCATCTGCACGGTGCACGCGATCGAGCAGCACGAGGGACAGTCGTTCATCGTGATGGAGCTCGTCGACGGCGAATCGCTCGCGATGCGGCTTGCCGGGCACCCGATGCCGATCGGGCAGCTCCTGGATCTCGGCATCCAGATGGCCGACGCGCTCGAAGCGGCGCACGCGAAGGGCATCGTTCACCGGGATTTGAAGCCGATGAACATGATGGTGACCTCGCGGGGGCAGCTCAAGATCCTCGACTTCGGCCTGGCGAAGTTCGAGCACGCGGAATCGCCGAGCGCCCTGACGGCCACGCCCACCGCTCCCCCGCGCGGCGCCGATCTGACAGCCGCGGGAACGGTTTTCGGGACGGTCCACTACATGTCGCCCGAGCAGGCGCGCGGGCTGACGACCGACGCGCGCACCGACCTCTTCTCGCTCGGCGCGATCCTGTACCAGATGGCGACCGGCGACCGGGCCTTCGAGGGGGACACGCAGGCGGTCGTCTTCGACGCGATCTTGAACCGCGATCCGCGGCCGCTCGAAGAGGCGAACCCGGCGATGCCGGCGGCGCTCGCGCCCATTCTCGAAAAAGCCCTGGAGAAGGACCGCAACCTCCGCTATCAGACCGCGACGGAGCTCAAGACCGATCTCCTGCGGCTGCGGCGAAAGCTCGAGGCGCCGAAGTCCGGTCCTGCCGCGACTTCCGATTCGAAGCCGCCGGTCCGGCCGGCCGAGCGCTCGATAGCGGTCCTCTACTTCGAGAACCTCTCGGGGGTGAAGGAGGACGAGTACCTGCGGGACGGCATCACCGAGGACATCCTGACCGACCTCTCGAAGATCAAGGGGCTGAACGTCTACCCGCGCACCACGGTGCTCGCCTTCCGCGACCAGAAGGCGACCGCGGCGGACGTCAGCCGGCAGCTGCGGTCCGACTATGCGCTGGAAGGGAGTCTGCGCCGAGCCGGAAACCGATTGAGGATCAGCGCCCAGCTCGTGGACGCGGCGACGGGCTTTCCCGTCTGGTCGGAGCGTTACGACCGCGAGATGTCCGACATTTTCGCGTTGCAGGACGAGATCGCGCACAAGATCGCCGAGGCGCTGCGCATCCGGGTGACTCCGCAGGAGCAGGCCGAGCTCGCCGCGAAGCCGACCGAGAACATGCAGGCGTACGACCTCTATCTGCGGGGACGCAGCTACGCCCGCCGCCGCACGACGCGGGACATGGAGTTCGCCCTCCAGATGTTCGAGAACGCGGTCCAGCTCGATCCCAACTTCGCCCTCGCCTGGGCGGCGATCGCCAACGGCTGCGCCCACGCGCAGTACTGGTCCGGGCCCGGCGGAACCTACATGGAGCGCGCGCAGTCGGCATCGCTGCGCGCCGTGGCGCTCGCGCCCGACATCCCCGAGGTCCTGATCTCCCAGGGCTGGATCCTGTATGCCGGCGGCCGGTACGACGACGCCGTGCGGTTGACGCGGGCCGCGATCTCGCGCAAGCGCGACTGCGAAGGGGCGTACTACCTTCTGCTGCGGGCGCTCTTCGCCTCGGGTAAGCACGACGAGGTCGCCAATCTCGCCGAGGAGGCGATCGAGGCGGCGGGCACCGACTACAACGTCTACATCCCGATCATGAACGCGTTGGGCGCCCTGGGAAGGGAAGACGCCAAGCGCCGCGTCCGGCAGCGCCTCGTGCAGACCTTCGAGAGCCACCTGCGTGAAGTGCCGGAGGACGCGCGGGCGCGGATCCTCTGCGCCGGCATGTACGCGCAGGAGGGACGCGTCGAGGATGCCGTCCGCGAGACGAACCTGGCGATGACGCTGAGACCGAACGAAGCGACCGTGCTCTACAACGCCGCCTGCACCTTCGCGAATCTCGGGAGGAAGGCCGACGCGATGGATGCGCTGCGGAAGGCGTGGGAAGCCGGCTACAAGGACGCCGAGTGGACGAGGCGCGATCCGGATCTCGCGCCGCTCCACGACGACCCGGAGTTCGAGAAGCTGTACCCGGCGGCGAAGACGACGTAGGGGCGGGGGTTGTCCCCGCCCACGGTGTGCAGC
>JBKPSZ010000002.1:0-8722 GCA_046735265.1 Acidobacteriota bacterium | reverse complement strand
ATCTCCGACACGGAAAGCCGGAAGCCTTACACCAGGAATTCGATCTTCGCCGGCTCGACCGAGATCGAGACGTCGCCGGACTCGGACTTCGAAAAGAGGTCGCCGTCGACGTGAATCGCCGGGCACTCCGGGATTTCGACTACCCGCACGCGTCTCGTGGGAAGGTTCGGCCGCCGCTTCGGATCCCCCCCGAGTGCCGCGAGCAACTCGTCCCGCTCTTCCTCACCGGCCACGACGACGTCGAGGAGGCAGTCGGAAACGTCCGCCCCGGGCGAGATCCGAAGAGCGGGGCCGTTCGACGGCGTGTTCAGGATCTCGACCAGGAGGAACTCCCCTCCGATTTCTTCGCCGTCCGCCTTGAACGAAATCCGTCGCGGTTCGAGATCCTTCACGACCTCGCAGAAGACTCCGCGCGCAATCTCGAGCTCGTCGTCGGCGACGGTTTCCCCCTCTTTCTCCTTCTTCTTCTGCACGACTCTCTTCGCCGCCTTGAAGAATTTCGGCATCAATCGAACGCCCGCGCCTTCGAGAAAGAGGCTCTCGCCCCAGTCTCCACGTACCTTCCCGAGATCGAACGGAACGCGCCGTCCTCGGTTCCAGCGGTGCGTGAGCTCGTCGAGCGGTCCTTCCACGCCGAGCGATCGAGCGACGTTGTTGGCCGTCCCGAAGGGGAGAATCGCGAGCGGCGTCCCGGCGCCCTGAAGGGCCTGCACGGCCTTGCGAACGGTCCCGTCTCCCCCGGCGACGACGATGAGCTCGGCTCCCTTGCTGGCCGCGCGGCCGAAGTCGACGCCCTTCTCGATCTCGAGAACGATCTCGTGGCCGGCGCCCTCGATCTCGTCGCGGACGTCTTCGAGCGAGAAACCGTCGCCGGCGTCGGGGTTGTGGAGCAGCGAGATCTTCATGGATCTACGCGGCTCGGTGCAAGCGCCGAGCCAGATGGCAGCCAAGTTGCACCTGAGATCGACGTGCGCATCCTCGTCTCGAACGACGACGGGATCTACAGCCCGGGACTCGCCGCGCTCGCCGAAGTGGCCGCGGGGTTCGGCGACGTGCGGGTCGTCGCCCCGGACGTCGAGCAGTCCTCGATGGGACAGGCGATCACGTCGTCCCGTCCGCTGTCGTATCGGGCGACGAATCTGAAGGGGCTCGAGGCGTACCGCGTCAACGGCACGCCGGCGGACTGCGTGGCTCTGGGCTCCTACAACTGGGAGAAGGTGGACGTCGTTCTGTCCGGGGTGAACCTCGGGCTGAACCTGGGGAACTCGATCTGGCACTCGGGCACGCTCGCCGCGGCCAAGCAGGCGGCGCTTCTCGGATTGCGCGGCATCGCGTTGAGCGCGCCGGGAGCGGCCGAGCCGAACTTCGAGCCGCTGAAGAAGTGGATTCGAAGAGTGCTCGAGACGCTTCTCCCGGACTCCTCACTCAAGCTCGTCAACGTCAACTTCCCGCGCGAGCCCCGCGGACTCGTGTGGACGCGCGTCTCGGTCCGTCAATACGACGGGAAGGTCGTCCCGATGAAGGACCCGATGGGACGGCAGCTCTATTGGTTCACGGTGATCCCGATCCAGGGCGCGGAGGAGCGGACCGATCGATGGGCGGTCGAGCGCAACTGGATCTCGATGACGCCGCTGCGGCTGGATCTGACCGACGAGGCGGCCCTCGAAACGGCGCGCGCGAAGCGTCCGCTCGACGAAGCGGCCGCCGCGATCATGTCGCACTCGGGACCGGAGCCCGAGGCGGCGCGCGATGTGCGCGAGGACGAGGCGAAGTCGGTCGAGGCGCCGTCTGGGTAGGGGCGGCCGTTAGCGCCGGGCGAACCCGGCGCTTGTCACGCCCTTCGGGCGCTCGGTACGCGGCCGCCCGCAACGCCGGTGCCGGTGGACGCAACGTCCTTCTCCGATCAGCGCGGGCGGGGACAAGCCCCGCCCCTACATACCGGAGCCCGCCTCTCTCCTACGCTTTCGCGGTCTTCGACATCTTCCGGACGAGCCAGGTCAGGATGACCGCGCCGAGTGTCGCAACGAGGATCGTGTAGATCATCCCGCCTTCACCGGAGAAGCCGAGGAGGCGCATCAGGAAGCCGCCGGCGAGCGCGCCCACCAGGCCGATGATGATGTCCATCAGGACTCCCTTGCCCTCGCCGCCCATGATCTTGCCCGTGAGCCACCCCGCGATGAGCCCCACGATGAGCCACCAGAGGACCCCCATACTCACCTCCTCGACATCTTCGACATCAGAAGCGCGAGTGCTCCTGCGCCGATCGCTTTGACGAGGGTCGGGTGCTGCGCATAGAAGCTCGCCGCCTGGTCCATGATCGTCGGATCCTTCTTCGCCGCCTGCTGGGCGAGGACCTCGACGGTCTGCGGTGGAATCTCCTGCGCTTGCTGCGGACTGACCGCTCTGCCGGAAAGGAGATCCCCGATCCCGCCGCGTCCTCCCGAACCTCCGAGCATCGATGCGGCGCTCGGCCCGAGCACGGCGAGGATCTGGTTCAGCATCCCCGCCTTCTGATCGGGACTGGACTGATTGAACAGAGTCCCGACCATCTGTTCGAACGCCGGCGTCTGGTCCGATCGAAAGGCGTGCGAGATGCCATCCGCCAGCGTGGATTGGGGCACGTCTTGCGCCACGCGATCGTATGCGGAGTGCACATCGTCCGACGTGGCGTTTCCGGCGGCGTACTGATTCATGAGACCACCGAGATCATCGAGGAGACTCATCGGGCACCTCCGTCAGTGTTGGGACACATCACTGCCGGATCCTACGTCGCGGATCGACTCGAATCGACTTCCCTTCGGGGCAGACCTTACGCAGACCGCGACTCGAAGCGCCCTCCAGATGTAGGGGCGGGGCTTGTCCCCGCCCGCGTTGATCGGAGAAGCCACGCCGCGTCCGCCGGCACCGATGGTGCGGGCGGCCGCGTACCGAGCGCCCGAAGGGCGCGACAAGCGCCGGGTTCGCCCGGCGCTAACGGCCGCCCCTCCACAGACGGCGCTCGCGCCGGTTCGGCTCTTATTACGAGACGCGCTTGAACCGCAGGGTCTCGCCGCTGTCGGAGCTGCGAAGCCGGACGGACCCCGGCTCGACCTCGAAGGTCCACTTGCCGATCGCTCCCCGGATCGCGCGCGCGCACGTCGTCGTTCCGAGGGTCTCGCCCACGTATCCGTCGCCGCGGGGCTTGACGTCGAAGTTGCACGCCGCCTCGAGCTCGCGCGGTGTGAATTGCAGCGCGTCGGAGCTCAGCATTCCGACCGCCGGATCGAAGTGCGGGATGTACTGCAAGGAGACGGTCCTTCCCTGATTCTCGAGGTGGATCACTCCCTGCTCGCGAACGCCCGCGTCCATGTAGCTTCCGGTCACGCGGATCGAGAGGTCGAACACGCTGCCGGTCGTCGGCGCCAGCGTCCCGTTGGTGATCGCGGTCAGGTTGTTGCCCGGCGTCGACCCCTGAAACGTGCCGGTCAGCATCGGACCGATGTCGAGGACCGCATTGACGTTTCTCTCCCGATTCTCGGGCGGCGCCGGCGAGCTCGACGATGGAGCGCCCGAAGCCGAGGTCGACTGTGAGGAGCTCTGGGACGAAGAGCATCCGACGGCGACGGCCAGCGTCAGGAATGCGGCGGCTCCGGATTGCAGGATCTTCATACCCACCTCTGCCGACACGCGGCAGGGATGAAAACCGATCCGGAGGCGCGGTTGTTCCTGGGGAACGGCCTCCCGTGTTTCTCGGCCCCTTCCGAGTGTAGGGGCGGGGCTCGTCCCCGCCTGCCGTTGATCGGAGAAGCGACGTTGCGTCCGCCGGCACTGGCGGTGCGGGTGGCCGCAAGGGCCGCCCCTACATTCGGACGCTTTGCGCCCCCGTCTTACCTACGACGTCGACGCCGTATGAGTCGTCGGCCTGGGACCGGTCTCGGGCGCGGCGATGCGCGACATCGGGATGTCGACTTCGACCAGGAACCGCTCCCGGGTACGCTTCTGCGAAAGGTGCCAGTCCTCGCCGTAGAGGAGCGCCAGGCGCGCCCGCGCGTTGGGGAGGCCGAACCCGAGCGACGACGGTCCCGCCTCCGAACGTGCAGCCGATTCGTTGACGGTGTTCGAGACGACGAGGCGCAGCCGCCGCCCCTCGCGCCGCGCGGACAGCTCGATCTCGGTCGGCCGCGGGCCGCGGACGACACCGTGCTTGATCGCGTTCTCGACGAACGGCTGCAGGATGAAGGGAGGCACTCCGACTTCGAGCACGTCGGGATCGACATCGATCGACACCTGGAGCCGCTCGCCGAACCGCAGCTTCTGGATGTCGAGGTAGGACTGGAGCAGCTCGACCTCGCGATGGAGCGGCACGAGATCCGCGGCGTCGCGGCGCATGCTGGCCCGCACGAGGTCGCCCAGCTTGACGATCGTGCTGACAGCAGCGTCCGGGTCGCGTTTGACGAGCGGCAGCATCAGGTTGAGCGTGTTGAAGAGAAAGTGGGGCTGGAGCTGGCTCTCCAAGACCTCGAGGCGCGCGTGCGCGAGCTCGCTCGCGAGCCGCGCCGACCGCAGCCGGGCCCGGTGGACGACGGCGAGGCCGAGCACGGCGACGACCCCGAACGCGGCGGCGAACCACGGGGTCTTGTAGAAGTGCGCCTTCAACCGGAAGTCGTACGGGCGCGTCTCGACCCATCGATTCGGCCGGACCGTCGCTGCGGCGCGGAATCGATACGAGCCGGCCGGCAGATTCGTGTAGAACGCGGCCCGCCGGTCGCCTGCCTCGATCCAGTCGCCGTCGTATCCCTCGAGCCGGTAACGGAAACGCAGCGCGGCCGGCGCCCGGAACTCGGCGGCCGTGTAGCGGAACTCGAGATGATCGCGCCCGGGCGCGAGGACCGCGAACTTCTCGGGAGAGAGCCGCTCGCCGTCGGCGTAGACGTCTTCGATGTGGACCAGCGGATCGCGGGGAGCCTCGGGCAGCCGCGCCGGATCGACCGACACGAGTCCCCTCCCGGTCGGAAACCAGAGCGTCCCGTCCTTCGCCCGCCACCCGGCCGGTTGATAGCCGCCGTTGCACTCGCTCTCGCGCATGCCGTCGGCGGTTCCGAACGTCTCGGAGACGACTCTGTGCGTCCTCCCGGAGGCGAAGCGCGCGATCTCCTCCCGGGCGACTCGAAAGACGCCGCGGTTGGACGTCATCCACAGGAACCCCTTGCCGTCGTCCACGATGGTGAAGACCGTGTCGTCGGAGAGCCCATCGGCGCGACCGATCTTCGTCACGCGCTTGCCATCGAAGCGCGTCAGCCCGTGGTCGCCGGTCCCGACGAGGATCGCGCCGTCCGGCTCCTCGGCGATCGCGAAGACGAACGGCGCCTCCGAGGAGGGAAACGCCGCCGAGATGCGGCCGTCCTTCATCCGGTCGAGGCCGCCGCCGGCGGTCCCGATCCAGAGCGTCCCGTCGGAGCCGGGTAGGAGCGAATAGACGCGCTCGTTCGTCAGGCCGTCCGCGGGACCGAAGCTCGTAAACTTTCCGTCGCGATAACGCGTCAGGCCGCCGACCGTGCCGATCCACATGTCGCCCGCGGCGTCGGAGACGATCGCGAAAACCAGGTCGGCCGCGAGGCCGTTCGCGTGCGTGAACGAAGTCCAGCGCCCGTTGTGAAAGCGGGCGAGACCGCCCTTCGTTCCGGCCCAGACGTCGCCGGACGCGTCCTGGTGGAGCGCCCAGACGCGGTCCGACGGCAGGCCGTCCTTCTCGTTGTAGATCTTCCAGGCGCCGCCGGTGCGGCGGGCGAGGCCGGCGCCGCGCGTTCCGACCCAGAGGTCGCCGTCGGAGCTCTCGAAGACCGGGCGGACGTCGTCGGAGGGAAGACCCTCGAGCGTCCCCGTCGGGAGGAAGACGCCGGCCGAAAGCCTCGTCAATCCGCCGTCGCTCCCGACCCAGAGACTGCCGTCCTCGTCGGCCGCGAACGACAGAACCGTGTTGTCGGGAAGGCCCTGCTCCTTCGTCAGTGCGTCGATGCGCGCGCCGATGATGCGGTTCAAGCCTCCGGTGACGGTGCCGACCCACAGGATGCCGTCGCGCTCGCGCGCGAGCGAGGTCACCTCGTCGTTCTTCAGACCTTCGGCGGTCGTCAGGATCGTGAGCTTTCCGGCGCTCCAGCGTCCCAGTCCCTTGCGCGTCCCGATCCAGACTCCGCCCGCCCCATCGTCGGCGAGCGAAGTGACCTGATCGTTCGAGAGGCCGTTGGCGGTCGTCCAGGCTTCGGCGTGGCCGTTCTGCCAGCGATTCACTCCGCCGCCGCGGGTGCCGATCCAGAGCGCGCCTTCGGCGTCCTGGTGGATCGCGCGGATCTCGTCGTTCGAAAGGCCCTCGCGCTTGGAGATCGACGTGAAGCGGCCGCCGGCGAAGTGGCTCACTCCCTTGCTGAAGGTGCCCACCCAGAGCGTGCCGTCGCGGTCCTCGCAGAGAGCGCTGACGACGTCCTCGGAGAGCCCGTCTTTGGTCGTGTAGCGGCGGAAGGTCTCGCCGTCAGTCCAGACGAGACCGCCGCCAAGCGTCCCGATCCAGAGGCCGCCGCGGCGCCCGGCCAGGAGGCGCACGATGTTGTGGCGGGCGAGTTGCGGCGTATTGGAGGCATCGAAGAGGCGGAACTTTGCGCCGTCGAACCGGAGGAGGCCCTCTTCCGTGCCGATCCAGAGATACCCGTCGCGCGTGCGCGCGATCGCTGGAACCGAGTGCTGCGGCAGGCCGTCCTTCTTCTTCCAGCTGTCGAGGCCGTACTGGGTGATCGCCCGGTTGGGGTCGAGGGCGAATGCGCGGACGGGGAGGACCAGGGCGGCGAGAAGGAGGACGAGAGGCGCCGCACGACGGCAGGTGCTGCGGGCGGGCGCCCGTTTGCTCCAGGAATTGGCGATCACCAAGGGTCTTCCTTGAGGCGAGAGTACCGGAGCTTGGCCGGCGGCGGCAACGGGTGCGGCGAAGTGATTTCGGAGGAGGAGTTTCGAATCGCCGGAGAAACGGTTAAACCCTGGAACCGGGCGGGTCGTCACGGGCAGCCGCACCTCAAAAGAAAATGAGGCGGACTTGCGCCCGCCTCGAAAATCGCCGGGAGTGAAACGATCAGTAGCGCGAGCCAGCACCCACGTTCTTGGGACGTGCCTCGTTGACCTTGAGGTTGCGCCCGCCGAATTCCGTGCCGTCCAGGGACATCGCCTGCTTCGCCTCGTCAGCGTTGCTGAACTCGACGAACCCGAATCCCTTGGACTGACCCGTGTCGCGATCGGTGATCACGCGAGCCGAGTCCGGCGTTCCGAACCGCGAAAACAGATCGCGGAGCTGGTCGTCGGACACGCTGTAACCGAGATTTCCTACATAGAGCTTCATGAAATCCGTCCATCCTTCTAGCCGGTGGAAAAAAGGGCGGAGGAGACGCCGGCCCGGCACTCCGCGTTTTCGTTGGTTTTTCGTTCGGGATTCCTCAGAAGACGGAAGGCGAGCGAAACGAAAACGTAATGGACCATATCACATGTGCGGGAGGGCGGCTCTGCGGCCGCCCGCGTTCGGGTCATCCCGAGCGATAGCGAGGGATCCCGAAATCGGCAGACTCTGAGCCGGGGCAGCATGTAATCCGCGGACGAGGAAGCTCGGGATCCCTCGTCGCAGACTCCTCGGGATGACCGCTTTAGAGACGGCGGGCGGGGACGAGCCCCGCCGCGACATTCGGAGGGCGGATGAATCCGCGCCCTCATTCAGAAGGCGAACCCCAAATACTTCCTCGCCTTCGCCAGGAACTGCTCGTAGCCGCCCTCGGAGTTCCAGCTCGCCACGACGGTGCCGTTGCCGTCGAGAAGAAAGAGGTTCGGGAAATCGGCGTCACCGAACTGGGTCGAGACTTTGGTTTGAGCCGTGTCGAAGAGCGCGGGGTAGAGGATCTGCTGCTTTCGGACGTGCGCGGCCGCCTTCGATTCGGAGGTCTCGTTCGGGTTCGCGCCCTCGTACCCGTTGTCGCCGCAGACGGAGAGGAACCGCACGTCGGCGCGATCCTTCAGGCTCCGATGAGTCGCGTTCATGTCGGGGATCTTCGCCGTGCACGCGCTGCACCAGGTGTCCCACAGGAAGACGAGCGTCTTCTTGCCTTTCGTCTCGCTCGCGAGGTCGACCCGGCCGCCGCTCGTCAAATTCGTGAGGACCCCATGGAGCCGCACCTTCTGGCCGCGGACGGCTTCCGGCGCGACCCCCGCCGAAGCGATCGCTGCGATGGCGAAGAGAGCGACTGCGAGTCTTCTCGACATTTCTCGGTCCTTTCTGCTAAGTCCATTAGCACATGCTAAAGAAGTTAGCACGTCGAGCCGGCCGGTGCCAGTCGGATCCATCTCGGCCGCGAGTCCGCATCTCGCAAGAGGAGAGAGCGCTGATGGATCCGAGGGCGAAGGTGCCGCGCGCCCTCTCGTCGTCGGTGCGGATCTTGCTTCTCCTACAGGAAGGGCAGAAAGGTTTGGAAATGGCTCCATTGAAGGTACTTATCAGCGGCGCGACGGGCGTCGTCGGCCGTCGTCTGGTCCCCATCCTCGTCTCCGGCGGCCATCAGGTCACGGCCCTCGCGCGGGCTCACAGCAAGCGCGAGGAATTCGCGCGGATGGGAGCCGCCGCGATCGTTGCCGATCTTCTCGATGCGCGTTCGCTGATCAAGGCCGTTCGCGGTTTCGACGCCGTCGTGAACCTCGCGACGCACATGCCGTCCTCGAT
>JBKPSZ010000001.1:0-30416 GCA_046735265.1 Acidobacteriota bacterium | reverse complement strand
GTCGATGGGGTCTACGCCCCGCGTGCCGTCCGTGGATCTTTCCCGGGACGTCCTCGCCCGCGAGCCGAAGATGCTCACGGTCCTCTCGGTCACGGGAGTCCTCTGGGAGGACCTGGGCGATCCCGCGCGCGTGCGTGCGGCGCGGCGCGAGGCGGCGTTTGCCGAGGGGGAGCGGCTGCGGCCGCCTCTCGAGGGGCGCCCGGCCGAGACCTGAGGCCCTAGACCCCGAGCTCGTTTGACGCCATGGCCGTGCCCTCCACCCGCGCACGGATCTTGGCGAAAGCGGTCTCCCGGGAGGTGGACGTGTCGTCGCCGAACGGGGAGAAGCCGCAGTCGTCGGTCGTGCCGAGGCGGGAGGGGTCGATGAACTTCGCCGCCTCGAGGACTCGCTCGCAGACCCGGTCGGCCGACTCGACGCGAGGGTCGATCGGATCGGTCACGCCGACGAAGATCCGGCGATCGCCGGTTGCGTTCTCGCTCAGGATCTTCAAAACGCGCGGCCGGTCCTTCTCGCTCGCGAGCTGCACGAAGAAGTTGCCGACGTTCAGACGAAAGAGGGCCGGAAGCAGTTCCGCATAGTCCACGTCCGCGCTGTGCGTCGAGTCCCGGTCGCCTCCGGGGCAGGTGTGAACGCCGATCTTCCGCCGCTCGGCCGCGGAGAACCGATCGAGGACGCGGTTGTTGACGTCCACGAAGGAGTTCAGCAGTCCCTTCGACGGGTCGAGCTTCACGGCGAGACGCCCCTCGGTGAAGTCGATCTGGACCGTCGCCCCGCGGTCGAGGCACTGGCGGATATCCTTCTCCGCTTCCCGGACGAGGTCTTCCAGGAACGCCTCGCGCGAATATCCGGGGACGCCGGACGAAGGGTAGAGCAGGGAGAGCGCCGACGCGGAAATCACCGCCTGCTTCATCGGCGCGCGCGAGTGCTTCTTCGCGGCATCGAGATAGCTCGCCGCGTAGGTCGTGTAGCGAAAGGGCCCGGCGCTCAGGACCGGCAGCTGGCGTTCGTGGCCGTCCTTGAATTGGATGCGGACGCCGCCGGGCGCGAGATTCTTCGCGCCATGGACCGGATACGTCGCGAATGACGGCTTGCGCTGCTCGCCATCCGTGAGGACCGGCGACCCCGCCTCCTCGAAGTGGCGAATCGTGTCGCGCACGGCGTCCTCGAAGAGTGGCTCGAGCTTCTCGGGCGCCGCGCCCGAGGTCATGGCGTCGATGAGGGCCTTCGGTCTCGGAATGCTTCCAATCGGTTCGGTCGGGAGCGTCATGGGCCGGAATCTAACACTCGCCCGGCGGCGATCGTCGCGCCGTCGCCGCCAGGAAGCCCTTGACTCGGGCTCGCCCCGACCTCGATAGTTTCGGGAAACGGCTCGATCGGCGGAGGTGCCCGATGCCGAATCCGAAAACCGCTCGCGCTCGACCGGTTCCGATTGCCACCAACGGCTGGGTTCGCAAGTGCGAGGTGGACGACTTCCTCGATCGCCACCTGCCGGTCCCGACTCAGATCGTCTCGAACGAGGAGTTCGAGCCGCTCCCGCAGACGGTCGAGCAGCGGCGCGTCGAGCGGCTCGTCCTCGAGACGGCGGAGCAGCACTCCCGCCGCCTCGGGATAGGCCGGCGGGAGTTCCTGCGCAGCTCCTGCGGAGTGGCCGCGGCCTTCGCCGCCATGAACACGGTTTTCGGCCGGTACTTCCGCGTCGGGGCCGCCGAGCTCTTCGAGACCGACGCCGCCGGGAGCGGTCCGACGTACTTCGTCTTCGACGTGCAGACCCACCACGTCGATCCCCGGAGAAATGCGCCGGCTCCGGATCAGGAGGCGCTCGACTACCTTCTCGGCCTCCGCCAGATCGGAGGTGCCTGGAACCCGAAGCTCGCCAACCGGGAGCACACGATCGAAGAGCTCCACCGGATGAACTACATCAAGGAGGTCTTCCTCGACAGCGAGACCGCGGTCGCCGTCGTGAGCGGCCTGCCGCAGCTCACAGCCGACACATACCTGATCACTCCGGACGAGATGGTCAAGACGCGCGGCTGGGTGAACGAGCTCACCGGCTCGCGGCGCGTCGTCAGCCACGGCACGATGTCGCCGGAGCTCGGCGCGCGCGGACTCGACGCGATGCGGGCGCAGGCCGAGAAGCTCAAGATCGAGGCGTGGAAGGGGTATCCGGGCCAGCCGCTCGGGCCGAAGGGTCAGGGCTGGTGGTTGGACGACGAGAAGGTCGCGTACCCGGCGCTCGAGCTCTCGCGCAAGCTCGGGATCCGAAACATCTGCTCGCACAAGGGCCTGCCGCTCCCCTCGTTCTCCGCGGAGCACTGCCACCCGAAGGACATCATGAAGGCGGCGCTCGACTTTCCGGACCTGAACTTTCTCGTCTATCACTCCGGGTTCCGCGGCGTAGATCCCGAGATCGCCGCCGCCGCGCGCTCCGACTTCGCGACGACCGCCGCCGTGCCCTGGGTCTCGGAGCTCTGCGACTGGAAGAAGAAACACCCGGACGTGCGGAACGTGTATATGGAGATCGGCTCGACTTTCGGGCTGACGGTGATCTCCTTCCCGTCACTCTGCGCGCATCTGCTCGGGATGACGATCGCGGCCTTCGGCGAGGACCACGTTCTCTGGGGCACGGACTCGATCTGGTGGGGCTCGCCGCAGTGGCAGATCGAAGCCTTCAAGCGGCTCGAGATGCCGGAGCCGCTCGCGAAGCGCTTCGGCTACAAGCCGCTGACGGTCGAGACGAAGCGGAAGATCCTGGGCTTGAACGCCGCGCGCGTCTATGGTGTCGATCCGGCGGCGAAGGTCAAGCCGATTCCCGAGGACTACATCGACCGGCTACGAAAGACGTACAAGGACTCGGGTCTGGCGGCGCGCAGCAACACGCAGTACGGCTGGGTTCGCGCGCCTTCCGGCGCTTGAGATCCCGACGGGACGCTTGATCCGGGTCCTCCTGCCGATCCTGTTCGCGCTGCCGGCGTCGGCCGCCGAGAGGCCGTCCTCCGCCCCGACGACGCCGACCGCGACTGCGACTCCGGCGGCCCGGTTCGACCGCGCTACCTGGGCCGCACGCGTCCGGGAGGAGCTCCTCCACGCCTGGCGCGCCTACGAGCAGTACGCCTGGGGACACGACGAGCTCCGGCCGGTGAGCCGGACGGCGCACGACTGGTACGGCGAGTCGCTCTGCATGACGCCGGTCGACGCGCTCGACACGCTGCTCCTGATGGGCCTGACGGAGGAAGCCGATCGGGCGAGGAAGCTCATCGTCGAGAGGCTCTCGTTCGACAGGGACGTCTCGGTCAAGAATTTCGAGGTGACGATCCGCCTCCTGGGCGGTCTCCTCTCGGGCTACGAGCGCACGCGCGACGTCCGGCTCCTGCGTCTCGCCGAGGATCTCGGCACGCGTCTTCTCCCGGCCTTCGGCTCCCCGACGGGCATGCCCTACATGTTCGTGAACCTGAAGACCGGCAAGGTCGAAGGCCGCCGCTCGAACCCGGCGGAGATCGGAACGCTGATCCTCGAGTTCGGCACGCTCTCGCGACACACGGGCAAGCCGGTTTTCCTGGAGAAGGCGCGTCGGGCGCTGTCGGCGCTCTTCGAGCGACGCTCGAAGATCGGTCTCGTCGGCGAGGAGATCGACGTCGAAACGGGCGAGTGGCTGAGCCGTGCGAGCCACGTGGGAGGCGGAATCGATTCCTACTACGAGTACCTCTGGAAGTGCGGCCGCCTGTTCGGGGACGCCGGCTGCGAGCGCATGTGGAAGGAGAGCCGGCGTGCGCTCGACGACCATCTGGCCGACGAGGCCCCGTCGGGGCTCTGGTACGGGCAGGTCGACATGGACACGGGCGCGCGCACCGCATCCGAGTTCGGCGCGCTCCACGCGTTCCTGCCGGCTTTGCTCGCGGTGGGCGGCGACCTGCCCCGGGCGCGTCGCCTCCAGGAGTCGTGCTTCAAGATGTGGACGCTGCACGGGATCGAGCCCGAGCTCCTCGACTACCGGGCGATGCGCGTGACGCAGGCCGGCTATCCGCTCCGCCCCGAGATCATGGAATCGGCCTACACCCTCTACCGGACGACGAAGGACCCCCGCTACCTCGAGATGGGCCGCGTCTTCTTCGAAGGGCTCCTCCGGCATTGCCGGGTCGCGTCGGGCTATACGGTTCTGAAGGACGTCGGGACCGGAGAGAAAGGGGACCTGATGCCGAGCTACTTCCTCGCCGAGACGCTCAAATACCTCTACCTGCTCTACGCGCGCGACGACACGCTCGATTTCGACGGCGTGGTCTTCAACACCGAGGCGCACCCGTTCTCGAGGACGGCTTCGAGGAATTAGGCGCCGCCCGCGCCCTCCTTTCGGCGCGTCATCACGAGGCGATCGCTTCCCGGGAAGGTGGCGACCCAGCCTCGGGCGGTCTCCCGCATCACGGTCGTCCGGATCCGATCCGGGCCCGAGGCCTGGAAAGTCTGCCGGAAGCGCCCTTTGGTACCGGTCGGCGCGATCGACGTGATCTCCCGGACGACGATGCCGTCGGGCTTGACGGAGACCGTGCCCTGCTCCTGGGCGCCCGCCCCGTTCAATTCGAGCGCGACCAGCATGTCGAGGTCCTTGCGGTCCCCGTTCCACATCAGGAGGCCTTCGAAGTGGGGAAGCTCCTTTCCGTCCGCGAGAAGGCTCGTCGCGAACCAGATGTAGGACTTACCGGGTCCCCAGCGGAAGAGCATCCGTCCCTGCGCGGGCCCGCCGCTCTCGGGACCAAAGTCCCAGCTTCCGATCAGGAAAGCGTAGGGCTCGTAGGGACCGCGCGGGGGGGGCGCGGCCGGAACGGGCGCGGACGCGACGAGGCCCACGAGGAGCGCCGCGAGAGCCAATCGAAGTTTCGTCATGGTCCCGAAATACGGACGACCGCCTGCGGGGTTCGAACGATGGGACGAAAAGGGAACGAATGTCCGCCGGATGCCGGGAATCCGCCTCGAAGGGTGACGCCGTATCGGCACGTCTCAGAGCGGAAAGAGGGGCGGCCTTAGAGGGTCTTGCGGCGCCCTCGAGCTGCTGCTAAGCTCATTAGCAGATGCGACTCTTTCGCCTTTCGAAGCGCCGCGCCGGGACGGTCCTCGGCCCCCTCGAGGACGAGATCATGGAGATCGTCTGGTCCGAGGAGGAGCCGGTGACCGTGTCGAGCGTCCATCGCGGCCTCGGCCGCCGCCGCAAGGCGCTCGCGTACTCGACCGTGAAGGCGGTCCTGAGCAATCTCGTCCGCAAGGGGCATCTCCGCAAACGGAGCGAGGGGCGGAGCAACGTCTTCTCGGCCGTGCAGTCCCGAGAGGCGTTTCGCCGCCAGGTCGTCGACGAAGTGCTCGGCTCGCTCGAAAAGGACTACCGCAATCCGCTTCTGGCGCACCTGGTCGATCGGTTCGCGCGCGACCCGTCCACGTTGGACGAGCTCGAGAGGCTGATCGCGGCGAAACGCAAGAGGCCGGCCGATGGCTGATTTCCTGCGCGGCTTCTCGGAGTCGCTCGTCGTCGGGCCCTGGAGCCGGATCTGGCCCTTCTTCGTCCTTCCGCTCCTCGCGGTCGGCGCTCTGCAGAATCTGCTCGCGCGAATCGAGTCCGCCGGAGTCGATCCCCGGCGGCAGGCGAGACTGGCGGCGATCGCCGCGTGCGTGCCGGGCTTGATCACGCTCGGGCTCACGGCCGGCCTCGGGTTCCGATTCTTCGGGCTTCGCCCGGAATCGCTCGATTGCGTCGCGAAGCTCTACGGGCCGGGCATCCTCGGAACGATCGCGCTCTGTCGCGCGGGCTCGCTTTTCGCGGCGCGCCGGTTCCGCGTCGCGCGTCTGCTGCGGCACCTGCGCGTCCCGTCGCCGCGGCTCGCATCGATCGGGGCGGAGCTCGGCGTCCCGGTCCGGGAGCTCCCGGTCGCGCCGTCGGTCTGCTTCGTGTCGGGGCTTCACCGCCCCTTCGTCGTCGTCTCGAGCGGCGCCCTCGAAACCCTGTCCGACGACGACCTGCGCGCCGCGCTGCTTCACGAGCGCGCGCACCTCCGCAGCCGCGACGCGATGCGGACGGCGCTGATCAGCGCGATCGGCGAGTTCGGCCTGATTCCGGCCCGAAGGGCGCTCGAGATCTACCGCGCCAGCCGGGAGTCTCTGGCGGACGACGAGGCGGCGCGCTACGTCGGCCCCACCACGATCGCCGGGGTTCTCGTGCGCTTCGCGCGCAACGCCGCTCCGATCCCGGCGGCGGCGTCCCTCGCGGAGCCCGACACCCTCGAGCGGCGCGTCCGGCGTCTGATCTCCCCACCCCGGACGGCTGGAAGCGGGGAGACCCGGTTGACCCTGGCGCTTTTCGCGGCCGCGGCGCTTTCGCTCTATCCGCTGGCGGCGGAGTTCCTCGAGAAGGGAGTCTTCCACTGCGGCCGATAAAATTTTCGTCGCCGGAAATGCTAAGACGCTTAGCAGTGTTCGGGAGATCGAAAGGGTCGGAAACGACGGATCGGAGACGGATCGAAAGGAGACAGGTGGCGTCATGAAAGGCCGTATCGGGATGCTCGCGATCGGGCTTCTTTTCCTTCTTCCGGCGCTGTCCCTCACCGCGGGCGCGGGAGACTCGGCGGTCACCGCCACGGGGTGGTTCGGATGCGACAAATGCTCTCCCGCGCGCGTGAAAGCGGATGAGCCGGGCCCGCCTGGTCAGGAGTGTGCCCGCAAGTGCATCAAGGACGGAGCGAAGGTCCTGTTCATCGACGAGAAGCGCAAGGAGCTCTTCACCGTCGACAACCCGGAAGCGACGCGGGGGATCGAGAGCGACTACGTCGAGTTCACGGGCACCATGAACGCCGAGGCCAAGACAGTTCACGTCGATTCGGTCACGGTCAAGAAGAAGTACGTCGCCAAGTGCGGCGTGCCGAAGTCGAAGGCCTAGCCAGGCGCTTTCGGCGCGAGCCCGAATCCGGCATCGGGCTCGCGCGACCGGCATGGACCGACGGCATCGGGCTCGAACTTCACACCGCCTCAACCCGTTTCCGGCCGGCGCCCTGCGCCCCGGTGAGGGCGCGACTCGTCCCCGAGGGGTTGAATCCGTTTGGGGCCAAGTCATAGTCTCGGCCTGACCGAAGGTTCGAGTCGGGGCCCATTCTCCGGAGGGATCGATGAACCGTCGTGATTTCCTGCAGACCGCCGGCGCCCTCTCCGCCAGCCTCGCGTTTCCCGCGCGGCGTCTTTTCGCTCTCGGTGAGACGACCTCGGACGGCTGGCGCACGTTCGAGGTGACCACGCGCGTCGAGGTCCTGAAACCCTCGGGGACGACGTTCATCTGGCTGCCGGCCGCCCTCGTGCGCGACACACCGTTCCAGAAAACACTCGCCAACGAGTTCCAGGCCGAGGGGGGCACGGCGGAGCTCGTTCAAGAGAAGCGGGACGCGCTCGGAATCGTGACGGCGAAGTTTCCGGAGGGAGTCCAGCCGGTTCTGACGCTGACGTGCCGCGCCTCGACGCGGGGCTACGGCGTGGACCTGTCGAAGCCGGGCAACGCACCACGCGCCGACAAGGCGGAGCTCGAATACTTCCTCCAGCCCACGAAGGTCATCCCGGTCGACGGCGCGGTGAAGATCACGGCGCTCGAGGCCACCCAGGGTGCGAAGACGGACGTCGAGAAAGCGCGGGCCATCTATGACTGGATCGTCGTCAACACGTACCGCAACCCGAAGACGCGCGGCTGCGGGCTCGGCGACATCAAGTTCATGCTCGAGTCGAAGGACCTCGGCGGCAAGTGCGCCGACTTGAACGCGCTCTACGTCGGCCTGGCGCGCGCGGCAGGCTTGCCCGCCCGTCACATCTACGGGCTGCGTGCGGCGCCCTCGCGGCTCGGATACAAGAGCCTCGGCCTCGGCTCGGACAACGCGACCAAAGGGCAGCATTGTCGCGTCGAGGTCTTCCTCGCGGACTACGGCTGGGTGCCGGTCGATCCGGCGGACGTGCGGAAAGTCGTTCTCGAGGAGCCGCCCGGGAACCTGCCGATCGATCACGAGCTCGTCCAGAAGGCCCGGACTCGCCTCTTCGGTTCGTGGGAGATGAACTGGATCGCATACAACTACGGGCACGACGTGGTGCTGCCGGGCTCCAAGGGAGCGCCCTGCAACTACTTCATGTACCCGCACGCGGAGACGGCCGAGGGTCGCGTGGATCCCTTCGACGCGGACAACTTCAAGTACCAGATCACGGCGAAGGAGATCTCCTCTGCGGCTTAGAGCGCGGCGAGCGACGCGAGACGTTAAGAATTCTTTCAGGCGCTGCGAATCCTCACTCCGCGGAAGAAGCGCCTCGGGAAGAGAAGGCCTGTAATCTTGCGAGCCGCCGGCGCGTCGTGCCCTACAATGAGTCGCATGCGGCAGGCCCGCCGTCGGGTCGTTCTCTTCGCTCTGCTCGGATCCTCCCTCTCCATCGCCGCCCCGGCTCAGACCGTTTCGCTCGGCAAGGACATGAGCCTCGTCTTCCGGGGATTCATCAGCGCCACGGCGTTCGCGCAGGATCAGGACTTCCAGTTCGGCAACGGCCAGAACGCGGAGTGGCCCGTCCCGCCCGAGGAGACGAGAGATCGCTGGTTCGGCGGGGCGGACGTCCGCAACACGCGGCTCGGGCTCGACTTCAAAGGGCCCCGGATCGGCGGAGACTGGAGAGCCAACGCGACTTTCGAAATGGACTTCTTCGGAGGAAACAACGGCACGGGCGCTTTCGCCGGCCAGCAGCCGAACCCGCGCCTGAGGCTGGCGTACGCCGAAGTCACCAACGGCCGGACGACGATCCAGATGGGGCAGCAGTGGGCGCCGCTCTGGGGAAACCTGCCCGTGTCGGTCACCCACCTCTCGTTTCCTCTGGGCTGGGCCTCGGGTGGTCTGATCGGGTGGCGCTACGCCGGGCTCTTCGTCCGCCAGAAACTGACGGGCTCCGACGCCCCCGTCGACATGGACCTCCAGTTCGCCGTCATGTCGGGGAACTGGAACGGCCCGGAATCGACGACCGACTTCGAGACGGCGGGAAACGCCACGCTGCCGCAGTTCGAACTGCGGTACAACGTCGGCGGCAAGATCACCGAAGGAATGACCTGGAGCGGCTACGTCGTCGGACACTTCGACAAGAAGGACCTCTCGGGCATCGGGGCTTCGGAGCCCAACGACGAGATCACAGGCTCGGCCGTGGAGATCGGAGCGAAGTTTCAGCTCGGTTCCGTCCTGATCCAGGGCAACGCCTACAGCGGCCACTCGATCGGTCAGCAGTTCTCCACGATCAACCAGTTCGGGAAGATCCAGAGCGACGGAGGCTGGGTGCAGGTCGGCTGGGACTTCACGCCCAACTGGGGGATCTACGGGTTCTGGGGGACCGACAACCCGAAGGATTCGGATGTCCTGGCCGCTTTCGGGGACACCGCGCGGCTCAAGAACGTCATGTACGCGGGGATGCTGCGCTGGCGCTGCGGCCCGATCTCCGCCGGTGTCGAATACCTCCGCTCGACGCTGACGTCCGGGTTCGATCGGGTCAAGACCCCCGGCCAGCAGCTCTCCCTCTCCGCCCTGTTCACGTTCTGACGCCGACCTCCGCCGGTGTCCTCCCGGGAGCGCGTTGCTCCGCCTATAGGACCAAGGGGCAGCCGCGTCCGGCGGGGATTCGAAAGCGCGGCGGCTATACTTTTTCGCGGACGATTCGTTTCACGACGTAGGAGAGAGGGGTCTCCGCCATGCGCCGAGTCGCTCGCGACGGTCGGTTCGTCAGATCACCCGTCGAGCCGCGTGCTTTCCTCGACTCTCCCGCCTCCGCCTGCCTCGAACTGCTCCTGCGGGCCCGCATCGAAGGGAGACGCATCCATGTCTGACACGCCGGATCGCCTCGACGATCGCACCGCGGAACGGGCGGACGCAGGTCCGGGGCCGGGTCCGTCCGTCAATCGCCGGGACCTCCTCAAGCTCGCCCTGGGAGGCGGCGTCGCGGGTCTCGCGCTCGACGGGCTGCTCGACGCGTCGGAGGTCCGGGCCGCCACGAAGAAGCTCAAGCTGTCGGACATAAACGAGTTCACGACCGCCTGCAACTTCTGCTCGTGCGGCTGCGGAATGATCGCTGCGGTTCGCGACGGCAAGCTCGTCGCGATGGAAGGGGACTACGACCACATCGTCAGCCGCGGGTCGCTCTGCGTCAAAGGCATCTCCATGTTCGCGACGCACGCGTCGCCGAAGCGGCTGACGAAGCCGCTGTATCGCGCGCCGGGAAGCGATCACTGGGAGGAGCTCGAGTGGAAGGACGCGGCCGAGCGCGTCGCTCGAAAGATCAAGAAGGTTCGCGACGAGACCTGGATCGCCACGGAGAAGCTCGTGGTCAAGGACCACGTCGCCAACAAGGATGCTCTCGGCAAGGAGGCCGGCGCGCAGCCTCCGGAGGCGATCGGCCTCGATGTCCCCGTGAATCGCACGGACGCGATCGCTTTCCTCGGAGGCGCTCAGAACACGAACGAGGAGTGCTACCTCTTCCAGAAGGCGAGCCGGCTGCTCGGCATCCCGTGGGTCGAGCACCAGGCTCGACTTTGACACAGCCCCACGGTCCCCGGTCTGGGGGCCGCGTTCGGTCGGGGGGCGATGACGAACCACTGGATCGACATGCAGCATGCGAAGACGATCCTGGTGGAAGGGAGTAACGTCGCCGAAAACCACCCGATGGCCTTCAAGTGGATCCGGGTGGCCCAGCAGAACGGCGCGAAGATCATCCACGTCGACCCACGCTTCACGCGGACCTCGGCGGCGGCCGACATGTACGCGCGGATCCGCCCCGGCACCGACGCGGCCTTCCTAAACACGATGATCAACCACATCCTCGTGAACAAGCTCTACGACGAGGACTTCGTCACGACCCACACGAACGCGCTCTTCCTCGGGGACGTGGACTTCGACTTCCAGGACGGGCTCTTTTCGGGGTACGACGAGGCGAAGCATTCCTACGACACGAAGACCTGGGGTTACCAGCTCGCCGCCAACCGGAAGCCGAAGCTCGCGGCGAGCCTGGAGGACCCGCACTGCATCTTCGCGAGATTGAAGACGTTCACCTCCCGGTACACGCTCGAGGTGGGCGAGCAGATCACCGGCATCCCGGCGGCGCAGATCCGGGAGATCGCCGAGACGATGGCGAAGAACCGCCCGGGGACGATCCTCTACGCGCTCGGGATGACCCAGCACACGACGGGGGTTCAGGGGATCCGCGGGTTCACGATCCTGCAGCTCCTCCTCGGGAATCTCGGCAAGCCTGGGAGCGGCGTCAACGCGCTCCGGGGCGAGCCCAACGTGCAGGGCGCCTGCGACATGGGCGTGCTCAACAACT
The DNA here is from genome assembly GCA_046735265.1 of Acidobacteriota bacterium. GTDB lineage: Bacteria > Acidobacteriota > Thermoanaerobaculia > UBA5066 > Gp7-AA6 > DATBFU01. The sequence goes on along the minus strand of JBKPSZ010000001.1, from coordinate 19,069 downwards.
ACCTCCCCGGCTACATGGACTATCCTTCGGCAACGGAGCCCACGCTCGCCGCTTACACAAAGAAAAACGGGACCGGGGACCGCCGGTTCCTGATCAACATGCTCAAGGCGTTCTACGGGGACTACGCGACGCCCGAGAACGATTTCTGCTACGAGTGGCTGCCGAAGAAGAACGCCGCGAAGAACTACGGCACGCTCTCGATTTTCGAAGACGCCCTCGCCGGCAAGCTCAAGCTGCTCTGGATCGTCGGGCAGAACCCCGCGGTCACGACGCCGAACCTGAACATGACGTTCGCGGGGCTGGACAAGCTCGAGACGCTGGTCATTCACGAGATCTGGGAAACGGAGACCGCGACATTCTGGAAACGGCCGGGCGCCGACACAAAATCCATCCAGACCGAGGTGTTCCTCCTGCCCGCAGCCTTCTTCATGGAGAAAAACGGGACGATCACGAACTCCGGCGGGCTCATCCAGTGGCGCAACAAGTCGGTCAAGGCGCCCGGGAAGGCTCTGCCCGACGGCGAGGTCGTGGACTACATCTTCCGGCGCGTGCGCGATCTCGTGCACGAGTCACGCAAGCCTCAGGACGCGCCGATCCAGAAGGCCGCCTGGACCTACCTGTCCGCCGAGGACGTTCTCAAGGAGATGAACGGCTTCGCGCTCAAGGACCTGCCGGAGTCGAACCTCAAGGCCGGCGACTTGATCACCAAGGTCGCGGACCTGAAGGCGGACGGTTCGACCTCTTCCGGCGCGTGGCTTTACGCCGGAATCTTCGCGGGCGGAGTCAATCTCTCCAAGCGACGCGACTCGGTGACCGATCCGGGAGGCCTCGGCATCTATCCGGGCTTCGCGTGGACGTGGCCGAACAACATGCGCGTCCTCTACAACCGCGCCTCGTGCGACCGGCACGGCAAGCCCTATCCGGGCTCGAAGCCGATCGTGTGGTGGGACGAGCAGGCGAAAAAGTGGACGGGCTACGACCTGCCCGACGTTCCAAAGCTGACCGACGGACCCGACACCCCGAACGGCCAGCGCGCGTTCCAGATGAACCCCGAAGGGGTCGGCCGGCTCTTCGCGGCCGTGTACAAGGATCCGGACCTGACCGTCGATCACCCGGAACGCGACAGCCCGGATCCACGCGACGTCGGCTACGTTCCGAAGGACGGGCCGCTGCCGGAAATGTACGAGCCGGTCGAGAGCCCGGTCGACAACCTCCTGCACCCGAAGGTCAAGCACAACCCGACGCTCAAGTACCCGAAGCTCCCGTCGCACCAGCCGATCGGGACGGTGGACAAGTTTCCCTACGTCCTCATGACGTCGACGGTGGCCGAGCACTGGTGCGGCGGCTCCTCGACGCGCAACGTCCCCTGGTTGAACGAGCTGGTCCCGGAACCGGTGCTCGAGATTCCGCCGGTTCTCGGCGAGAAGCTCGGGGTCAAGTCCGGCGAGTGGGTCCAGGTCTCCTCGGCGCGGGGCGAGCTCACGGTCAAAGCCCTCGTCACGGCTCGCATGAAGCCCCTGAAGGCCGGCGGCCAGGAGGTCACGATCGTCTGGATGCCGTACAACTGGGGGTTCCAGGGACTCTCGCCCGGAGCGTCCGTGAACTTCCTGACGATCGACGCGACGGATCCCGGAGCGGGCACGCAGGAGACCAAGGCCTGCCTGGTGAACGTCGTCAAGGCGGAGAAGCCGCCGGCGAGGCCAAAGCGCGTCGAAGGGAGGCGTGCATGAGCGAGCCCGCCGCCGGCGTCCCGATCCGGACGACGCTCGTCGACATCGCCAACTGCATCGGCTGCCGCGCCTGCCAGGTGGCCTGCAAGCAGTGGAACGACCGCGAGGGTGAGGAGACCGAGCTCGTTGCGCTCATGGGCTTCCAGAATCCCGCCTCGCTCTCGGCGAAGACTTACACATTGATCTCCTTCCACGAGATCGAGAACCCGAAGAGCCCGGGGGGACTCGACAACGCCTTCGTCATGCGGCGTTGCTTTCACTGCCTGGAGCCCGGGTGCGTCTCGGCGTGTCCGACGACGGCGCTGTACCGTCAGCCCGACGGGCCGGTCTCCTACGACGCCGCCAAGTGCATCGGCTGCCGCTACTGCATGCTGGCGTGCCCGTGGGACGTGCCGACGGCGGAGTGGGACAAGCTCGCCCCGAAGATCGAGAAGTGCACGCACTGCGCCGATCGCGTGGATCAGCCGGCGCCGATCCAGTTCAACGGCGAGACGGCTTCCGAATACGAGACGAAGCGCTTCATGGACACCATCATGACTCCCGCGTGCGTCAAGGCCTGCCCCGCGGACGCGCTCCGCTACGGGACGCGCGACGAGATGCTCGCGCTCGCGAAGAAGCGGATCGCCGACCGCCCCGACAGGTACGTGGACCACATCTACGGTGAGAAGGAGCTCGGCGGCACGAGCGTCGTCTATCTCTCCTCGGTCCCGTTCGAGAAGCTCGGGTTCCCGACGTACGGCGAGAAACCGTTTCCGAAGTTCACGGCGGCCGCGCTCGGGGCCGTCCCTCCCGCCGTGATGGCGCTCGGCGCGCTGCTCGGCGCGACCTACGCCTTCTTCAAGAAGAGGGTCGCAGCGGTGGCGACGGCCGGGAGCCAGGCGGCGCACGCCGAGGACGACCATCACGTCGAGTTCGAGCCGCTTTCGACCAAGTTGATGACGCCGTTCACCTGGGTGCTTCTGGCTCTCATGGCCTTCTGCGGCGCAGCGATGATTGTCCGGTTCGCGCGGGGCCTCGGAGGCAGCACGCACCTCTCGGACACGTATCCATGGGGTCTCTGGATCGCCTTCGACCTCATCTGGATCGCCGTGGCCGCCGGCGCATTCGCGATGGCCGGGGCGATCTACATCTTTCAGCGAAAGGATCTCTACGGGCTCGGCCGAATGGCCGTGCTCATGGGTCTGCTCTCGTATTCCTTCGTGACGGTGACGCTCATCGCCGACCTGGGACTCCCCTGGCACTTCTATCAGCTGGGGATGCAGTCTCCGGAACACTCGGCCATGTTCGAGGTGTCGTGGTGCGTCGGCCTCTACGTGACGATTCTGGCTTTCGAATTCCTGCCGGTCGTCCTCGAGCGCTGGGGCTACCGGAAAGCGCTCGCGCTCTGGCAGAAGTGGTCGGGAGCGTATGCCGCGTTCGCCGTGACGTTGTTCGTCTTCATGCTTTCGCGCAACCTGGTCTACACGGTGGGGACGGCGATCATCTTCGGAGCGCTGGCCTGGGTCTTCCGGGCCCGCGGCAAGACCTTCGAGCCGATCCTGCTCGCCATCGCGGCCGTGACGCTGTCCACCATGCACCAGAGCTCGCTCGGCTCGCTCTATCTGCTGATGCCCAACATGCTCGCCCCGCAATGGTGGTCGCCCGTCATGCCCGTGTCCTTCTTCCTCTCCTCGATCGTGGCGGGAAGCGCCCTCGTCATCCTGATCGACATGTGGATCGCGAAGGGATGGCATCGCAAGCTCGACATGAAGGTGCTTTCCTCGGTGGGGCAGATCACGTTCTGGTCGCTGCTCGTCTACCTCGTGTTCCGTCTGGGAGACATGGCGCTTCGGGGCCGGCTCGCCGGCGCTTTTTCGGGACGGCTCGGTCTGGCTTTCGCGGCAGAGATCCTGCTCGGCGGCGTTCTCCCGCTCGTCCTGTTGTCTCGCAAGTCGCTCCGGGACCGCCGGGACGTGCTCTTCTTCGCCGCGGTCCTGACGGTCCTCGGCATCGCCTACAACCGGATCAACGTCGTTCTCTTCGCGATGACCTTCCGGGGCCGCATGCCGTGGGAGGCGCCGCAGGCCTACATGCCCTCGATCTTCGAGTGGGGCATCTCGATCGGACTGATCGCCGCGACCATCTTCCTGTTCGGACTCGGCGCGCGGCTCCTGCCGATCCTTCCCAAGGCGGAGGCGAGCGGGGCGCATTGAGGCCGCTGACCCGGGAGGGCTGGCTCGCGGCGCATACGTACCTCGAGCCGGTGGCGAAGCTGTGTGGGGAGGTCGAGCAGGCGGCTTCCGAGATCGCCGTCGAGCCGGCGGCCATCCCTTCCTGGGACGCCTACCGGCCCGACTTTCGCGCAGGAGTCCCGCTTCTTCAGAGCTCGGAGGCGCCGATCGACCTCGAGCCTGCCGGGCGGGCGGTCGCGTCGCTGGTCGACCGACTTGCCGCCGAGGCGTCGTCGAAAAAACTCCGGACGGAGACCTCGACCCTCGCGGCCGGATTGCGACGCGAATCGATTTCGGCGCGCCGCGTCGTCGAGTGGTTGCTCGGCGACGAGGGCTTCGCGCTCGAGTCTCCCGGCCTGCTTCGGTATCTGGGCTGGACCGCCGCGCGGCGATCGCTGCGCCCGCTGATCGAGGCTTTCCGGGATTGGCGCGACGAAGAAGGCTGGATGCGCCGGTACTGCCCGACCTGCGGCTCCGCGCCCGCGATGGCTCAGCTGACCGGCACCGACCCCGGGCGGATGCGATTTCTCGCCTGCGGCGGCTGCGGCACCCGCTGGCGGTACCGGCGGACCCAGTGCCCGTTCTGTGAAAACGACTCCTCGCGGCTCGCCGTCGTGGGCATTGAAGGGGAAGGGGGACTCCGCATCGACTATTGCGAATCGTGCCGCGGGTACCTGAAAACGTACGACGGGACGGGCAACGAGGCGTTGATGCTCTCGGACTGGACTTCCCTTCACCTGGATCTCCTGGCGCAGGATCGGGGATTCCAGCGCCTGGCGGCGTCGCTCTTCGAGCTTCCGACGCCGGGCTCCTAGCTCGACGTCTCGTCTTCGGCGCGGCGCCGGGCCGGCCGAAGGCGGAAGCTAAGATCGGCGCTCGAGGTCCACTGGCACGTGAGCTTTCACTTGGAACACCGAGCCGCCGACTCGGCACGAAAGGGTCACCCGCGTCTGCGCGGGCCGGTCGCCCGGGGAATCTTCGTCGTCGCTTTTGCCAATCTCCTCTTCTTCACGCTGACGACGCTCGCTCCGGGTGACCCGGAGTTGATGGCCGCCCGGGTCCGGAAGGCCTATGAAACGGGGGAGCTGGGAACGGTTTCCTACCGCTGGTTCGACGTCGAGCGCGGCGTCTTTCAACACAACGACTGTCTCGTTCTCGAGATGCTCAGCAATCGCCATTCCTCGACGCTCGAACGCGCGCTCGCGCCGAGGACTTACGTCACGGCGGAAAACCACAATCCCTGTGTCCTGCTCCGAGCGCTGGTGGTGGAGCGTGTGGATCCGGCGACGCTCCTCCTGGCGGACCGCTTCACCCGATACTGGCACGGCTACAACGCGCTGACGGGGCTGGCGCTGCGGTCCATGGAGCTCCGCGATTTCCGGCGGCTTCTCAAGGGTGCGGTGTGGCTTTCGATCGTCGTGCTCGCGCTGGCGACGTGCCGCTCCGGCTTCGTCGCTCGGCGCACGGGTCTCACGATTGCTCTGGCTGCAGCCACGGTTTGGGGAGTCCAGTACTCCGCCCCCGGACTCTCGCAGGGGCCGGGCGACGCGTCGCTGCTTCTCGGGTTGGCGGGCGTCGCGGCATGGCCGAAGTTGGTCCAACGACTCGGTGCGATCGTTCCTTATGCGGCCGGCTTCGGAGCCGTCGTTGCGTTCTTCGAGATGTTCACGGGCCAGCTGCCGACCGCCGTCGCTTGGTTGGCAGCGTTGACGCTCGCGGCGGCGCGGGACGAAGAACTTCCCGGCGGCCTTCCGGCGCCACGGGTCGTCCTGGCGGCGGTGTCCGCTTTCGTGCTCGGAGCCGCGGCGACCGTGTTCGTGAAGCAGGCCCTGGCGCTGGCGCTCGTGGGACCCTCGGCCGCGGGGAGCTTCGCCGAGCACCTTCGACTGTGGGCGAGGGTCCCGGAGCCCCTGAACCATGTTCCGGGGATCCTGCGCCCGTATCTCAAGCTGATCCGGCAGTCGGGCACGCTCACGTTCGGTAACACCGCGGCCGGCTACGCCCTGGTCGCGGCCACGGCGCTCGCCTGGGTCGTCGCGGCGGCTCGGGGATGGCGCCGGCGCGACAGCGAGCCGGGTCGGGACGTTCTGATTCTGCTCGGCTGCGCGCTCGTCCCGGTCGTCTGGACGCTCCTTCTCCCGAACCACACGGCCATCCACGCGTGGTTGATGGTCCGACTCCTCGTCGTTCCGATTTCCCTGGCGCCCGTGGCGCTCCGCTGGCCTGCGTGGAGCAGCGGTCGGGTTCGAGCGCCCTTGCCCGACTGATAATCCGCAGTGACCGTTCTAGGGGAATATCCGGGTCACTCCGAGCGACACGGTCAGCCCCTGATGAAACGTCTGACCCGAGCTGCCGTGTGAAAAGAGCTCGTGATACAGGCCGCCGAAGACGGTCAGCTTCGGATTCACGAGGAACGTTCCGCGGAGAACGCCGCCCCCGCTGACGAGTCCGGTCCCTTCGTCCTCGAGACCGTGCCACTTGCCGACGCTCTGGTACTGACCTTCGTACTGCAGAGAGACCGACCAGCGCCCGAGGAGCAGCGACGGGCCGAGCCCCCAGAGGACGTTCACGGGGGGCCGGTAGCCGCCGGGGCTCTGGTACACGGGAAGTCGCGCGTCGACGGCTTCCCCGATCAGGAATCGGCCCGCTCGCTGCCACGCGTAAACGACGAGCTTCGGATCGAACGTGCCGCTGCCGTAGATCAGATGCTCGTGTTTCTTCCCTTCCAACCCGAGGCGCACCGGATCCGGAACCGTCTTCCCGATCGGAAGCGTCGTGCCGAGCGCGATCGAAACGCCCGAAGCCGCTCCCTGGAGGAAAGTCGGCGCCTTCCAGAAGAGCAGGTCGGCGTCGCTCACACCCCACAGCGTTTCCGTACGGTGATGGATGTCGCCGTACGGCGGCACGTACGGGGCTCCGTCGAGGGTCGTGTAGTGAACGTGCTGGTCCTTCACGTCGTAAGGAATGCGCAGCGAGAGCTGCGCGCCGTTGCCGATTCCGTACGCGGCGAAGAGATCGAGGTGGTAGAGATTGAGACGAACGACGTGTCGATGCGGCGGGATCTGGCCCTGCGCGCACTCGACCGGCGCGACGTCGGGACACGTCGCGACGTGGCTCGTATCGAAACGTCCTTCGCCGAACGTGAGCGTCACCGTCCACGAGCGGGGCGGCGCGATCTGCTGGCCGATCTCTCTCCCGGAGAGATTGGGATTGGCTCAGGCCGGTCAACCGGCGGCTGCCGGGGCGGCAGAGAAGAGGGCCAACACCCCGACGGCAATGAAAGCGCGGCCGTTCATCGCGTCTGGCGAGACTTCTCGATGAGTGCGAGGAGCTCGTCCCACATCCCGCCGCTGCCGAGAAGCTTGCCGGCCGCGTCGTATACGCGCACGTACGGAAGGCTCGCCGCGCCCTGTTGCGTGATCTGACGAGCGGCGGCGTTGTCCCACTTTCCGATATCCACCCGGCGCAAGGCGATGTCCGGGTGGAGCGTCATGTAGCGCGTCAGCCGGATCTCGAGAACCTTGCAGGGGCCGCACCAATCCCCGTAGTAATCGATCAGGGTGGTCTTTCCGGAATTCGCGAGAGACTTTTCATCGACGGGCTGGCTCCCGTCGAACCGACGTACATCGAGCCTCGCCAGATCGTCGGGGGGAAGCGGCTCGAGACTCTGTGCCGTTTCGCCCGGAAAGACCGCTTCGAAGCCGAGATTCTCGAGAGCCGCCTTGAGCTTCGCCTTTTCGAAACCGGCCGGGATCTCGACGTCCGCCGTCTGACTCTTCCAGTCGACCCGAGCCTTCTGAACGCCGGGGATCGCAGCGAGCGCCTTCTGGATCGGCGGAGCGCACAGCTTGCATTCGATCCCGACGACGTGGAACTGGAAGGTCTCCGCCGAGGCCTCGGCCGTGAGGAGACCCGACACCGCGATTACCGAAGCGAGAAGGAGACGACGAGAAGAAACGCCAACCCAAGCCGCGAGACGCGTTTTGGAACGCATGACGACTCCAATCCTCGAAGAGCTGGCGCTGGCCGGCGGAACTAGAGAACGAGGAAGGGAGCGATCAGAGTCGGAGCGACGTGTTGACCGGTTGGACGGGCGGGGAGGGAGCGAGGAATACGGGAAGACGGGACGAGGCCACGGTGAGGATCTCGCCCGGAGCCGGGGCAGGTGCCGCGGCGACGGGCGGGTCGACGGCCGATGCCCGCTGGACGAGGGCACACGAACGGGTCCCGCTCTCTCGCATCCGAGGAGCGCAGTCGTTTCCGCAGCAATCCGGCGAGGTCAAGGTCGTCGCTTGGCTGTCACGATTCGGACAGCAAGAAAAACAGTCGGTGCTCCGGCTCGCGAGCACGGCTGGAGCGCCTATCGCGAGGAGAAGTCCGAAAATCCATCCTCGTCGCACGACGACGCGACCAGTCACATCCCAAGGATACGCCCGCGTGGCGCACACCGAGGGGGGTTTCATCTGTGCAGGATACGCCGGCAAGAGCGGCGCAGTGTCGCGTGTTCTCGCTCGCTCCGCTCGCGAGCACGCTCGGCTCAAACCGCCGATCCGGTTTCGAAGCCCAGTCGACGCGAAATGGCGTGCGCGACGAGACACGCTTCGAACCCGGGCCGGCTCGATCCGGGAGATCGGGAGACGACGCCGAGCACTAATCGACGAGCTCGGCCGCGCCCTCCTGCCGATCGACCTTCTTCTGCTCTTCGGCGCCGAGTGCCGTCTCACGGAGGCTGACGACGACTTTGCCGAGCGTCCCGGTGAACCGGAACGGCACGTGGTAGTCCTCGCTGACCGGGGTGCCGGTGTCTTCGCCGACGTCGAGGGTCTCGTCCGCCGAGACGCGAAACGGAATCGTTCGCTCGAGCCGCTGCTCGGCCACGCTCTTACCGTCGACCGTCAGCGTCGCGAGGCCGCCCTTGCCGATTCCCCCGCCGTCGTACTTGAAGTCGAGCACGACAGTGTGCTTGCCGGGGGACAGTTTCTCCTTGCCGGAAACCGCCGTGCGTTCGACGCCGACGAGGTTGTAATAGAAGACGGGCTTGCTCTTGACGAGGCAGAGCCCTAGACCGTTGAACCGGCCGCCCTGCGTGATCAGGACGCCCTCGGAGCCGCCAGCCGGAATCTCGACAGCGGCGGAGATCTGGAACGATTTGTTCTTCAGGTCCGGTGCGCTGCCTTCAGGGATCCGGACCATTCCGGGGTAATACGTGAAATCGGTACGGCCTCGCGTGAGACTCGGCCGAAGGCTTACGTCGAACCGCTCCAGTTTGCTGTTGTCGAGCGGCAAAACGTTGTACTTCGCGGCTTCAGCCCAGAAGAGATCCTGCATCTCGCGGAGCTTCTGCGGCTCCTTCGCCGCGAGGTCGTTGGCCTCGCTGAAGTCCTGGTCCACGTTGTAGAGCTCCCACTTGTAGTCCCCGATCCCGACCGCCGCGCCCGTGGCCCAGGGGAGGATCGGCGGTGTCGTCGCAGCGATCCATCCGTCGTGGTAGATCGCGCGGTTGCCGAACATCTCGAAGTACTGGGTGCGATGGGTGGATTTCGCCTTCGGATCGTCGAAGGTGTAGACCATGCTGAAGCCTTCGACCGGCTTCTGCGTCGTTCCGTTGAGCACGGACGGGGTCTGCACGCCGACCGCTTCGAGAATCGTGGGATAGATGTCGATGACACTGCTGAACTGCGTACGGATACCCCCCTTGTCCTTGATGCGGGCCGGCCAGGAGATGACCAGGCCGTTGCGGGTGCCGCCGAAGTGGGAGGCGATTTGCTTGGTCCACTGGAAGGGCGTGTCCATGGCGTGAGCCCAGCCGACGGGATAGTGATTGAACGTCATCGGCCCGCCGAGGTCCTCCATCTGCTGCATCAACTGTTTGAAGTCTTCCGGGATGTTGTTGAAGACCGCCATCTCGTTGAGCAGGCCCTGCGGCGTGCCTTCGGCGCTGGCGCCGTTGTCGCCCTGGATATAGATCACCAGAGTGTTTTCCGTCTCACCCATCTCATCGATGGCGTCGAGGATGCGGCCCATCTGCGCATCGCAGTGGGAGAGCGCGGCGGCGTACACCTCCATCATGTGGGCGAAGACCTTCTTGTGGTCGGCATCGAGAGAATCCCAGGCCGGGATGTCCTTGGGCCGCGCCGTGAGCTGGGTGTCCTTAGGCACGATCCCCAATTCCTTCTGCCGCGCGAGCGTTTCCTCGCGCATCTTGTCCCAGCCCATGTCGAACTTTCCCTTGAAGCGTGCGATCCAGTCCTTGGGCGCGTGATGCGGCGCGTGCGCCGTCCCTGGCGCGTAGTAGGCCAACCACGGCTTCTCGGGAGCCACCGCGTGTAGGAGACGGATGCGGTCGATGGCGTGGTCGGCCATGTCCTTGTCGAAGAAATAGTCCTTCTGGTCGTGCGGCGGCTCTATGGGCTTGATGTTTTCGAAGAGCGCCGGCGCCCACTGGCTCGTGTCGCCGCCGATGAAGCCGTAGAAATACTCGAACCCCAATCCGGTCGGCCAGAGATCGAAAGGTCCCGCCTGACTGCTGTGCCAATCGGGAACGTTGTGGTTCTTGCCGTACCAGGCGGTGGTGTAGCCGTTCTGCTTGAGCACCTCCGCGAACGTGCCGTTACTCCTCGGCATCAGCGAGTTGTAGCCGGGGAAACCCGAGGCGAGCTCCATGATGACGCCGGTGGCGTTGGAGTGGTGATTGCGTCCGGAGAGCAGGGCCGCGCGAGTGGGCGAGCAGAGGGCGGTGGTGTGAAACTGCGTGTAACGCAGCCCGGCCTTGGCCAGCCGGTCCATCGCCGCGGTAGGGACCAGGCCTCCGAAGGTGGACGAAGCGCCGAAACCCACGTCGTCGGTGAGGATCAGGAGGATGTTCGGAGCACCCTTCGGGGCGGAGACCTCCTTGGGGAAGTCTTTGACCGAGTCCTTCACTGTGCGCCCGATCTTGCCTTTGAAGGGCGGTTCGGGCCGGGGAAGAACGTTTTGGGCCGAGCTCCCCGCGGGGGGAGTCGTGGCGGCTGCCGGCGGACCAGCCTTTTGACACCTCGCCGCGGCAAGCGTCGCGAGAGCCAGCGCGGGAAAGAAACGTAGGCGTCCCATCATCGCGGTTTCCCTGATCGTCACTCGTTCTCCTTGTCGATGGATTTCGCGAGCCTATCCCACTCGCCTGCCTGCGAACGGAGGCGTCGAGCGGTCGGCCGGCACCGATGGGCCGACCCGGTTGCCGAAGTCCCGGGAGCTCTCCGAGCTTCCGAAGAAGTTCGGGTCAGCGCTGTCGAGGCGTGGTCGATACGAACGAAGGGACGGTCGGCATGCCCTGCGAGACACATTTCGAACCGCACTGATGCAAAGAAACGACTTGGGCTTTCCCGTCAGAACAGCAGGACTTCCGAACGGCACCCATCGCTCCCGCGGTGCCACGCCACGTGGGCACTCACTCAGGGGCGCTCGCGAGTGACCGGTCTGGTGGGGGACCCACCCATCGACTCAGCGAATTATTGCTTCCCGATCGCCGTGGTCATCTGCTCGAGGCGCAGCCGGTCGAGACTCGCCATCGGCAGCGACGTGAAGAGGCCGAGACGTCGGTAGATCTCGACGCCGACCTTCTTGACCGCCTTTCGGCGCTCTCCGCACCTTTGATGGCGTCAGGATCCTCGGACCCCCAGTGCGCGATGATCGGCTGCCCCGGCCAGACAGGGCAGGACTCCCGGGCTCTGTCGCAGACGGTGATGACGAAGTCGAAGTTGACATACTTGAACTCTTCCCACGATTTGCTTCGGGCCGAGGTCGCGTCGATGTGGTAGCTGTCGCGCAGGAGCTCGAGCACGTACGGATTCACGTGACCCTTCGGGTTCGCTCCGGCGCTGAAGACCTCGAAATGCTTGGGATCCAGACGTCTCAGAAAGAACTCGGCCAGGATGCTGCGGGCCGAATTCCCCGTGCAGAGAAAGAGAATCTTGAACTTTCGGTCGATTTCTTTATCCACGATCAGACGCTCCTTCCACCGGCGAGCCAACGACAAAAGAGCACGGCCGCTCCACCACCGATGGCCTGACCAAGCAAGAATCCGGGAACGTCGAAGGGGCGAATCCCGACGAACGTATCGGTGAGACTCCGCGCGACGGTGACGGCCGGATTCGCGAACGATGTCGATGATGTGAACCAGTAGCCGGCGGCGATGTAGGAGCCGACAGCAGCGGCCACGGCAGGAATGCCAAGAGGAGATGCTCCGCGGATGACGACAACCAATCCGAACGTTGCGACGCCCTCGGCGAAGATCTGTGCCAGCCCTCCGCGAGTGTGGTGAGCAATAGCCAGAACTGGCAGCCCGAACATGAGGTGTGCTGCGATCACGCCCGCGACCGCTCCCGCTCCTTGGGCGAGCACGTAGAGGGGTACGGCCCGCCACGGAATCCTTCCCCACGAGGCCTGCGCCAGCGTCACCACCGGGTTCATATGCGCACCCGACGACCGACCAAAGGCCAGGATCAGTGCGACGAGCCCGGCGCCCGATACGAGACTGTTCACCAGAAGCGTGAAGCCGATATTGCCGTGCGAGAGACGTTCCCCCATCACCCCGGAGCCGACGATGACGGCGAGCAAGAACGCCGTTGCCGTCCCGTCCGCGACCGCCGGTCGCAGCAGCCCTTTACCGTGAAAAGCGACCGGCAAGGCGTCTTCAGCCGGTATCGTAGCGATCCGTGCCACGTGCGAGACCTAGGACGCGCAGCAGACGGTAGCCGTTTGCGTCGTCGGCGAGCAGCAGGTGGTCGCCGCATCCTTTGCGTGGTCGAGATCCTCCAGGACGGTGTAGACCTCCCACCGATTCCCGTCGGGGTCGGTCACCCAGAACTTGTCTTGAAGGGCGTAGCAGCAGGCTTCTCGCTTCTCCTCCTCGGTCGCTAGCCCCCGCTCGGAGAGGACGTTCTTCCACCGCAGGACCTCGTCCGTCGAGTCGACCCGAATGCCCAGGTGCGAAAGGGCACCAGCGCTCCGTATCTCGCCGGGCTGCAGCGCCAGGTGGAGCTCGGGGTTGGAGCCGACGAACTTCGCGTAAGCCGGGTTCAGCTTCGCCGGCTCGCCAAGGAACCGACGGTAGAAGTCCACTGACCGATCGAAATTCGAAACGTTGAGCGAAATGTGAACAGAGGACGCCATCGGAAACGCTCCTTTCATCGATGCATCGAGAACGATCGAACAGTCACGGCAAAAAAGAGTCGCCTCACACGGCCTTTGCAATCTGATCCGCGAGTCTCGCGATTGCGGCCTCATTGCGGCGGTAGTACACCCATCGGCCACGCTTCTCCGCCTCAACAAGACCCGCCCGTCGCAGCATCCCCATGTGATGCGAGACCGAGGCCTGGGAAAGCTTGACAGCTTCCTCGATGTCGCACGCGCACAGGCCGGGCTCGTTCCGAGCGATCAGGTCGCAGCACGACCGACCACGAGTCTTGAGTAGCGCGAGAATCTTCACGCGCGTCGGATCTCCCAACGCCTTGAAGATGTCCGCCAATACCTGCTCACTCATACATCGAAAACTATAGAACTATCACGACGAGCGTGTCAAGGCCATTTGGGAACACCTCTCGAACTCGTGAGCATTTGCTTGTGCGTGAGCTGGATAGTCCTCAGGTCTGGGAGACTTGGCCTGCCCGGGCGGATGAGCCGCGGCTCGACGCCGCGGCTTGTCGCGCCGGATCGGCCGCTCCTTCATCGCGTTCGATGGGCGCTCGGTGCGAACCGCCGAATCAGGTTCCCAAGCCCGAGTCTGGCGAATGGCCTGCCCTACGAGACACCTCTCGAACTCTAGACTGGCCTCCACCCTGGCGATAGATCCCTCGACATCATGCAGCCCTCGATACCGCGGAAGAAGCGGAAATCGGGCACAAGCCGTCGAGTCTTGGCTAAGAGGCAGGCGCGTTCGCCTCAGATCTGAGAAGAGTCGAAGCCCAGTAAATTCCGACGCGCGGCTTCGGCGCTTCTGGAATGAGCCGAAAGGAATATCGTAGCTTCTCGGTAACTCCTCCCCTCTCGCATGCTCGCCGGATAATTGACACCGCTGGGCCCTGTCGCGAAGCAACCTGTCTCCAGCAGAGGACGGAGCGCATTGTAACTTTTCTCCACGAAAAGTGACCAATCACGCGAAGGGGAAGAGCTGACAGGGCCGTTCTCCAACTCCTGTCGCCGGTCTCTCGGTTCGGATCTCTATCGCTGGCCGTGGATTGCGCGCTTCTAGCACAAAGGTGTCGCGCGACCGGAACGCCGTTTGCTACTTCCGTCATGCGCCAGACGCCACAATGAACGAAAGAGAGCGCACTTCGGCAGTCGCTCGTCGCGACCGATCGAGCTTTCCTCTCGACGTCCCCGAGGGGGCGGCCGACGCCGTCGTCCTGCCGATCCCCAAGTCCTTGACGGTGCGGGCTATGCGAAATGAAGCGATCCTCGACCTTCGGAACACTCCCGGCGACGACGTCCGGTCCCGGTTTCAAATTTGTAGTCTCGGCAGACAAAACCTGAATCGTAGGCTGCAGCCCGGCCCCGGGAACACAGTCCCTCCAGCGAAGCGCAAACACCCCATAACCTGCTCTTCCTTTTCTTGCAGTTCCCTCCCGCGGAAACTCCTTTGGAAAGTCCGTTCGGTCGCGCGAAAAAGGAATTTGCACCAGCCGCAACTGCCCCGAGCGCTCAGACAAGTGCAAGGGTTCAGTCTCATCGAGCTCCTGTTGGTAGTGGCTCTTCTAGGAGTTTTCGCGGCCGTGGCGGTTCCCACAGCCGCCAAAATGATTCGCCGTGCCCGAGTATTCGGTGCGCTCGCGTCCATCCGTCAGGTGTTCGCGGTCGCCAGACTCCAGGCCATCCGGCGTGGAACGAATGTCGTCGTCGTCGCCACGCTCACGCCCGAGGGGCTCATCCAACTCCACACCTTTCAGGATCGCGCGAACGACGGGACCGTCCCGCTGCCCTCGGACGAGCAGGCCGCGGCCGGTAACTGCCGCCAGGACACGGGCACCTTCGCGAGCTCGCCTGCGACCGACGAGCCAACTCTGGCAGACACAACGATCACAGCGGGCGTCTCTCTCTGGAAGCATGGCGACCTGCCAAACACGCTCGGCGCGGGGATGTCGTTCGACACCTACAACGGCGACCCGCTTCTCTCGGACCGCGTCGTCTTTCTGCCGAGCGGCGGAATCGTCCCGCCCCAGAACGCGGCGACCTCGGGCCTTCCGACCGCGTCGGGCGGGCGGGGCCTCTATTTCGCGGATCCTTCCGGGCTCAACTACCTGCGGGTGACGATCGAGAGCGATTTGACTGGGCGCATTCGGTCGGACAAGTACCAGCAGGGCTCGGGCTACGTCGCGAGCGGGTGGACGTGGCAATGACGAGGACCGCGCGCCGCAACCAGCGGGGCATGACGTTGATCGAAACGTCGATTGCCGTGGCGCTGTTGGGTTTTGGCCTGCTCGCGATTTGGTCGCTGTTCATCGGCTCCGTGAAGACCAACGCCTCCTCGAACCAGCTCGGAAACGCCAACAGTCTCGCGGGAGAAAAACTCGAGGAGCTGATTGGGTACCCGACCATCGATCCCCGACTTACGGTACCGGACGGAGCCAACGCGGCCGCCTCTCCCGGCGTCACGACGACGGGTCCGGGAAGCGTCGTTGCGGCGAACAGCTTCTGCGCCAACGACCTTCCGCTCTGGTACGAGCCGTCCAGCGGGAGCACCTCCTTCTCCGCGAGCTCACCGGGCCCAGACTGGCAAGCCTTTCCTTACACGCGAACGTACGTCATCGAGCAATGGGCGGGGGACCTGTCGACTCGTGTCGTCTCGCCCGGCACCTACGCGGTCAAGCTCGTCACGGTGACCGTGCGGCCCACCATGGGCCCCTTCCCGGGGCTCCGGACCACGACCCAGTCCGCCTACGTCCGCTTCCGCGATGCGAGCGCGAATTAGGACTCGCTCCGATCCCGCCGCCGGCTTCTCGCTCGTCGAGATGCTGGTCGTCATCGCCATTCTGGTCGTGATCGCCGTGGGAGCCTATGGCCTTCTCGATTCCTCCGGACGGATCGCGAAGCAAGAGACGCAGGTCGCGGAGGCGCAGCAATCCGTCCGAGCGGGAATTCAAGAGCTCGTACGGATCGTCCGACAAGCGAGGGCCGGTCAGCTCTACTACGGCAACGCGATTCTTCCCTATGCGAACAACATCTCGGGAGGACAGTCGGTCCCGGATCTCTTCGATACGGCGCACTTCATCCGACGCGGAACCGATGTCCTGCGGGTGCGGGGAGTCCTCTTCGGGGACGAGTACGCGCTGACTGCCGGAGACGTGACCTGCAGCGGGACTTGCGACGGCACCTCGGCCATGACGGTCACGATCCGCGCGACCGCCAACAGCGGCGTCGTGAACTATCCGGTGGGGGCGACCCCATCCCTCGCCTCCAAGACCCGCGCCTTCTATTTCTCGGTGGCAGACGCGAGCAACCAGACCGTAACGGTCGGAAGCACCACATACCTCGTTCCTCTTTATTACATCGGCCGGGTCGAGGCTTCCGGGACCTGGTACACGCAGACCCCGACGACATTTACGTTCACGATGAATCCGCAGGACTCGGGAGCGCGTCTGCTGAACGCCGCCTCGGGGGGTTCTCCCGCCCTCCAGAAGCCGTTTCTCTGCGGCGCGGTTGACGACGCCCTCCTCTTCGTCGACGAGGGTGTCCGAGATCTCACGGGCAGCCAGGTCGATGCACATCCCGTCCTTTCGGTCGGTCTCTACGATCCCGACACGACCCGATTCGACGTGACTCCTTTGGTCGGCGAGGTGGAGGACTTCCAGGTCGCCTACGGCATCGATGGCGTCGACGGCTCGCCGCCAGATCGGGGAATCTCGGCCGCGGCCGTGGACTCCACCGCTGCGAACCTGGACGAGTGGGTCGGCAACGTCGCGACCGAGATCGAGACGAGCCTGTCCGTATCCCCCTCCGCAGGCGCGCGCGAGGATGGCTTCATCGACCGCAACGTTGCGAGTGGGCCGCCGAACCCCTCGCTCGCGACTCCGGCACTGCGCTCGATTTGGCTCTCCTTGGTCGTCAAGTCCACCGACCCCGACGGCCAATACGCCGGCCCGGGCGCGATGGGGATCCGGACGCTCGACTCGACGGCGGTTTCCTTCTCCGACCCTTCGAGCACCGGCAGGCCCTACCGCCGGCGCGTGCAGTCTTTCGCCGTTGCCATGAGGAACTATCAATGAAAAACCGAGTTCGAGTGCATTCGGTCCGGAGATCGAGATCTGGCGAGGAGGGTTTCGCCCTCTTCCTCGCAATCCTTCTCCTCTTCGTCCTGACGATGGCGGGCTTGGCGCTGATGTTCACCTCAACGAGCGAACAGACCCTTTCCAGCTATCACACCATGACCTCGAAAACGTTCTACGCCGCGGATTCAGGCGTGCAATACGCGACCGCCAAGCTCGCGACAGACGCCAATTACGTCGGAGGAACGCTGCCAGTGGGTCTTTCCACGCACTATCCGGGCGTCGTCGCGCCGGACATTCAGGTCACGGTGACCCGCCCGGTCAACGTCGGGTTCACGATCCACCCGGGCGATCAGATTCAGTCGCAGGGGTCGGGTTACGGCTCGAGTCAGATCGTCGAAAACTTCTTCAACTTCACATCGACGGCCGAGGCCACCTCGATTCAGGCGCGTAAGACCGTAACGACCGCCGTTGGAATCTATCCACAACAACTGGTGATCAAGCCATGAACAGACAACGCGTCTTCGCCATCGCCGGCGTCTGTCTCTTCGGAGTGTTGCGGGCGCAGACCGCTCGCGCAGACGACAAGGACCTCTTGAAGCGGGGGTCGGTCCCGCCAAACATCCTGATCGTTTTCGGCAATTCGCAGACGACCAACCAGCCGATCCTTGGCAGTACGAGCGCCTGGGACGGCGACGCGGATTCGCCGACGAGCAAGCTCGGCGCCGCGAAACGCGTCATCCGCCAGCTTGTCTTCGAAAAGGGAACGTCCTACAACATCGGCCTGACGACCTTCGCGCACAATCCCAACGCGGGCAGCATCGCGATCTACGGCAAGCACTGGCTCTATTCCCCACTGACCGTCGACTTCCCCTCCGAGACCTGGAAGGAGCCGGCCGGAACGATCGAACGGTGGGGCGTCCAGGGCGAGGGTCCTTGCACCAACCTCGTCGCCCCGTCCTGCATCGGAGCGTCTCCGAATTTCGTCACTCTGCCCTCCAGGGCCACCGTCGTGGGTCCCTTCTTCGGGGACAGGGGCACAGGCACGGCCTTCGTCTATCTGAACGGCAACGCGAACTCGGCCTCGCAGCGTATTCGTTGGACGCTCACCCGAGGCGTCTACGGCGACGCTTACACCGACGGCACGCTGTCGGCCTACCGGATCGCCGGCCCGCCGCCCCACTCCCTCGAAGTGACTAAGGAGTACCAGCAGAAGACTGGAGGAGTCTGGCAGACCAAGAGCCTGACGCCCAACGGAGATCCCGGAACCACCACGCTTTTCTACGCTCCCTCTCCCACCTTAGGCGGGGACTCCTTCTTCACCACGGCGCCAAACGCCGGATCCGAGATCGGGTTCCTGAGTGACCCGCAAGTCGACTTCGCCGTCGGCGCAAATTGCTCCGGCTGGGAGTTTCAGACCAACAGCGCCCCACTTCCGTTGATCAAAGTCCCGCGCGACTACAACTGGGGCGACGCCTGCCTCCCGCCACAGAGCTCCTTCCCATGTGCCTCGCGCCTCCTCAGACCTCAGGCCGTGCTGGAGAGCTACGATCCTTCGACCGGCACGTTTTCCACGATCGACCACGACAACCCGGGCTACGGAGGCTCGGGAAGCCAGTACGCGGACGGCTGTGACTCGACGCTCCTGGGAGCGGTCGACGCGGGCTTGAACATTACCGAGAACCAGGCGATCCTGACGACCCGCAACGGCTCGCAGGCGCCGATCAAGAACCTGTTGACGAACATCTACGACTACTTCAATACCCCCTCGATCGACGGATTCCAGAACGGCAGGCGCCGTGACGACCCCTACGCGTCCTGCCGGACAACCGCCGTCATCCTCGTCTACGACAACTTCAACGGCTGCCAGAACGACAGCTGCTCCTTCCTGACC